>DATIFR010000001.1:0-10305 GCA_035455145.1 Nitrospira sp.
TCGGAGATGTCCATCCCTGCGCAATCGTAGCCCAATTTAGAAAAATATATACGTAGTTTCCCGCTCCACAGCCCATAAGGAATAACTTCGTTCCGAGAGAAAAGAGGGGGCAGAATCTAAAGGATCCTATCCGACGGTCGCCCTCCAATGACCATCGGTCGCAACCGAAACGAAACCGACTCATCTGGTTACCCGTTGAGCGCGGAACCCCTCCATCATGGCAATCGTTTTCCTGATCTTTTCGTCACCAATCGCAAGTTCCAGAAGCATCAGCTCTGCCTCGTACACATCCGGAGGAATGTGATTTTTGATTTCCGGTTCCAAGACATGATAAACCTTCAGGTGCAATGCCTCTCCCGCCAAGGGGCCGGACCAGCTGGGGTCGCCCTCCATGACCGTCATGGAGCCGACTTCGAGATATTGTTCGTTGGTGACCCCCCACACAACGATAAGGTTCTCCGGCCCATGATCATCTGCAGCCTTCTTGATCTCTTCTTGACTCGCCGAGTCAAGCGCCAGGGCGGCTGTTCAGACGAAACATGCATCCCGAACCAGTACAACCTTCGCCCCGGCCGCCTCCAGGCACTTTTTCAGTGACTCTGCCTTGATCTCCTGGCCGTCCCCGAATGCGATCACATTTTTCCCCTCAAGCATCTCTCTCTTCCTCCGCATTTTTCGGATTCTTTTCCAAGACGAAGGACAGACCGTCCGACAGGTTCGTCATACGTGTCAAAAACGGACTTCCCTTGGCTACGATCATGATACGCTTTTTTTTCCCCTCCAGGATTTCCCGGATTCCATGCGCGATGTAAGAGACCCCGGCAGGGATATGTCCCTGCGTTGGGGCAAAGCCGACCAACCCCCTATTCTCGATAAATTCGTTCATCTGGGACTTTTCGATATCCTTCTGCTGAACGGCCAACGCCGCGATGAGCCGATAGTTCTTCAGGGGGATATCATCCTGGCCGATCGGCAGCGTGATCTCCGGATTCTGCAGTTCGGTCGCATAGCGGTCGATGTCCGTCAATTTCAATCCGTGGGCTTTCAGCGGCTCCAGAATCAGGCTCTCCTGAATGCGCTGCTGCGACCCTCCCGCCCCGATCGGGTATTTCCCCAACAGATCAAGCCGAAGGATGGGTGAATCGCCGTCGTCTTCGGTTACCAGGAATGCCACTCCCCCGATCACGTCTTCCAGAACCGGCATGTTTTTATTGAGATGGCCCTGGAATTTCATTCCCAGCTTGGCGAGCGACCCTCCGGCCACGACGGCTACCTTCCGGAACAGGCCCGCCTTGACCAGAGCGGCCGCATGGAGAATGGCGTAATGGGGGCCGACGCAGAACGATTTTACGTCACAGGAAATTGCGTTCCGGCACCCGGCCATTTCGCCGATGGCGCGGGCGAGATTGCCGCCGCCGCGCTGGTACCGGTCGCCGGCCGCCTCTTCCGAACAGCTGATGATGAAATCGATCGCCGACGCTTCGCAGTTCGCGAAATCGAGCAGATTCCGGAGCGCCAGAAATGCCGAAGCCTTGGTCATCAGATTTTCCATCAGCACGAGCGCCTGCAGCGACTCGTCTTCGTCATGATGCCGCTGAAAACATCCGACCAGGACATCCTGATGGTAAAGAGGCAACGATCGGTCCTGGTCTATTTTCTTCCGGATCTCCTCCATCGTCTTTCCGTGACGCAGCTTTTGAAGCAGATCGGCGGAATTACACAGGCGATGCTTTGCGATCGCCGGCGACACGGTTTCGGCCAGAAACCGACTTTCCAGCCAGACCAGGTCGTAAGAGGATTCATCCGTCGCCGCCGTCAAGAGAGCGTAGAACTCCTCCTGAGGCATGATCTCCCCGAAGGGGCCGGAGCGGCCGAACGCGCCGTCACGATCCAGGAGATATTGGAACCACGGCTGTTTCAACGTTCGGAGCGTGTCCGGCTCCATGTTCCCGATGAAGACCTGATTGGGAGCGTAACTCACGGCTTCCGGGTAGGTCCTCAATCGGCTTCGTATGTTTCCCTCCAGTTCCGGATGCTTTTTAATTTCCCTGGATGGTTTGGAGCCGTGACGGACGAAATCAGGAAGATGTACGAGGATATTGGAACATTTCCGGAAGATGACATGGCTTGCATTCACTTCAGCTCTCCAGAACACCGTTCAAGCCGTCTTCGATCCGCTTTTCGGTCGAGTCGTCGAATCCGTCGATCCGAAGAACGTTTTGTCCGCCCTTGAAAAAAAGAAGAGCCGGAACACCCACGATCTTCCACCTTGCGCAAAGGCTTTGGTTGTTCCAGGCATTGACCTTGACGACTTTGACGTTCGGATATTTTCTGGCTGTTCTTTCCAGGACGGGAACAAGAGCTTTACAGGGGGCACACGGAGGAGTAAAAAAATCCACGAGAACGGGGATCCCTGCCTCCATTACCTCCTTCTCGAAATCCCCCTCGTTGACTTCGGCGAGATGCTGTACCGGACTCATCTGGGGGAACCCCGGCCTTTCGTCGGTGTCATGAAAAAACGGTCTGCTCTTCGATGGGCGTCTGAAGCGCGGCAAGCGCTTTCTTCAACAGGTTCCGCCGCAGTTCTTTCTCTTCCTCCAGCGGCAGCCTGGGGTTTCCCAGCGGATGGGGAATGGCGACGGCCGGAACGATCCGGTTGGCGCCGACCGTCTGGGATATGGTGATGATGGAACAGATGTGCGCCACCGGGATCCCGGCGCGCTCGATCTCTTTTGCCATCGTTGCCCCGCAACGAGTGCAGGTCCCTCAAGTGGACGTGAGGATGACGGCCTGGACCCCGTCCCGGATCAACTCGACCGCGATCTCCTTCGCGAATTTCTGGGCGTTGTCCACCGAGGTTCCGTTTCCCACCGTGGCGTAATACCAAGGATGCCGCTTGAATCCCATCTCCTTTTCCAGAACCCTCATCTCATCGATGGGAAGCACCCGGTTGGGGTCAGCGTTGGCATAGGTGTTGTCGTATCCGCCGTGAGCGGACTGATGGGTTCGGGCATCCAGTGTCTCCAGCCCTTCAAGGGAATATTTCCCGTATTTGGACGCACTCGAGCTTTCGATATGGTCCGGATTCCCCGTGGGAACGATGCCGCCGGAGGTGACCAGGGCGATGGTGATCCCTTTCAGGTCGGCAATGGCCGGCCGCGGATCGACACGATCGAAAAAGGGGATCGGGTATTCGGTTTCGAACGGGTCCCCGTTGATTTTCCGAAGGAGCATGGCAATAGCGCGTTCACATGCCGGCTCGGTATGGGAATAATTTTTCCTGATGCCCTGTTCGAAGCACCCCTCGGCCTGGGGGAACTCGATCTCCTCGCCGTGCAGCCTTTTAATGCCGAGCCGGACCATTTTCCGGACCGCCTCCTCCATCCCGGTTACGTTGTTGGCGGTTTCGACGATCAAAGCCGTCTTTCTGTATTGATCCACACCGGGGTTCTCTTTGAACATGGCGGTGATGGCAGGGATGCCAAGCGGTTGCAGCGACGAGCAGATGCCGCCGCAGGCTATGCCGTATCGTCCAGCGTTGAACGCCGGCCCGGCAACGACCAGGTCCGGATGGTATCCCCGGATCAATGGGATCAGTTCACGAAGGACGTCTTCCTGGTGGTCGACGAAATAGCTGTCGCCACAGACGACCGTGGCGACGATTTCGACATCCACATTCCCTTGGCGAAACAGTTTCTCCAGAAGGCGGCCGGGGCCTTGCGGGCCTTGTATCGTGAAGGGTTCGCAGTCCGCCTTCTCTTCCCCGCCCACACCCCCGAAGAACTGGTTCACATAATGGACGATCCGGTATTTCCCGTTCCGGGAGGCGTCGCTCATCTACTTGAACCTCGAGGATATATTTTCAAATCCCAGCTGGTTGGTGGACCCGATCAGCGCCTGCAGCTCGATGGCGACGCTCCCGTCCGGAAGACGGCATTTGCTGGAGCCGCCGGCCAGCTCCGTGATGACGCGGTCGTCGCCGATGACCTTTTCCATCGGTGGGAGAACGATCACTTCGTTCGCGTTTCCTGTGGAAACGATGGCGTCGGCGTTCGGGTGGGAGTCCACCAAGGATTGCGAGGCGCCGTCCTGTCCCGCGAATTCGTCGGTGAGCAGAACCGTTTTGATGCCATGCGCCTCGATCTTGGAGCAGTTCATCATGAGATCGGCGTCGGGATTGCCGAAGCCCTCCTTGGAAACGATGACGCCGTCGGGATTCAGGGAAACGATCAGCTCGGCCGCCAGCGTGGACGACCGCTGTTTGTCGCCCAAGGTGACATTTTCGTTGGTGATGACGCAGCCGACGAAGTCCCAGTCCACCCCATGCCTGCGTAGGAGATCGAGGATGATGGGGTTGTTCTGGTGATGATATGTCGTGTTCTTGTCGCACGCCGAGACACAATTTCCGGAGACGATGGCGCCGAATAGCACTTCCGTAGGAACGATTCGCCTTGGCAGCATCTTCTTTACATCCACTCCGCAATAGTACGTGTCATGCAGAAGGCCCTGGGATTGGAGCATGTACAGGTAGGCGATTCTGGGCCTCCTTTTCCGTCCGTCGGATATTTCCGAACCGTGGTACTCCGGATCGATTGGATTGATCAGGGTTTCGCGGCTGCCGGAGGAAAGCGACCCGTCCAAGGAGGATCGGGCGATATAATCGGATGCCTTGAAACCTGCCAACCGGACCGATTTTTCGTGTTCGTGCCGTTCCGTCCCCTCTTTTACGGAAATATCCAGCACCAGATGGTGTTTGCCGGAAAAGAGCGAGTACCGGGCGCCCGGGCCGGACATGTCGATGAGCCCTTCTTGGTAGCCGACGATCGATCCCACGGTGGTCACAACCATCCCGCACAACGACACGATCTCCCCGGAAGGGATCCCGTGGGAATCCGGATCCCATGCGGAAAACACCCCGGGAAAGATCGGATACCCCGGGATCCTGCTCAGGCGAGGTTCGATGACATCCTTGACGGGAATGATCCGAACCGAATCCCCGGGTCGGGCGATCGCCAATTGAACATCTTTGATGTTGGGATCGGATCGTAACAGGGCGGTCAACTCACCTTTGTCGATGAGCAACTTCCCGTTTTCCACCCGGGTGGCTGAGGAGTATCCCAGATCCGTGACGGTGATTTTTCTCCAATGATGCGTTACAGGATGCGCACCCGCATGAGGTCTCGCGTAGGACATAATTCCCTCCCACAGAGCGGGCCGATATCTCAAAGATTCGGTTTACGTAGTATACCATCGCCACCGCACGGGCAGGATGACCGATGGCGTTTTTCTCGGCGATCACCCCCCGAGATACGCTTTCTTGACCCGGGGGTCGGCGAGAAGTTCCTCGGACCTGCCCTCGAGCACGACTCTGCCGTTCTCCAGCAAATACCCTCGACCTGCGAATTGGAGCGCCATGCGGGCATTCTGCTCGACAACCAGGATGGTGGTTCCTTCCCGATTGATTTCCTTCAGCGACTCGAACACGCTCTTCATCAACAAGGGAGCCAACCCCATGGAGGGCTCATCCAGGAGCATGATTTTCCTGCCGCTCATGAATGCCCGCCCGACGGCCAGCATCTGCTGCTCTCCGCCGCTCAGCGTTCCGGCCTTCTGATTCTGGCGCTCGGAAAGCCGAGGGAAGATCGAGAATACCCGGTCCAGGTCTTCCCCGATCGCTCTGCCGTCCCTCCTTGCAAAGGTGGCTAGCCGGAGGTTCTCCAGGACCGTCAGGTTGTCAAACAGACGTCTTCCTTCGGGGACGTGGGAGATTCCGAGCTCGCTGACCACCTTGTCGGCAGGATAATTGAGCAAGTTCCGGCCCATGAAGGTCATTTTCGTCCCCGCTTCGACAGGGACGAGGCGGGAAATCGCTCGCAAGGTAGTGCTCTTCCCCGCTCCGTTGGCGCCGATGATGCACACGATCTCCCCCTCATCGATCCGGAAGCTTAACCCATGAAGGGCCTTGATATTGTCGTAGGAAACATGCAGATTTTCCACGGACAGCAACATCAGATCACGCTCTCCTTGCCCAAATAGGCATCAATCACCTTGGGATCGTTTTGAATCTTATCAGGCGTGCCCTCGGCGATGACCTCACCGAAGTTCAGGGTCTGAATCCTCTCGCAGAGCTCCATGACCACCTTCAGCCTGTGCTCGATGAGGAGGATCGCAAGCCCGAACTCATCATGGACCCGACGGATGATCTCCATGATCTGACCCAGCTCTTCCTGGTTCATCCCCGCCGTGGGCTCATCCAGCAGCAATATCCTGGGTTCCGTTGCCAGTGCCCGGGCCATCTCCACCCTTCTCTGGGCACCGTAGGGCAGGTTGAGGACCACCTGGTCCGAAAGGTGGCGGATGCCCATCATTTCCAGGAGCGTATATGCTTTCCTTTCGATCTCCGCCTCTTCTTTGTGGCGCTTCGTTGTACCGAAGAAGGCCCCGAACAATCCGTACCGGATTCGCGAGTAGGTGGCCAACTTAACGTGCTCGAGGACGGTCATGTGTCTCCACAGGAGAAGGTTCTGAAAGGTCCTGCTGATGCCCATGGAGGCGATCTGGTGAGCCGGAAGGCCGTTGATTCTCTTGCCATCCAGCAGAATTTCCCCTTCCGTGGGCGTGTAGATGCCGGTAAGGAGGTTGAAGATGGTGGTCTTTCCTGCACCGTTCGGCCCGATCAACCCCCGGATCTGACCCATTTCGATCTCAAGGTCGTAGTTTTGTACGGCCCGCAATCCACCGAAGTCGTGAGACATGTTTTGAACCCGAAGGATCGGCATGTCACACCTCTCCGCCGTGATTCTGTTTCGGCCGGAGAAGGCTCGTGACGTCGAGGTCTTTAAATGCGATCAGGCCCGTCGGGCGGAAAATCATCACGAGGATGAGCAGGAGCGGAATGATGATCCACTTGAAAATCTCCAGAGGCCGGAGGGCTTCACCGAGTAGACTGATGCTTACGGCGCCGACAATGGATCCGTAAACGGAGTTCAGTCCCCCGAAGTACACCATCGCCAGGACTTCGGCAAGGTTTTGAATGCCGAAGGTTGACGGGTTTACGTATCTCAGCACGTGGGCAAAAAGCCCTCCCGCAACGCCGGCCCAGAAGGCTGCGAAAAGAAACGCCACGATCTTGGTGCGTCTCGTGTCGACCGTCATGGCGCTGGCCGCCATTTCGTTGTCCCGAACCGCGTTGAGGGCCTTTCCGATCGTAGAGCGCACAAAATTGTTGATGCTCCATACGCAGAGGACGGTCCAGAGAAACACCGTGGGCAGGTCGGCCCAATCCGGCTGCCCGCTCAAGCCCCGCGGGCCCCGAACGAATTCGAGGTTTTCGATCAGACTCTTTACGATGAATAGGAACGCCAGGGAAATAATGGCGAGGTAATCCCCTCTCGTCCGAAAGGAGGGAATCGCGACAAACAAGGCCCCGAAGGATGCCAGAAATCCTCCCAGGATCAGGGCAATGGGGAACAGGAACGGTCCCAGGGCCGGAGGGAGGAATACGGCCCCAAAGAATCGATCATCGACAAACAGCCCCACGGTGAACACCGATGCGCAGTATGCGCCCAGGGCCATGAACCCGGGGTGGGAACAAGAGAACTCGCCCATATAGCCGTTGATCACATTCAAGCTCAAGGTGAGCATGACGGCGATCAAAGTGAGCTTGAGAACGAGGGAGCGGTAGTCGCTGATTCCCGCCCACAGATGCAAGGTGGTGTAAAGCAATGCAAGATGGACGGCCACCGTGATCGCAATCGGAAACCGGATAAGCCGGCTGGCAAGCCGGTTTGTCAGAGAGATGCTGGAACGTGTCGTGACTCCCATTGGCAATCCGTATACAAAAAACACGTAAAGGATCGCGTTGGGGACCAGGATGGGCTTTTTCAACATGATGTCCAAACCGAACAGGACCGGTATTTTGGGTAATCCCAAGGCCAATGCGATAGGGGTGCCCGCGAACCGTTCCAGAGTCACTGCGATCAAGGCGCCGCAAAACCAGCCCAGCAGCGGGACCCGGGAATAGGAGGCCCAGAGATTCCGGGATGTCCGTACCTTTATGGCCAAAACTTCAGAGCCTCAACCGTGCACTGTAAGGTTCACCGAAAAACCCGTGAGGACGAAACGTCAGGATCAGCAGAATGATGGAGTAGGCGATCAGGTCGCGCAACGTCGAGGGGAAGACCATGGCCACGAAGATTTCGGTGAACCCCAGCAAGAAGCCGGCGAGAGTGGCTCCCAGGATAGAGCCTCTTCCCCCCAGGATTGCCGCCACGAACGCCTTCCAACCGAACAGAATACCCATATAAGGATCCAATACGGGGTAGGCAACGCCGAAGAGGATCCCAGCGGCGGCGGCCAGGGCCGAACCAATCGCGAACGTGAGAGCGATCACGGTGTTGACCGGTACCCCCATCAAGGGTACGACGGAAAAATCAAATGCCATCGCCCGCATGGCCATTCCCCACTTCGTCCTGCGGACAAACTGGTGCAGGGCAAGGGTAAGGAGCAACGACACGAGAACGATCATGATTTTCTTGTTGGTTACGAATACGCCACCCACGTTATAGGTTGCGGTCTCGATCAGGGACGGGAAACTGACCCGACGTGCTCCCATCAGGATCAGGTTGCCGGTTTCCAAGATGATGCCGATCATCAAGCCCGTGATGGCGGCCGAGGCCCGGGGGGCGTTCCGCAACGGCCGATACCCTACCCGCTCCACAATCATGCCCACGAAAGAGGTCAGGAACATGGAAAAGAGGATGGTCAACACCAGGATCAACCAGTTGGGCATTGGAAGGGCGCCCGAGGAGGAAAGCGCAAGCAGGCCGATGGAAATACCGAAGCCGATGTACGCCCCGACCATGAAGATATCGCCATGCGCAAAGTTGAAGAGCATGAGGATGCTGTACACCATGGAGTATCCCAGCGCGATCAGAGCGTAGAAGCTCCCCCACTGGAGAGCGTTGACAAGGTTTTGCAGGAAAATCACCATCGCTTCGGTCCGGTCCTTTCAACAAAGGCGGGCTCAGAGCCTCCGCTCTGGCCCGCCTTTCCAAAAACGAATCCCGGCGGCGCCCCTTACGGGCAGACCGACTTATAGAACGTGAACTCGCCCGCGTCGCTGATCTTGACGATGACCGCGCACTTGACCGGGTCGCCTCCGCCGGCGAAGGTCATCTCTCCCGTGATGCCTTTGAATTTCTTGATCTGGGACAACGCGGCGCGGACATTTTCCCGGTCCTTTTTCAGATCTCCCGTGAGCCCGCCGGTGTTCTGGATCGCCTGTTGAACGAGCAACATGGAGTCCCAAGTGAGCGCAGCCACATCGTCGGGCACGTAACCGTATTTTGCTTTATACCTGTCGATGAACGCCTTGGTCGCCCCGGTCGCACCTGCGGCAGCGTAGTGGGTACTGAAAAAAGCCCCATAACAATCTTTGCCGCATAGTTTTACCGTTTCCGCCGACCCCCAGCTGTCGCTCCCCACGATGGGTTTTTTCCACCCCAACTGGTGGGCCTGCTGCACGATCAAGGCAACCTCGTTATAGTACTGGGGGGTGAACAGCACCTGGGCGCCGGAATTGATGATCTTCGTCAACTGGGAGCTGAAATCGGTATCCTTGGTGGTGAAACTTTCGTACGCCACGACGGAACCTTTGCCATGCTGGTCTTCCCAGGCTTTCTTGAAGAACTCGGCAAGTCCCTTGGGGTAGTCACTCGCCACGTCGTACAGGACTGCAGCCTTGGTGAATTTGAACTCCTTTGAAATGAAATTGGCCACCACCGGACCCTGGAAGGGATCGAGGAAGCAGGCACGGAAAACGTAGGGTCGTCCCTTGGTGGTGTCGGGGTTTGTGGACCATGGGCTGATCATCACCGTCTTGTAGTTATTCGCTATCCCGCCAGCGGGTATCGCTTGTTTGGAGGCCTGAGGTCCAACCATGACGAGTACGCCGTCCTCGGTAATCATCTTGGTTGCGACCTTCACCGCGGATTCCGCTTTGGACTCATTGTCCTCGAGAACCAGCTCTACCGTGTACTTCTTTTTCACCGCCGCAAGACCCCCGGCGGCTTTCACATCTTCGAGCCACATCTGAGCCGCGAACTTCGTGCCCTCGCCCACCTTGGGGATATCGCCGGTGAGCGGGGCGTTTATGCCGATCTTGATCGTCTCTGCCTGAGACCAACCAGAAAGTGAGAACGCCATGATAACCACGAGGACACAAACACCGAACAGTGATCCTTTTCGCATCGCCAATTCCCTCCTTTGGTTTCCAGTGAGGTTCCGTTAATTCACGACACAACG
>DATIFR010000002.1:0-1042 GCA_035455145.1 Nitrospira sp.
GATTCGGCGCGCTCCCTCCCCTTGAAAAGGGGAGGGTCGGGGTGGGGATCGTTCCCTTTGCACGCGCGCTTGTGATCCCCACCCGCCGGGCGATCGCGCATCGCGGACGCACGTGAATGCGCTTACGGGCCGGGCCGCAGCAAGCCTAGGGTCCGGACTCAATTAGGTCACAGCCAGTACGCCAGGGTAGCGACGAAGCACAGGGCAGAGAAGAAATTTCTGGCGAGCTTGTCGTAGCGCGTAGCGATGCGTCTGAAGTCCTTGAGACGACAGAAGCAGCGCTCGACGACGTTGCGGCCTTTGTAAGCTTGTTTGTCATGACGGATGCGCTTCTTGCGATTTGATTTGGCGGGAATGACCGCTTTGATGTCGTTGTCCTTGAGGAAGGCGCGGAACGCATCCGTATCATAGCCTTTGTCCGCCAGAAGTTGCGTGACGCCGGGGATTAGGCTGACGCAGGCTTCGGCCATCACGCAGTCGGCGGTGTTGCCCGGCGTGAGGACCAGAACCCAGGGACGACACAAGTTGTCGACAACCGCATGAACCTTGCTGTTTCGACCGCCTTTGGTGATCCCTATGGCCTGCGCCTGAGCCCCCCTTTTCCGCCGCTGGCGCAGCGGTGGATTTTCACATGGCTGCTGTCCAGCGCCACTTGTTCGGGCGTGTTCGAACATGCCGCAACGGCGGCGAATATATTCTGCCAAATTCCCCGCTCGCTCCAACGCGCGAAGCGATTGTAGATCGTTTTGTGCGGGCCATACTCGCTCGGGCAGTCCTTCCAGCGACACCCCACCTTCTGCACATGCATGATCCCGCTCAAAATCCGACGATCATCATGCCGCTCGGGACCACGTTGGTTGGTCGGCAAATGCGGCTGCACTTTCGACCACTGCTCATCGTCAAACCAAAACAAATCTGCGCTCATGGGTCTGGCCCTCCGAATCGGTTGACCAAACCTTTGAATCCGAAGACGATTAATTAGGTCCTAACCCTAGGAGATGTGGGATTTGCACCAAAGCTGAATCTCCGACCAACGCACAGT
>DATIFR010000003.1:0-7798 GCA_035455145.1 Nitrospira sp.
CAACCATGTGTCGATCCTCGTCAAAGTCGGAGCAATTTTTATCGTTCTCTCCTTGACCTTCGGAACCTTTCTCCTCACCACCTCCAATCTCACAAGGCATCTGATCGGGACAAGCAAAGCCATCGAACAGGCGGGGTCTGAACGCATGCGCATCTATAAGTTGGCCTCTCTGGTTCAACAACTGCCCGGCGACTCCTCCCCGAAGATCGGCGAGTTAATTCGAGCGGAGATAGCCCAGTGGGAACGGGTGCTGGAAGGGCTGCGCTATGGAACGTCGGACCACGGACCGATCGGCGAAATCGCCACGACGCTCCCAGGACAGCTTCAGGAACTTCAAGACAAGTGGTCGATGCAACTCAGGCCGGCCTTGGAACTGGCAATGGGCGCCGCCGGCGAAAATCTTGTCGTCCAACAGCAGGCCTACGTGGTGCATGCGGATGAATTCGTCGCCGGGTTGGACGAGATGGTGCGATCGCTGGAGCGGGAATCGGCTGCCCGGTTGCAATCGCTCTATCTCCTGCAAATCTGGTTTCTCGTGGCTTCCGTCGTGCTGATGTCGGCGGCCCTGTTCGTCCTCCATCGTATCATCCGCGAACCGCTCAAACGGCTCACGGAGGGAGCCGAGCGTCTCGCCACCGGCGAACTTCACACACAGATACAAGTCCACGCGCAGGACGAACTGGGACAACTGGCGCGCACGTTCGAGCGGATGGCGGGCACCATTCGGCAAAAGATCGAAGACATGAGAGCACTGCATGCAACAGGACAGGAAATCGTCATACTCGGACCCGGAGGTCTCGACGAGGTATTGCGGCGGATCGTGGACCGCGCCGCCGAATCCCTGGATGCAGACCTGGCAGTGGTGATGGCTCGCCACTTGACGATGGAGTGCTGGTTGGTCGAAGCGGCGTCGGGGACAGCGTTCGATCGGATTCGAAAACAAATCCTCGTCGTTGAAGAAACACCCTTCTCGAATCAGGCGTTCGAGACCAGACGTCCTGTGGTGGTCCATAATCTCTCAGACTATCCGGACAGACCCATACGATTCCGGGATGAGTTCGGAGCACAGAGTTATGTGGCCGTCCCTCTCCTTGGTCCTCACGGGTGTCTCGGTGTCCTCGTGCTCCTGAGCATAGCGAGGGTGAGGACATTTACAGAATGGGACATCCGTCTCGCTGAGCAGTTTGCGTCTTATGCAGCAGTTACCATGGAAAACGCCCGCTTGTTCGACGAGGTCGAATCCGAGTCGCACAATTTACGGGTGAAGCTTCAGGCCGTCGAACGCAACGTTGCCGAACTGACCCATGAGGTCAAAGGACCGGCCGGCCGGGTCGCTGAGTTCGCTTCCTGGATCGAACAGGACTACGGCCCGCGCCTGGACAGCAAAGGGATCCAATATCTCGATTGGATCAAGAAGGAAGGCAAGGATCTGGCACATTTGGCGGAACGAACACTCGATCTCGCGCGGATCAACCATGCACCCTCCCCCCTGGAAAGCGTCGATGTCGACGCGGTCGTCCGCGAAGTGTTAGCTCTTCTGAGAACGGACTGCGCAGAAAAGCACATCCGGGTAACCATTGCCCCCGGGCTGCCGCGACTCGGGTGCCGACGTATTCATGTCAAACAGATCTTCGAGAACCTCATCGGGAACGCCATCAAGTACATGGGTGACCAGCCGGACCCCCATCTGGAAATCGGCACGATAGAGAGCGAAAGCGGTCCGCTCTTGTTCGTTCGAGACAACGGCATCGGCATCGATCCGTCGATGGCGGACCGTATCTTTCTCCCTTTTCAGCGGCTCGCACCTGGAAACATTCCTGGCTCCGGGATCGGGCTTTCGATCGTGAAAACCGTGGCCGAGCAGTATGAAGGGGCCGTGAGCGTTGACTCCAGTCCAGGTGTGGGAAGCACCTTCTACGTTCGACTTCCTGTCTTACCCATGAAGCCATCCTTCGCAGCAGATCGAGTGCAAACGTCCTAGCCCACTTGAGGTGTTGTCATGACCAAGACCACGTCACCAGCGGTTCAAGAAACCGGCATGCCCTCCATACCTAACGCGAACGCCAAGGTGTTTACCATCTTGCTCGTAGAGGATAACGGCGGAGATGTCGAAATGTTCCTCCGCACCGTGGAGGAGGAACTGCCTCGCGATGAGGACGAGCAGGTCGAATTGGTCATCGCCGCGCGCGCCGAAGGCGGGTTACAAATCCTTGATGAACGACGAATCGATTTAGTGATCACCGATATTCGTCTTCCCGGAATGAGTGGGATCGAACTGCTGCAGCGCATTCAAGCGCGAGACCGTAGGATTCCCGTGATCATGATCAGCTGGGTCGATACGGTAGATACTGCTGTTGAGGCTATGCGGTGCGGAGCCTTCGATTATGTCACGAAACCGTTTGAAAAGCTGGATCTCGCCGCGCGCATTCATCGCGCGATGCGGATCTCCGAGATTCTATTCCGTTACGAACCGCCTCAGCCCCATGACGGTCCTCCTTTCAAAGAATTGGTCGGCGTCAGCCCGGCCATTCAAAACGTCATGGCCATGATCGAAGCCGCCGCCCGGGTCCAGTCCACGACGCTGATTATCGGTGAGACCGGTACGGGAAAAGAGCTCATCGCGAGAGCAATCCACGAACGAAGCGCGGAACGAGACGGCCCCTTCCAGGTCGTGGATTGCACGACGTTCTCAGAGGGCACGGTCGAAAGCGAGCTCTTCGGCCACGTGCGAGGCGCATTCACGGGGGCCGTCGGGGACAAGCTCGGACTCATTGAAGGCGGATTCGGCGGCACACTGTTCCTCGATGAGATCGGCGACTTGCCTCTACCGCTTCAGGCAAAGCTCCTGCGCGTGCTGGAGGAAGGGGAAATGCGGGCAGTCGGTAGCGTCCAGACGAAGAAAATTGCTGCGCGGTTCATCGCGGCTACGAATCAGGAACTCACCGAAAAGGTCAAGCGAAACGAATTTCGCAAGGATTTGTTCTTCAGGCTCAATGTCATGGCAATCAAAGTCCCGCCCTTGCGTGAACGGACACAGGACATTCCCCTCCTCGCTCGCCATTTTATAACACGGTACACGAAAGAATTCGGGAAGTACGTCGCTGATTTGCATCCGTCGGCGGTGACGGAACTGATCGCCTATCCTTGGCCCGGAAACGTTCGTGAGCTGCGCAACGTCATCGAGCGGGCCGTGATGCTGGCGAAGGGCGACCGTCTGAGTCACGACGATGTCATCGGACTGCTGCAGTTCACGGATCAGGCTAGACGCAGCCAAACGGAGGACTACCTCTCCCTGCCCTACGCCAAAGCGAAGGAAAAGGTGTTAGAAGATTTCAGCCGTCGATATATCAAGAGCAAGCTCGACCATCATGGAGGAAACGTCACGCATGCCGCGCAAGAGGCCGGCCTTCCGCGATCCTATTTTCACGAAATCATGCGACGATATGTAAAAGAAGATACCTGACAATCAGCTGTCATGATTTCCTGACAACTCATCCTTTAATTCGCGCGTTAGGCCCCGCCATTTCAGAGCTTTCGCGCTCGATGTACAACTGTCATCGATTCCTGACATAAGAATCATCTATCAATCCGCGCCCTTGGCTTCTTTAGATGCTAAGAGCGTCAGGCAATACTGACACTGCCTCTATTTGATTCGGTTGATGCTGCCAGCCGATCCCATTTAGCTCCCCGCCAACTGATTGAATTATCGACGAATCGCGCACACGAATGCCATGCGACATTTTTTTGTCAAATGGCATGCCGCTTGTAAAGCATACGTGCTGTTAACCGCTATGTCCTGAGACTGCTATGTCGCGTTGTATCAAGCGTCAGAAAGAAAGGGGGGTGATCTGAAAGGCTCTTGGCCTTTCATGCAGAAGCTGAGGTAACAGCAGCAAGATTATCACGAAGTAGGAGGTGTTCGAGATGCAGCTATCACATGTATCACGTCGACAATTCCTCAAGATTACAGCAGGTACGGTCGCCGCCGTGGCGGTGGCCGATAAAGTCCTGGCGTTGACCGCGCTGCAGCCGGTCATCGAAGTCGGGAACCCGCTGGGTGACTACCCGGATCGGTCCTGGGAGCGGGTCTATCACGACCAGTACCGGTACGATTCCTCATTTACATGGTGCTGTTCGCCGAATGATACGCACGGTTGTCGGATCCGGGCCTTCGTCCGGAACGGCGTCGTGATGCGGGTCGAACAGAACTACGACCACCAAACCTATGAAGATCTCTACGGCAACCGCGGGACCTTCGCGCATAACCCGCGCATGTGCTTGAAAGGCTATACCTTCCATCGCCGTGTGTATGGCCCCTATCGTTTGAAGGGACCCTTGATGCGGAAGGGCTGGAAGGAGTGGATGGACGCGGGGGCACCGGAACTCACGCCGGACGTCAAACGGAAGTACAAATTTGAGGCCCGTTTCCTGGACGACATGATGCGGGTGTCCTGGGACACGGCGGCAACCTATGCGGCGAAGGGCTGTATCATCATCGCGACCCGGTATAGCGGTGAAGCCGGCGCTCGTCGGCTTAGGGAGCAGGGTTATGCTCCTGAAATGATCGAAATGATGAAGGGTGCTGGAGTCCGCTGCTTCAAGCACCGTGCCGGGATGCCGGTGCTCGGCATCATCGGAAAGATGATGAATACGCGATTCAACGGTGGCGTACTGCCGCTCCTGGATTCCTGGATTCGCAAGGTGGATCCTGAGCGAGCGCAGGGGGGGAAATACTATTCCAACTATACCTGGCACGGGGACCAGGATCCGTCACATCCCTGGTGGAACGGTACGCAGAATTGCGACATCGACCTCAGCGATATGCGGTTCAGCAAGCTGAACACCAGCTGGGGCAAAAACTTCGTCGAGAACAAGATGCCGGAAGCCCACTGGAAGCTCGAATCGATCGAGCGGGGCGCCCGGATCGTGGTGGTTACTCCGGAATACAATCCGACGGCCTATCGTGCCGATTACTGGATCCCTGTTCGACCGGAGACCGACGGGGCCCTGTTTCTTAGCGCCTGCAAGATCATCGTTGATGAAAACATGCAGGATATCGATTATATCAAACAGTTCACCGACATGCCGCTGCTGGTTCGGACGGATACATTGCAATACCTGGATCCGCGCGACGTCATTCCTGATTTCAAATTCCCGGATTTTTCGAAGAGCTACTCCGGTCGAATTCAAGCGTTGAAGCCGGAGCATATCGAACGGCTCGGCGGATTCATGGTCTGGGATCAGGTGAAGAAACAGGCCGTATTCCTCCATCGAGAACAGGTCGGTTTCCATTTCGTGCAGTCCGGCATCGATCCCGCCTTGACGGGAACGTACCGCGTCAAACTGCTGAATGGCCGTGAAGTCGACGTTTCACCGATTTATCAAATGTACTTGGTGCACTTCCAGGATTACGACCTGGATACGTCTCATCAGATTACCAGGGCGCCGAAAGACTTGATCGTGCGTTGGGCCAGGGATTCGGGCACGATCAAGCCGGCCGCTATGCACAACGGCGAAGGAGTCTGTCACTATTTCCACATGACGGAAATGGGTCGGGCGGCCGCGCTTGTCCTGACCTTGACAGGGAACATTGGGAAGTTCGGCACCGGGTGTCATACCTGGTCCGGCAACTACAAAGCCGGCATTTGGAACGCCACTCCCTGGTCGGGTGCCGGCTTGGCTGTGCACACGGGCGAGGATCCTTTCAATCAAACCCTCGAGGCCACTGCGCATGGCAAGGAAATCAAGACCAAGTCGTACTACTACGGCGAAGAGGTCGGCTACTGGAACCATGGCGATACGGCCTTGATCGTCAATACACCCAAGTATGGACGCAAGGTGTTCACCGGGAAGACCCACATGCCGAGCCCCAGCAAGGTCCGGTGGGTGACGAACGTGAACATTCTCAACAACGCCAAGCACCACTATGACATGGTGCGCAACGTCGATCCGAACATCGAGATGATCGTGACCCAAGACATCGAGATGACCTCGGACGTGAATCATGCCGACATCGCGTTTGCCTGCAACAGCTGGATGGAATTCACGTATCCAGAAATGACCGCCACGGTCTCCAATCCGTGGATTCAAATCTGGAAGGGTGGCATCAGGCCGTTGTATGACACTCGTAACGACGCCGATACTTTCGCCGCGGTCGCGGTGAAACTGACAGAAATGACGGGCGATGTCCGGATGCGACAAGTGTTCCACTTTGTGTATCAGAACCGAGTGGACGTCTATGCGCAGCGCGTTCTTGACGCCAGTTCCACCTGTTACGGCTACAGCGCGGACATCATGCTGAAGTCGGAGAAGGGCTGGATGGTTATGACGCGAACCTATCCGCGCCATCCGCTCTGGGAGGAAACCAACGAGAGCAAACCGCAATGGACAAGATCCGGACGCATCGAAACCTATCGGATCGAGCCGGAGGCGATCGAGTACGGGGAGAATTTTGTCGTGCACCGCGAAGGACCGGAAGCGACGCCGTATCTGCCGAACGCCATCTTCACGAGCAACCCGTACGTCCGGCCGGACGACTACGGGATTCCCATCACGGCGCAGCACCACGACGACAAGCATATCCGCAACATCAAGCTGCCGTGGCAGGAAATCAAGCGGAACGCGAACCCGTTGTGGGAGAAGGGGTACCAGTTCTACTGCGTCACCCCGAAGACCCGGCATCGGGTGCACAGCCAGTGGTCGGTGAACGACTGGGTGCAGATTTACGAGTCGAACTTCGGCGATCCGTACCGCATGGATAAACGGACGCCGGGGGTCGGCGAGCACCAGTTGCACATCAACCCGCAGGCGGCGAAAGACCGCGGCATCAACGACGGCGACTACTGTTACGTCGACGGGAACCCGGTGGACCGGCCGTACCGCGGCTGGAAACCGTCGGATCCGTTCTACAAGGTGGCGCGGCTGATGATCCGCTGCAAGTACAATCCGGCATTTCCCTATCACGTGACGATGGCGAAACACGCCCCGTACGTGTCGACGGCGAAGTCGGTGAAAGGCCACGAGACGCGCCCGGACGGACGCGCCATCGCGGTGGACACCGGCTATCAATCCAACTTCCGGTACGGGGCGCAGCAGTCCTTTACCAGAAGCTGGTTGATGCCGATGCACCAGACCGACAGCTTGCCGGGCAAGCACGCGATTGCCTGGAAATTCAAGTGGGGCTATGCCATTGACCACCATGCAGTAAATACCACCCCGAAGGAATGTCTGATCCGCATCACCAAGGCGGAAGACGGCGGCATCGGGGCGCGGGGTCCGTGGGAACCGGTCCGGACCGGCTTCACGCCGGGTCAGGAGAACGAGTTCATGATCAAGTGGCTCAAGGGCGAACACATCAAGATCAAAGTGTAACCGTGAGGCGTGAGGCGTGAAACGTGAGGCGACAGGACGAAGAGCCGGCTCTTCTCCTAACACCTTACGCCTAACGCCTGACGGAAAGGAGAGACGCAATGCCCGAAGTCTATAACTGGCAACTGGGACGGAAGATGCTGTATCCCTACGAGGAGCGGCATCCGAAGTGGCAGTTTGCCTTTGTGTTCAACATCAATCGGTGCTTGGCGTGTCAGACCTGCTCCATGGCTGACAAGTCGACCTGGCTCTTCTCGAAGGGCCAGGAATACATGTGGTGGAACAACGTGGAGACCAAGCCCTACGGCGGGTATCCGCAGTTCTACGACGTGAAGATCACCCAGCTCATCGAGCAGGTGAACCCGGGCGGGCAGGTGTGGAACGTGCGGGTCGGCCGCAAGCACCATGCGCCGTACGGGGTGTTCGAAGG
>DATIFR010000004.1:0-2168 GCA_035455145.1 Nitrospira sp.
GTATTGATCTGAAATCCGTTCAGTGGGCTGCACACTGAATCGCGCGGGAAACGAAGGAGGAAGTCATGGCCTATAGCGATAAAGTCGTCGATCATTTCAATAATCCCCGGAACATGGGTAGCTTCAAGAAGGACGAGGATGGGGTCGGCACGGGCATGGTCGGCGCACCGGAATGCGGCGACGTGATGAAGTTGCAGATCAAGGTCCAGGGCGACACCATCGTGGACGCCAAGTTTAAGACTTTCGGCTGCGGCTCGGCTATTGCCAGCTCCAGCCTCGCAACTGAATGGCTCAAGGGCAAGACGATCGAGGAAGCCCAGAAGATCAAGAACACAGACATCGTGCAGGAGTTGAACCTGCCTCCGGTCAAGATCCACTGCTCCGTGTTGGCTGAAGACGCGATTAAAGCTGCGTTGGCCGATTACCAGAAGAAGGCCGATACGAAGTAACGACTGAGGAAAGGAGTCCGCCATGGATATCGCCAAACCTGAAACCCAAGCTCCGGTGATCACGCTGACGGAGGCGGCGTTGAAGGAAGTCAAACGCCTCATCAACGTGCAGGGCCTTACCGAAGGCGGACTGCGCTTAGGCGTGAAGGGTGGCGGCTGTTCCGGGCTGAGCTACACGATCAACTTCGACGAGAAGATCGGTCAATACGATCAGGTCTACGAATTTGACGGGGTCAAGGTGATCGTCGATGCCAAAAGCGCGATCTACCTCCAAGGCACGCAGCTCGACTACCACAAAGACTTGATGGGCGGGAATTTCAAGTTCGTCAATCCGAATGCGAACAAGACCTGCGGCTGCGGAGAATCCTTTTCGGCCTAATGAGCGACGACAGCTAGAGGAGAGCATTTTTTCACAGGCATGGCACGACGCCATGCCTGTCTTGTCAGAACAGGTAGCGTGATGGACCATCGCCACACCCACAGCATAAATCCCCGCGAACTCCAGATGGCCAGAAGTATGTGCTGGCACTGTCAATCCGAGGTGTCCGGAGAGTATTTCTGCGAACGCTGCGTGAAAGTTCAACCGGTTTCGAAAGAGACGGACTACTTTACCTGCTTCGGATTTCCCCGTCGGCTCACCATCGATCCGGGCAAGCTGGAAGCCAAGTTTTACGAACTCAGCCGCGCGTTTCATCCGGACTTTTACCAGAACAAGAGCGAAACCGAGCAGGCCATCAGCCTCGGCAATGCCGCAATGCTCAATACGGCCTACCGCACGCTCCGCGATCCGATTCAACGGACCGAATATCTGCTCGACCTGGAAGCCGGGGCGGTCAAAGAGATTCGCTCGTCGCCTCCGGCCGACCTCTTCGAGGAAATTCTCGAACTCCAGGATACGCTTGATGAGTATCGGGCCACCGATCGCGCGTCGGAAGCAGCCCAGCAGCTTCGAACAAAACTCCAAGCGGAACAGCACATGTTGGAACAACGCAAGCAGGATATGGAAGCACAACTCCAGCAGTTCTTCACCGACTGGGACGCGCTGCAAGACCGTGGCGAAGCAACCAGCCGAGCTCGTTCTGAGCGGGACCGCCTGCTGAAGCAAATGCGAGAGATTCTCTCCAATCGCACCTACGTCAAGAACATCGTCAACGACCTCGTCGCGACCCTCGGATAAACATCATGGCACGCATCGTCGGCATCGATCTTGGCACCACGAATTCCCTCGTGGCCTACATGAAACAGGGAACGCCCACGGTAATTGCCGGACGAACCGGCCGTGCCATGGTTCCCTCCGTCGTGGCCATGACCGACAACGGGCTGATTGTCGGTGACGCTGCGAAAGAACACCTGACCCGCAACCCGGAACGGACGGTCTACTCCGTGAAACGGTTCATGGGAAAAGGTCTCGCCGACGTGCAGGACGAGTTGGCCTACTTCCCCTATTCGCTTGCCGAACAAGGCGGGGTCATTCGCATCAAGCTCGGCGAGAAGAGCTATTCGCCTCCCCAAATCTCGGCCATGATCTTGAAGGAGCTGAAGCAACGGGCGGAAGCCCACCTCGGCGAAAGCATCACGAAAGCCGTCATCACGGTGCCTGCCTACTTCAACGACAGCCAGCGGCAAGCCACGAAGGACGCCGGCATGATCGCCGGCCTCGAAGTTCTGCGTATCATCAACGAACCGACCGCCGCGTCGCTGGCCTATGGGCTCCAAGAA
>DATIFR010000005.1:0-17152 GCA_035455145.1 Nitrospira sp.
AGTCCCTGACCGGCATGACCATACTGCCCATCGCCACGTCATCCAATGCCATCGGAATCAGATTTTCGACTTCAAACGGAACAACCTGTTCAAGTTTTGCAGTATCCCGGAAGGGGAAGGAAAGTGTACGGATAAAGAGATCCTGGCAGGGGAGCGCCGTCACAATGTCTCCGCTCCCATAGAG
Organism: Nitrospira sp.; assembly: GCA_035455145.1. Lineage (GTDB taxonomy): Bacteria > Nitrospirota > Nitrospiria > Nitrospirales > Nitrospiraceae > Nitrospira_C. Next base: position 185 of record DATIFR010000005.1, read on the forward strand.
GCCATTCTGCCAGAGGAAGTTGCGCAAGAATCCTGCGCGACGAGCCGGCTCGGTGCTCTCCGGTCTCCCATAGGGGAGAGGGAGATGAAAATATTCGACGGATTCCCGACCGGTCAAACGCCGACGGAACCGAACAGCCTTGATGGCTGTCTGTCCGATATCGAGACCTACACACTCGGCGATCATGGCATCATCACTCGGTTGTCACGCTTGCAGCGGCGGCCCGTCGAGGCCTGTCGCACAGAATGGCTATTTTACAAGGTTAGCTTGGGATTTGCGACTGATCCAGCCAGTTTCAAGGTGAGGGGTGTTCCCGGGGGAAGAGGGGGGATCGGTAGATTCCCGGCTTTCTGAGCCCATCCAGCCCCGGCCAGCACGGTCACCGTGAGGTCTAACGTGCTGGCTGGTAACGACGGGTGGAGAAGGATTCGTCCCAAAGCCGTAACCGTTCCATCAGGTCCATCGCCTTTAAATTCAACGACATCACAGACGGCATCCCGGCAATTCAGCACCGCATTAACCCGACTAAAACTGAGGGAAGGAACGACTGCCGTCCCGAGAGGAATCCGGTCTAAGACCAGTTCCTTGATCTCGATTTTCCATGATCCGTCTCCTTTGAAGACAATGCCCTCCTGACCGTGATTCTCCCATCGATGAGCGATATCGGCCTGTAACAATCCTCGGCTCACATAGGGCTTCGCTACCGCGCCTAAATCAATTTGATGGAAATGCCCCTTGAAAGACACAGGCCCGAGAAACGACCAGGACGACGCGCTCACGGTTCCACTTGCTTTCCCGGTTCCCGTTTGACCGGCCCCTGCAAATTGCACCAGCGCGTTCACAGTATGCTGACCCATGATCAACCCAAGCATTCCGATGTTCAGACGCATCACCTGGATGGGAACGCTCCCGCCTCCCGGTCTGGTCCAGGTTACATCGTTCCACTCCACTGCGACCGGAAATCCCGGCGACCAATCGGCCGCACGTACTTCCCACCCGGTGGCTTTCGTCATGTCCGAGAGAACTCTCGACTGCAGAGCCCCGTAGGGAAACGTGAGCAACAAAAACAGGAGAAAGCTTGTAGTCCCAACCACGACCCACATGAGCGGCTCTTTTTTGAGGTCAGGAACTGATGGCCAATTCAGCCTCCCGATCATGATCGCACCCCCACCGGCACCCACTGACGAAAGGTCCGCGACTCCGTCTCATCCTGGATGAGGGTGAGCTCAATCAACACGGCGCTCGGCGCCGCGTTCCGCGCACGTCCGTCCCAATCATCCGACCAGACGTTGGCTTGCCCGTCGTAATATCGAACATTGAAGGCCTTCACGTTTGCCGCCAACTGCATTTGGTCGACACTCTCGTCGGTGAGCCCGTAGAGGTTGCGCCGGACGAAACGAACCAGTCGGTCGCCTTCCCGTGCATAGACGATCCGCACAAGTTCCGTCTCCTGACTGGATTCCACACCGCGAAATTGTCCCAGCGTGACAAAGGCCACGGTGTCGGCCGACTGACCTTCCCAATCTGAATTCAAGCCCATCCAGGGGCCGACGGGGACTGAAACGCTCGCGGTCAGTTCATCCGCCATGATGCGCAGGGTGCTTCTGAGAAGCTGTTCCCGCGAAGCGGTGCTGCGTGCGCTGTCGATCGCCAGGGTGCTGAGGTGCAATGATCCAAATACCATGGCGGCAATCACCGCCACGAGCGCGGTGGCCAGCAACACCTCTACCAGGGTGAATCCTCGCTCAGAGCTATGTGCCAGGCGTGAACACATAGGTGCTGACCTCGAGCACTTCGTCCGACATGCCTTCCTGCCACAGAATCTGTATTTTTACTTCCCGCACCGCATTCAGCGGTGTCGTGGTGACGATGCGTTTCCAACGATACTTGTCTGCGCGATTGGAGATATCGCCGAGCGCTTGATAACCAATCGGAGGCTTCAGGAAATCACCGCTGGTTTCACCGAGCGGAAATGCCGGGCTCAACTCCGCCTCGACCAGCTTTTCCTGAGCCAGCAGAGTCGCGGCAGTGATATCGCCGGCTCTCGCATGCAAGTCCAGGTCAAAATTCCGTAGTCCCAACAACACCGGCAGAGCCAACGCAAGAATCGCGATCGCGATCAGCACCTCAAGCAACGTGAATCCGTGGTTGCTCGTTAGTCGGGAAGCCATGAACATGTTATGATCCAATCGGATTTCCATCGTACCAGTCCTTCGTCAGGCGCCTTATTTCGTGACACCGGATGGAAGAGGCAGAGGCTTCCCCGCCGTGGTTGGCTGAAGCGTTGGCTGAAGCAAGGGTCTGATTCGGTCGGGGATCGTCCTTGGTTTCGGCGGTTCGATGCGCTGATCGGACACCCGAATCAGCGCCGTGGTCGGCTCGATGAGAATTCCCATAATGTTGTTGTCGGCATCAGCCAGATGCATGGTTGCCTGATCGATGCGCCCGTTCGGGTAGAAAAACAGTTCCGTCCGCCCGGATTGTTTTGTTGCAGCGCCGACTTGTATATCCGTAAACCGAATCGACTCGGGAAGGCTGATCGGTGTGGCCCAGGTCGGATCGAGTGGAATCTTTTCCTGATTTCCTTCCAGCACCATCGGCCAGTACATTCCTCGGTCGATGTCGACATACAACCGAACCGTCTTCTGAGTCACCATCGACATCTCTTGAAATGACTTCAACGCACCAACCCAGCGACGCCCGACACTGCTCAGACTGTCTCCGATCGACAGACGGGGAATGACCAGGCTCAACATCCCGCCCAGCAGAAACAGAACAATGATCAATTCGAGCAAGGTAAATCCGCCTGGATCGCGCGCAACTCCTCTACCATTGATTCGCATAGGCTGCAGGCCGCTTCCCTTAATCTTTGTCGAGATTCCAATTCGTGATATCGGCGTTGATACCTTCGCCGCCGGCCTCGCCATCCGTGCCCAATGACGTGATTTCGTAATCGCCCTTCATCTGCCCATATTGTCCCTGTTGGAGCGGTGCCGGGCTGAGATACTTGTAGGGATTGCCCCAGGGATCTTCGGGCAGACTGGGGAGATAGCCGCCGAGCTTCCATTTCTTCGGGATCACGCCGACCGAGGGTTTCTCCACCAGAGCTTTTAATCCTTGTTCTGTCGAAGGATAGACGCCGTTGTCAAGCTTATAGAGTTGCAAGGCGCCTTCGATGTTGCGGATCTGGACCTTCGCCGCCGTGCGTTTGGCTTCGTCGGTACGTCCCATGATCCGGGGTACGACCAGCGCTGCCAGAATCGCCAAAATGGCGACAACGACCATGATCTCGATGAACGTGAATCCCCGTTCAGATTGCAGGAGCCGCTTACTGATTCGCTCCGCCCGCGTATGTACACCCACCGGCTGCCTCCTTCGATTCAAACGATTACCGCACCATCTGGCCCATTTCGAAAATGGGAAGCAAGATGGCCACCACGATGAACAACACGACCACGCCCATCACCACAATCATGACCGGCTCGAGCAAGGAGGTAAATCGTGTAATGACTCGATCGACTTCCCCGTCATAGATTTGACCGATTCGCCGTAACATTTCCTCCATCTCACCGCTTTTCTCACCGACACCGATCATATGGGTGACCAGCGGAGGAAACTCTCCGCTTCGCTTCAGCGGCTCGGCAATCGTTTCTCCCTCGCGGATATTCTGTCTGGCCTCTTCCACGGCCTGCTCGAGCACGCGATTGTTCATGACGCGTTTCGAGACGTCGAGCGCATCGAGCAACTGCACGCCGCTCGACAGCATCGTCGCCAACGTGCTGGCCAGCCTTGAGATGGACACCATGCGGGCAACCTGACCGATCAGGGGAATCCTCAACAAGATCCGGTCAGCCATGGTCCGACCGGCTTCCGTCCGCAGCGTCCGGCGAACCATCCAGATGCTTCCCAGGACGAGCCCCAAGAGCACCATCCAGTAGTCGCGGCAGAAGTGACTAATCTCCATGAGTGCAACGGTTGGCCATGGCAGCGCCTGTTTCGAATGCTCAAACACCGCTGTGATTTTCGGCACGACAAATGTCACGAGAAAAAACAGCACGAGCGTCCCCACCACCAGCATGATTGCCGGATAGAGAATCGCATTCGTCACTTTGTTCTTCAGGGCGAGCTGCTTCTCAAGGAATTCGGCAAGGCGGAACAAAATCTGATCCAGCGCGCCGCTGGCTTCGCCGGCACGAACCATATGCACATAGATCGGCGAGAAATCCTTGGGATAGCGTTCGAGGACCGCACTGTACGACGCGCCGCCACGAATGGCTTCCCGCACGTCAGCCAGCAGGCTCTTGATCCCTTTTTTATCAGACTGATCCAACAGCACGCCCAGCGAGTCCACGAGCGGAAGACCTGCGACAAGCAGCGTGCCCATTTGCCTGGTCAATAAGGCGACGTCGTTCACGGTGAGCGTAGCGGAGCGGCCTACTCCGGCAATCGGACTCCTGCCGGAATATGCTGTAATCGATTTGCTCGCCCCTTCCTGTTCCGCCATCTCGGTGGGGAACACACCATCCTTGCGCAATTTGAGGCGAGCAACTTTCGGACTCTCGGCATCGATGATACCGGTGGCAGAGCCGCCGTCCGCACGGTATCCCCTGTAGTGGTAGACCGGCATGGCGTCAGACTTCGACCTCTTGCTGCGTCATGCGCATGACTTCTTCCGTCGTGGTCACGCCGGCAAAGATCTTTTCGACAGCGACTTCTTTGAGCATGACCATTCCCTTGGCGATGGCCGTATGCTTGATCGATGTGGAATCGGCCTTGCTCCCGATCAGCCGGCGGATCTCGTCATCCATGACCAGGAGTTCATGAATCCCTGTGCGGCCGCGATACCCGGTTTGGGAACAGGCCGGACAACCGGTCCCCCGGTAGAACGTGGGCCTGTTCCTGCCCGGCACGACACCCAACCGAATCAGTTCCTCATCCTCAGGCTGATACGCTTTCTTACAATCCGGGCACACCTTTCGAATCAGTCGTTGCGCGAGTACTGCGACGACAGAAGACGCCACGAGGAACGGCTCGATTCCCATGTCGATCAATCGAGTGGCCGCGCTGGCTGCGTCGTTCGTGTGCAGCGTCGAGAAGACCAGATGCCCCGTCAGCGAGGCATGGATTGCAATCTCGGCCGTTTCACGGTCGCGAATTTCTCCGATCATGATCACATCGGGATCTTGCCGAAGAATCGACCGGAGTCCCGCCGCGAAGGTCAGATTGATTTTGGGGTTCACCTGCATTTGGCCGATGCCGAGCAGTTGATACTCCACCGGATCTTCGACCGTAATGATGTTCTTGTCAGGCGCGTTGATCTCGCTTAATGCCGCGTACAGTGTGGTGGTCTTCCCGCTTCCTGTAGGGCCCGTTACCAGAAGTATCCCGTGCGTCAATTGAATGAGCTGCTGAATCGTGCGCAGATGATCCGGTGAAAAGCCCATCTCGGACAGGTTCAGCAAGCGATTTTCCTTCTCCAACAGCCGCAAGACCACCCGTTCACCATGCGAGGTTGGTAATACTGACACACGGAGATCCACATCCTTACCAGCCGTGCGAATGGCGAAGCGTCCGTCTTGGGGGAGCCGCTTTTCAGCGATGTTCAAGCCGGCCATGATCTTGAGACGGGCAATGATACTGGACTGTAAATGCTTCGGTGGGGTCAAGATCGGGTAGAGCACGCCGTCAATCCGATACCGGACCACCAGCCCCCGTTCGAAGGATTCAAAATGGATATCACTTGCCCGCTGTCGCACGGCTTGGAAGAGGACCGAATTGACCAGTCTGATAATGGGCGCTTCGTCCGTCGCATCCAGCAGGTCTTGCGGCTCGTCGAGTTCGTGCGCGAGTTGGTCCAAATTTTCACTGGCGGCGATGTCCTCCATCACTTGTTCGGCACCGGTTGGGCTGGCAACTTCATCATAGGCCCGATTCAGGCAGCTCATGAGAGACACGCCGCTGGTCAGGACTGCCTTCACCGGCATGCCCAGCAGAAGGCGCAAATCGTCGAGCGCAGCGGTTTCCAACGGGTCGGTGGTGGCCACGACGATGGCGCCGTCTTCCACCTTCAAGGGAAGAACGCGATAGCGGCGGGCGAAATGGATAGGGACTTTCCGGATCAACTCATGATCGACCTGACTCACTTCAAGATGCGGAAGCCACGGCATTTCAAATTGGATCGCCAACGCCTGGAGAAGCAGATCCTCCTCGATCGCACGAATTCTGAGCAAAGCTTCTCCCAGTCGGCCTCCCTTCGTCTGCTGGACATTGAGGGCTTCGAGCAGTTTGGCTTCCGACAAACCGAATTTTTGCTCGAGAATCGCCCCGAGCAACGGTCTGGTTATGTGAGGTTGTTTAGCCACATTCCTAGTCTTTGTCTATCGAACCAACTTCCAAGGCCATGTTGGCCTTCGGACGGGGAGGAGGGACCACGTAACATATAGAAATATAATAAATTACTCCTCTCTTGCCAACCTTGACAAGCAACAAGAAGAGCGGCCGCCAAGGCCACAACCTCGCAACCAAAGCTCTCGGGATGGGAAAAAACTTGAATGGGGGTTAGAGAGGGGTCCCCCGGCACCGGCAAGCGACCGGCTTATCGAATATCGAACGTCATGGTCGTGCGCTGATTATTGCGCAGAACATCCAGCTTAACTGATTGCTCATTGCGAAGCTGCTGAAAGAGAGACAGCATCGTTCCGGGATCCTTAATCTCAACCCCGTTGACCTGCTTGAGCGTGTCTCCGTATTGCAGGCCGATCTTTTCATAAAAGCTGCCTGGGGCAATGTAATCCAAGCGGAAGCCGGTCATCGCTCCGTTGGTAAGCACGGGAACCGCTCGGGCCTGCGAGAGGAGCTTGGGAAGATCATTCATCGCTTGCTCGACTTCTCGACGATCAAGGGCTTTGCGAATCGACCCACCTCCGGTGGATGTTGCCGGAGAGGCCGAGGCAACTTGAGCCGAGGGAGGTTTGTCCGGCAGGCCCGTGGAAAGCGCCAGCAATTCCTGCTGGTCACCCTGGCGAATGAGGATTCCCCCGCGCCGAATCTCGCTGATTTCTCCGATGTCCGGTATCCGGTCGTGCAATCGGAAGAAGAGCTGTCGCTTGCTGGCAAGCTCTTCGACAATTGCAGAAACCCCTTCTCGGTCACCCACGACGACGCCGAGCAATTTGATCTTGGAGGCTACGTTCATAGTTTGGCGAACTGCGCCGGGTTCAGATCCCGCCATTCCGATCGGATTGGCGGGAAGCGGAAACAGTCCGCTCGTTCGAATCTGTTCGGCCAAGGCCAAGGGGGAACGATCAGCAGCAACCTCTGGCTGAACCAGGGCCTGCGGCGATGAGATGCCTGTCGGCACGAACAACGCCTCCGCAATGACTGCATTGATCGTATGAGCGATCAAAAACGTCGTTCCTATGACAACGAAGAGGATGAGCGCTCGGCGCGAAGTCATGATAATGGCACCTTAGTTGGACCCACTTCCCAGCTGGTGTTGCATTGTAAGGCGGCAACCGGCGGGGTGCAATAGATGTCATTTCCTTGTCCTTGCATCACACGGCCAGGGGCCTACAAGCCGACGTCCCACCGTTCCGTGGCTCGATGCCCGAGCAGGATGGGTTCAGCCTACCAAGGCCCCGACTAATAAGAGTTGAGATAATCGAGTCAGTGGACATTCCTCGGGATTCGATCCATAATTTCCGCACAACAAAAGGAGATTCGTTGTGAAAAAAGCACTGATCACCGGCATCACGGGGCAAGACGGTTCCTATCTCTCGGAATTTCTTCTCAAAAGGGGCTACCAGGTTTATGGCATTATTCGACGCTCCAGTTCCTTTAATACCGGCCGCATCGATCCCATCTATGAAGATCCGCACGTGCCTCAAAGACGGCTGCACTTAATATATGGCGATCTCAACGATGCCAGTTCGCTGAACCGCATCATCCGAACAGTTCAGCCGGATGAGATTTATAATCTCGGTGCGCAAAGTCACGTTCGTGTGAGTTTTGACATTCCCGAATACACCGGAGAGATCACGGGTCTTGGCACGATTCGTCTTCTCGAAGCCATCCGGGAGTCTGGATTGAAGCCAAAATTCTATCAAGCTTCATCCAGCGAAATGTTCGGGAAGGTTCTCGAAGTGCCTCAGCGGGAAACCACTCCCTTTTATCCCCGCAGCCCCTATGGGGCGGCAAAAGTCTATGCCTACTGGATCACCGTCAACTATCGCGAAGCGTATAATCTGTTTGCCTGCAATGGCATTCTCTTCAATCACGAATCTCCCCGGCGTGGTGAAACGTTCGTCACGAGAAAAATTACGAAAGCCGCCGCGCGTATCAAGCTCGGTCTCCAGCAGGATCTTTACCTTGGCAATCTGGACGCCAAGCGGGACTGGGGATTTGCCGGGGATTACATTGAGGCCATGTGGATGATGCTGCAGGTCGACCAACCGGACGACTATGTGATCGCGACCGGCGAAACCCATACGGTTCGAGAAATGCTCGAACTCGCATTTGATCGTCTGCAACTCGACTGGAAGAAACACGTGAAAATCGACGAGAAGTATTACCGCCCCACTGAAGTGGACCTGCTCATCGGAGACGCCGGCAAAGCCAAGCGCCAACTGGGATGGACGCCGAAGGTTGGATTCCAAGAATTGATTGCCATGATGGTGGACGCCGATCTGGCCGCGGAACGGGAGCGATTGGAAGGCACGAGGGGGAAGGCGTAATCATGCGAGGCTTTTGGAGCGATACACGCGTGGTCGTTACCGGTGGGGCAGGCTTCCTCGGTTCCTTCGTTGTCGAGAAACTTCGAGCAAGGGGCTGCTCGGAGATCGTCGTTCCCAGGAGCCGAGACTACGATCTCGTTCGGATGGAAGACGTGAGACGCCTCTATGCCGATGCCAGACCGGATATCGTCATTCATCTGGCCGCACGCGTGGGAGGTATCGGAGCCAACCAGGCCAATCCTGGGCGATTTTACTATGACAATCTGATGATGGGCGCCCAGCTCATCGAAGTCGGCCGGCAACAGGGACTCCGGAAATTCGTGGCGATCGGTACAATCTGCGCCTACCCGAAATTTGCGCCCATTCCATTCAAAGAAGACGACATATGGAACGGATACCCGGAAGAAACCAACGCGCCGTACGGGCTCGCCAAGAAAATGATGCTGGTCCAGTCTCAAGCCTATCGCCAGCAATACGGCTTCAATTCAATCGTCCTATTCCCGGTCAACCTTTACGGACCGCGTGATAATTTTGATTTAGAGACTTCCCACGTCATTCCAGCCTTGATCAGAAAATGCGCTGAGGCCAAGCAAGCCGGTCGGCCTGACATTGTCCTGTGGGGTGATGGAACGCCGACGCGAGAGTTTCTCTATGTGGAGGATGCCGCGGAGGGTATCCTGGAAGCTGCAGAGCATTACAACGAGTCACATCCTCTCAATCTTGGAACAGGAGAAGAAGTGTCGATCAAAAACCTCGCCCGCATCATTGGTGCAGAAGTCGGATATCTAGGTCACATTCGTTGGGATACCACAAAACCAAATGGCCAGCCACGTCGCTGCTTGGACATCAGCCGTATTAAACAAACCATTGGCTTCCAGCCCAAGCATTCACTCCGCGAAGGACTTCAGAAAACCATTCATTGGTTTCAAGAGCATCGCACCTCCCTCCGTGAGGTACACTTCTGACGTAACCGGTAGCAGCCCGCCTCCCAGCTCTTACTCTTCATTGACGACCGATGGACGAAATATGCACGGTCCGGTTCATTCTCTCTACGGTATGTCGAGACAATCATGCCTAACTCGTTGACAGTTCAGAACCTGCGAAGCATGTTCAAGTGGCCCATGTTTTGCTAGAAGACTAATACTAAGGAGTGACCAGCACCATGCCTGACCTTACCGTTCCTAAGACCGTCCCCACAGATATCACGAGGGAGCAAGGGATCGATGGAGCGGAGCAGTACGAGCGGGGCATCACGCTGAGGAAAGCCGGCTTGTTCAAGCAAGCCATTGAAGAACTCGATCAAGCGGCCAGAGACCGTGCCTATGCCCTCAAAGCCTACGCGCAAATCGGTCTCTGCTACAAGTCGAGCGGTCGCTATGAAGAAGCCGTGCTGGCCTTCCGAAATGCCCTCAAATCGCCGCAGGCATCGAGGAAGGAAACCGTTCAGATTCTATATGTGCTCGGGCGAACGCTCGAATCGCTGGGACGCATTGCCGAAACGCTGGAAGCCTATCGATGGATTAGGCGTGAAGATCCGGACTACAGAGATGTGGAAAACCGTATCACGCAGTTGAGCACAAAACGAATATCCGTGAAGAGATCCGCGGTCTCAACGCAACGATCCTGGGTCGGTGGGGTCATCCAATCTTGGCAAGATCGCCTTCGTGCCTCCAAGTGAGAAGAACCCGCAACTTGAGAGGCAGAATTTAACCGGCTGATTCTACAACGTGCTTGACCCGCTCATAGACAGAGGCCGGTTCTTTCAGCGGTTCCCATCCCAAGACCGCAAGCGAATCATCCACATAACGACTGGTTCTCATCCCGTTTAAGACACACGTCACGCCGGGAGTACTTGCCAACACCCAGAGCGCCTTCCTCGACAATGATTCCATCTGTCGATGTGCCGGCAGAAGGGGGTCGACTGCCACCATGATTTTTCCCGTGCGGATCTGACTCTTCTCGGTCGATTCACGACGCAATCCGCGAAGGAGCGTAAGCAGAGGTGGAATATACCGATCCCGCCAAGCCTCCCATCGTTCGGCAGCTGTTCCGTTGAGGAGCCGAGGGATCGCCTGCAACACTTGATTCACATGTGGCGCTATCATTTGATGTTCGATCTGATCCCAATGTTCCAATCCCTGGAGACGAAGCCTGATCTGTGCCAATTCTGCTGACCAGTTGAAGAAATCCACCGGCGCCATCCCTTCTCCGCTATGCGGGATGGCCGGGGCAATCTCTGTCCGATACTCGTTTTCTAATATGCCAACGATTCGGAGCTGTTCCTCGATGTCGACCGGATCCCCATCGAGAAGAAAGTTCGTCAGTCGCCATACTCCGGCGCTCCGCATCGGCATCGCGTTGAGAGGGCGATTAACCAGTATTGCCACTTGTTCCCGTCGGGCCTGTTGCAATACGGTGTCCTTCTGCTCGAATCCTGTATTCGCTGTCGTCAACGCTCCGGACTCGAAAAGATTCATGGGACATTGCAGTACGGCCAAGTGATGTCGTTGATGCCCTTGCGATGCCGCAGCTTTCCCTGCTGCCTCGAGGAGGCGAGACAACGATGTGGCATCAACATCCGTCGCAACGCTCGTCACCGTATTCGAGGAAACTCCGTACCAACGGATGCGGCCCGCTGCAACCTGGGACTCTAGATAGCCAAAAGCCTGCGCGATCCTACGGTAATATTCATCCCGCAATTCAGCTACGTTGGATCCGCCGTGATGTGCCGCTTCGGACAGAAAATATTCCGGATTGTGTAGCAAGCAGATATCGAGCGTTTCCAATCCTAAGCGATCCAACGACGCGTCCAGTTGATCGGCCAAGAACTCAGGATGGATGCAATGCCAAATACCCTCACCGTACTTCACCATCTCAGGGTAAGGTCGGCCGGCCTGTTCGCGCGCCTCCGCTGCTTTCAAATTGTGCCCCTGCACGTACCCGATCTTTGAAACCACGATGACTTCTTCACGGGCAAGGGCCTTCTTTGCCATCAAGTCACGCAGCAAGAAACCGACCAGGCGTTCGCTCTCGCCATCCATATAATTGGTCGATGTGTCGACGAGATTCACACCCTCTTGAAGGGCCTTTGCAAGGGCGGCACCCTGCTCTGGATCACTTCCGTCCACACGATAACAGCCGAATCCCAACTTTGATGTCGTCAGTCCTGTCGAACCCAACGACACATAGCCATGTTCGAACTTCCCGGATATTCGTGGCTGATTCACCAGACGAACGGCGTACCGTGCGGTTCCTTCACTGGTCGCGTATCCGGCAAGCAACCGCCCCTGCAATCTCGTCCCACGAGAGCCCTGAGCGATTTGCGTAGCTGTAGTTCGAAGCGCCTTTTCCGCTGCCAAGGGATGCGTCAACGGTTGTTGACACGCGAAGTTTCGGCAAAGATAGAGGGCGGCTTGACCGTTTACTAGTCCTCTCCCGGTGAGGAGGGGATGGGAGGATGTGCCGTCAACCCGGTTCGTTACGGCAATGATTCGATTAGGCAAGAACACTTCACAAGTCGCTTGCCAGAGTGCAGCCAACCCAGGATCATCCTTCTTCCCGACAAACGCGAGCTCGAGCGGGCCTTCCGTTAAAAAATCGACGACGGCGAGACTTTTTGCGAATGCTCTCGGATATCGCGCCATCTGTTTTCCGTACGCGCGGACCGCCGCCGTCGCCGCTTCTCGAAAATCCCGACGGTCATAATGAAACGAGAGTCTCGCCAAGAGGGAGGCTGCCACGGCATTGCCGCTCGGCGTCGCACCATCGGCGCCCTCTCGCCCACGCAGGATGAGCAATTCATGTTGTTCCGATGTGGTAAAAAACCCCCCCTGGTCGCGGTCCTGAAACGCCTCGAGCACTCGCGCCGCCAGTTCCTGTGCAGCCGCGAGATAGCACTCGTTTCCGCAGGCCTCGTAAAGATCGACGAGTCCCTCTCCGAAGTAGGCATAGTCTTCCAAAACGGCATCGAGATGCGCATGCCCTTTCCGAGAGGTCCGATGCATGCGACCCTCAGCGGTTCGATGTACGCGGAGAAGAAAGTCTGCCGCGCGACGGGCCGCATCGACGAAGCGCGATATGCCCAATACACGACCGGCCTCGGCCATAGCCGAAATCATCATGCCATTCCAGGCGGTAATGACCTTGTCGTCCAAGGCAGGAGGCACCCGTTGTTTGCGTGCTTCATAAAGCAGGGGACGAACCCGCCGCATCGTGTCCTGTAGTTCATCAACCGTCACATCCAACTCCTGCGCGATCGATTCGATCGGTCGCATTCGATTGGGAATATTCGTATGCTCCCAGTTTCCTTGCTCGGTGATCTCGTAGCAGGCGCAGATGCGGCGGGCATCTTCATCGTTCTGGAGAACAGCACGAACTTCGCTGGGGGTCCAGACAAAAAACTTACCTTCTACGCCCTCCGAGTCGGCATCGGTTGCAGAATAAAACCCTCCCTCGGAGTCAGTCATCTCCCGCAAAATGTACTCCACCACGTCTATGACGACGTGACGATATGACGGTTGTTTGGTGACCTGATACGCTTCGAGATAGGTTCTGACGAGCAACGCATTGTCGTAGAGCATTTTCTCGAAGTGCGGGACCAGCCACCGCTCATCGGTCGAATAACGAGCAAAACCTCCCCCGATGTGGTCGTAGATCCCGCCCGCGGCCATGGCATCCAGCGTTTTCGTCACCATCTGCAACGACTCGGTGTCGCCTGATCTGCGGTAACATCGAAGGAGGAGTGAGAGACCAGCTGCCGGAGGAAATTTCGGTGCGGAGCCGAATCCTCCAAAACGGGAATCGAATTCCCGGCTAAAAGCGTTAGCCGCCTCGTCGAGAACCTCAGCGCTGATCGAAACAGGGACGGGAGCCTGCCACTCGCGTTTCAATCGCGCCGTGAGCTCACGGGCTTGCGTGCGGAGGTCTGATGAATTTTTTTCCCACACTTCGGCAATTTTCTTCAATAATGTGCCGAATCCTGGCCGTCCCCATCGGTCCTCTGGAGGGAAATATGTCCCCCCAAAAAAAGGTTCTTGATCCGGCGTGAGAAACACGGTCATCGGCCAACCGCCTTGGCCGTGATTCATCGCCACGGTCGCAGCCATGTAGATTTCATCGAGATCCGGTCGTTCTTCCCGATCCACTTTAATGCAGAGAAAGTGGCGGTTCATGAGCGCGGCGATCGCCTCATTCTCAAATGACTCATGCTCCATCACATGACACCAATGACAGGCCGAATAGCCGATAGAAAGCAGGATGGGACGGTCCTTTTCTCTCGCAAGCCTCAAGGCCTCCGGTCCCCAGGGATACCAATCGACCGGGTTATAGGCATGCTGAAGGAGATAGGGACTGGTTTCGTGAATGAGCCGATTGGGAGGGCGTGACGCGGATGATGACGACATGATGTCACCTTAGCATCCGACAGAAACGAGGATCAACGGACCAAAAAGAAGAGCCTATGGTCCGAAGACCATAGGCTCTTCCTCAATTCGAAGCTGGAGCTGGAATCGAGTGGGAGTCGAGACGGGGTTTCGAAATTACTTGCCCTTCTTCTCGTCCTTCTTCTCGTCCTTCTTTTCGCTGAACGTGTCCGCGTGTCCGCCCTTCTTCTCGTCCTTCTTATCCTTCTTTTCTTCACCGTACACGAGGACGTGGCCGCCCTTCTTCTCGTCCTTCTTGTCCTTTTTCTCTTCGCCCGCGAACGCCGGGGCGCTGAAGGTCACTGCAACTGCAACTGCCATGATGGCCATCAACATGCGCTTCATAGTTCCCTACCCCCTATAGAAATTGTGATGTGATGTTTGCCTGACCATCAGGCAAACGGCGGATACGGTATCGAAATGTTCCCTGTCTTGTCAATCCGAGATTCTTTCGTTCGGGAGTATTCGACTCGACATTCTTCCCTCAAAAACACACCCTTGTGGTATGGTTAAGGCAATCTCGCCGTCTGAGTGGTTCGTATGAATGACATCGGTCCATACTCAAACTATCGCCTTACAGTTCGTCTCGAACTTGCGAATAAACCTGGCATGTTTGCAAAGGTTGCTGCCACATTGGCGGAAGAGGAGGCGAATCTAGGCGCCGTCGACTTAGTATCGGCCACAGCCGACCGCATGGTACGAGACGTCACGTTCGACGTGCGGGATGAAGCCCATGGGGATCGGGTTCTCAAGCGCTTGGCGGGAATTCCGCAAGTTACCGTCCTCTCCGCTTCGGACCGTATTTTCCTCCTCCACCTTGGGGGAAAGATCCAGGTCCAGAGCAAACTCCCCATTTCCACGCGCAATGTCCTCTCAATGGTCTATACCCCCGGTGTCGGGCGGGTGTCTCAGGCAATTGCCAAAGACAAGACGAAAGCCTATGCCTTTACCACGAAGAGTAACAGCCTCGCCGTCGTCACGGACGGATCTGCCGTGCTGGGTCTCGGAAATTTAGGGCCTGAGGCGGCACTTCCTGTCATGGAAGGGAAGTCCATGCTCTTTAAGGAACTGGCCGGGATCGATGCCTGGCCGATCTGCCTTGGCACCCAAGACCCCGATGAAATCGTTCGAACCGTGCAAGCCATCGCCCCGGGATTCGGCGCCATTAATTTAGAAGACATCGGCGCTCCGCGCTGTTTTGACATCGAACGACGGCTCAAAGCCTCGCTCGACATTCCGGTCATGCATGATGATCAACATGGCACGGCGGTTGTCTTGCTGGCAGCCCTTACGAATGCGCTCACGGTTCTGGGAAAACATATCGAGCATGTCCGGATAGTGGTAAACGGCTTAGGTGCCGCTGGAACCGCCTGCTGCCGCATGTTGCTGGCCGCCGGCGCCTCCCATCTGCTCGGGTGCGACAAAGAAGGTATCATCCTCTCTGGAGAGGCAGACCAGCTTCGCGCCTGTCGGACGGACCTTTCCTCTTGCCTCACGCCGCATCGACCGAAGGGTAGCTTGCGGGATGCGTTGAAAGGCGCCGATGTGTTCATCGGCCTTTCCGTCCCCAACGTGTTGACGGCTGACGACCTCGACCTCATGGCACCGGATCGCATAGTTTTTGCGATGGCCAACCCTGATCCCGAGGTGTCACCCGCACTCGCGATTTCGCATTGCCGCATTTTCGCAACCGGGCGATCCGACTTTCCCAACCAAATCAATAACGCCTTGGCATTCCCGGGCATCTTCCGCGGCGCACTCGACGTACAAGCATCTGAAATCAACGAATCAATGAAACTGGCAGCAGCGAGAGCCCTGGCTGAGACGATTCCTCGAGCCGCCCTCAGTGAGGACTACATTATCCCGAGTGTATTCGACAAAGAAGTCGTTCCTCGCTTGGCACGTGCCGTTGCAGCAGCGGCCCGCGAGACCGGTGTCACTCGCCGGCGACCGAAATTCTCTGAAGAGAGACCGCCGTCCTAGCCAATCCTCGCGCGATGGGCTTATCCTGATTCGACCACGAAACGCGAATTCCCTCGATTCTCCCTTCTGGCTCCCGACAGGGCTGTGCTACAATGCCATCGCGTTATCCTAAGCGTGTGGATCCCGATGCCATTTTCAACCAGCAAGTTCATGAAATTTCGGAGTGGGATGCAGAAACGGATTGGCTCGCTCCGTTCAAAGACTGAAGACAGCATGGATGTGGCCGTGGATAGCATGATGCAGGAACGGGTCGACAGTTATTTCCGAGTCGAAGAGGGCCTGGAAGAAATTGTGAAGTCACTGGCCCAGATCGAGGAAGAGCTTGAGCAAGTCCGAGATCTCTCCGGCGCCATGCGATTGGAATCCAGGCTCGAATTCGTCGAAGATCGCTGGGACGATCTGGATAGTGAAATCAGAGAACGGCCCCGGCGGCGGCGACGCAAGATCAGTCTCGCTGATATGTTGAAGGCAGCGAGCGGGGGAGGGGGGGACCTTTCCCAAAGCTCCGGAAGTGTCAACAATGCGGTGGACGCTTACGCGATTATGGGAGTGGAATTCGGCAGCTCGCTCGCTGATGTCACTGCGGCCTTTCGACAAAAGGCAAAACTGTTGCATCCTGATGCCAATAATGGCGATCGCCGTATGGAACCGGAACTGCGCCGCATGCTTGACGCCTATCAATTTCTCAAAGAATACTTGAGCCTGAGCAATACCGAACCGATGCGCCCGCCAGATCGTCCATATAGCCCAGCCGAGTAACCAGTGGCAGCCACACCTCCTTCTCACAACAGCTACATCACGAGCCGCCGCGAACTTGAATCACTTTGCGAACG
>DATIFR010000006.1:0-1854 GCA_035455145.1 Nitrospira sp.
CGGATGAGCGGAAGCGGGCCGACGGTCTTCGGCATCTTTGAGACCGAGTCCGCTTGCCGGGCTGCCGCATCAAACCTCTCGAGCACGGGGTGGCGGCTCTTCCCGGCGGAAATACTGACCGAATCGCCGTTTGCGGGGCACCTGGTGTAAACGAGGGCGCCGTGGGTGTGACGGCGCGCACCTCCATCAGAAAGCAAGGTGACACCACGAGGAGGTAGCATATGGACGTTACCGAGGTGAGGGTATTTCCGGTCAATAACGAAGAGCGGCTCAAAGCATATGCGACCATAACGATCGATAACGTGTTTTTGATTCGTGACCTGCGTGTGATAAACGGGAACGCCGGCTTGTTCGTTGCAATGCCGAGCCGGAAAATGAAGGACGGGACGTTCAAAGACATCGCCCATCCGCTGAACAGCGAGACGAGGAAGTTGATCGAACAGAAGGTCCTTGCGGAATACGAGCGGGAATTGGCAAATCCCACGAAGAGGGAGCAGGCTCCAAAGGACGGCGAGACAAAGCAGTAATTGAAGCTTCCCGGGGCAGGCTCCGGGAATGGCTCACTTCCAGAATTACCATGGTAAGTTTTGCCGATTCTGAATCGATGCGAGAGGATAGGCACGCGCCTATCCTTTTCATGTCTTATCCGGTTGTCGAACCTTGTGCGGCTTTGGCTCCCGATTCGGGGATCGTCTAATGGTAGGACAGAGGCCTTTGAAGCCTTTTATCGGGGTTCGACTCCCTGTCCCCGAACCAGTGTGCTGAAAGAAGGGGTCTGATGGTGAAACTACGAGGTCAAGAGATCAAGATTTTTTCCGGGAATGCCAACATAGCGCTGGCAAAAGAGATCTGCCAGAGGATGAACCTTCCGCTCGGGAACGCTGTGGTCGGCCGGTTTTCCGACGGAGAGATCAACGTGCAGATCGTTGACAATGTGCGCGGCATGGATGTATTCGTGGTGCAGCCCACGTCAAGCCCGGTCAACCGGCACCTCATGGAGCTTCTAATCATGATCGACGCGCTTAAACGGGCGTCGGCCGCGCGGATCACGGCTGTGCTTCCCTACTACGGGTACAGCAGACAGGACCGGAAGGTTCAGCCACGCGTTCCGATCACTTCGAAGTTGGTCGCCGATCTGATCACTACGGCGGGCGCCAACCGTGTGCTTACGGTGGACCTGCACGCTGGACAGATCCAGGGATTCTTCAACATCCCCGTGGACAATCTTTTTGCCGCGCCCGTGCTCCTCGACTATCTCAAGAGCAAGAAGTTCAACAACCTGACGGTTGTATCACCCGATGCCGGAGGCGTTGAACGCGCGCGGGCCTTCGCCAAGCGGCTCGGCTCGGCACTCGCGATCATCGACAAGCGGAGGGACAAGCCGAATGTCGCCCAGGTCATGCACATCATCGGTGACGTCAAAGGTCGCGACTGCCTGGTCCTGGACGACATGGTGGACACCGCCGGCACCCTCACGGAGGGGGCGGGGGCGCTCAAGGCTAACGGGGCAAGCAACATCTACGCTGCCTGTACGCATGCGGTGCTCTCCGGTCCGGCTATCCAGCGGCTGAACGAGTCCTCGCTCGCCGAGTTGATCACAACGAACTCCATCTCGCTCGACAGCAAACGCCAGGAATGTAAAAAGCTGACGGTTCTCTCCGTCGCGCCGCTCCTCGCGGAAGCGATTACGAGGATCCATGAGGAGACGTCGCTCAGTTCGCTGTTCGTGTAATAAAAGTTCACCACGAAGACCCAAAGAAGTTCTTCAAGATCCTGTTTTTCTTTGTGTCCTCGTGTCTCTGTGGTAACGTTGACGCATGATGCTTTATTAATGTATCGGAGGAGAAATGGAAA
>DATIFR010000007.1:0-17317 GCA_035455145.1 Nitrospira sp.
TTGACGACCACGGCCCGCTTCTGGATCGCTCCGACCCCCAGTATGGCAACCTGCGGCTGGTGAATGATCGGCGTGCTGAAGAGGCTGCCGAATCCACCGTGGTTCGTGATCGTGAATGTCCCTCCCTGCACCTCCTCGGGACTCAATTTCTTGGTCCTGGCCCGTTCAGCCAAATCCGCTATTTCTTTGGCTAACTGCGTCAATCCCTTTCGATCTGCATCCCGCACCACTGGAACGAGGAGTCCATTCTCCAACGCCGTGGCGATGCCGATATGAATATCTTTCTTGATGACGATGCCTTGTTCACTCCAGGACGAGTTCACTACCGGCATCTCTCGAGCGGCGCGTGTCACCGCACGGATCACGAAGGGTAGATAGGTCAGGTTGCGGCCTTCTCGAAATTTGGTGATGCCCGTAAAGTCTGCTTCAAAGAACGTAGTGACATGGGCGGAAGTCTGCCTGCTCTTGACCATCCGGTCGGCAATGGTCTTGCGCATCTGTGTGAAGGGAAGAATGTCTTCGCCCATTGAGTGCTCGCCGGCAGGACTTGCCGCTTTGACCGGACTTCCGCCTTGAGTGATGTAGTCCTGAACATCTTTCTTCGTGACTCGCCCGCCAGCTCCCGTTCCTTTTACCTGCGAGAGATCGACTCCGGATTCTTTTGCTAGTTGGCGGACGGCAGGGGAATGATAATCTTCGCCTTCGAGAGCCGGTTCCATGGGACGGATGACCACCCCGCCGACTCGGTTGATTACTTCGGAGGCAGGAGCGTTCTCGATTCGTGCCAATAGTGTTCCCACGGGAACCGTCTCGCCCTGTTGGACGATAATTTCGCTCAACACTCCCGTCGCCGGTGAAGGAATTTCTAGTGTCACTTTCTCGGTTTCCACTTCCAAGAGAGATTGGTCCTTTTGAATCACCCCTCCGACCGGGATGAGCCATTTCACGATCGTCCCTTCAGCGATGCTTTCCCCAAGCTGCGGCATGATGATTTCAGTCGCCACAGTAACTCCGTGAGGCGTTAGGCGTGAAACGTGAGGCGGTAGGAAACTCCTCCTTATGCCTGCCCCCTCACGCCTTACGCAAAAATCAATACGCTGCCAACTTCCGCGCTGCCGCAATAATGTCTTTTGTCTTCGGAAGAAAAAACTCTTCCAAGGGCGTACTGAACGGAACTGGTGTATCCGGCGGAGCGATGCGAATGATCGGTCCGTCCAAACAGTCGAAACAATCTTCCGCCAGCAGTGCGGCGATCTCGGCTCCGATCCCGCCGGTCTTGTTATCCTCATGCAATAGGATGGCCTTGCTGGTCTTGCGCACCGATCCGTAGACCGCATCTTTGTCGAGGGGAATCAACGTGCGAAGATCGACCACTTCCACGTCGATTCCTTCGTTCGCCAAGACCTGAGCGGCCTCCAATGCCAGATGAACCATCGCGCCATAGGTGATGATGGAGAGATCGTTCCCGGCACGTTTGACGTCGGCCTTTCCGATCGGAACAATGTAATCGTCCTGCGGCAGCGTCGCTTTGATCCGCCGGTAGAGAAACTTGTGTTCGAAGTAAATAACGGGGTTGGGATCCCGTATGGCCGCTTTAAGAAGGCCCATCGCATCGTATGGAGTTGAGGGGGCCACGAGCTTGATCCCCGGTGAGTGGAAGAACCATCCTTCCGGACATTCGGAATGGAAAGGACCGCCGTGCACGCCGCCGCCGAAGGGAGCGCGAATGACCATCGGCACCGCGGCGCCCCAACGATAATGATTCTTGGCCGCGACCTCAGTGATCTGGTCGAACGCGCAGGAGATGAAATCGGCAAACTGCATTTCGACAACGGGGCGCAGGCCCATCATCGCGGCTCCAATGGCAGCTCCCACAAAGCCGGATTCGGCTAATGGTGTATCTATGACTCGCCACTCGCCGTATTTCTGGAGAAAGCCTTCGGTGATCTTGAAGGCACCGCCATAGGCGCCGATGTCTTCGCCCATCAGAAATACCCGCTCGTCGCGGGTCATCTCCTCGTCCAAGGCCTGCGAGATGGCCTCGAGATACGTGACTTCGGATTGGGCGGTGGCTGTGGTCATGATTCCACCTCATCCGCGGTGGCAAAGACTCCTTCCAGGACCTCGGGTCCTTCCGGCAGCGGACTCTGCTCCGCAAACTCCAGGCCGGCCTCGACTTCTTTCTTGGCCCGCTCGCCGATTTCATGAAAATACGCCTCATCGCCATAGCCGAGTTGAGTGAGCAGTCGTTCGGCTTTCAGGATCGGATCTTTCTTCTTCCATTCTTCCAGCAGTTCACGCGGCACATACTTGGCCGAGTCATGCTCGGAATGGCCGTGCATCCGCATGGTTTTGAACTCGAGAAATGTAGGTCCTTCGCCTGCGCGGGCCTTTAGGATGGCGCGCTTCGAAGCCAGATAGACCGCAGCGACGTCGTTCCCGTCCACGATCTCGCCGGGCATGCCGTAAGCCTTGGCCCGATCGACCACATCAGAGACCGCCATCTGCAAGCGCTGTGGCGTCGAGTAGGCATATTGGTTGTTGTTGCAGAACAATACGACGGGGAGTTTGCGCACTGCCGCAAAGTTCATCGCCTCATGGAAGTCGCCGCGGCTGGTTCCACCGTCTCCGGTCCCCGCGAACGCGACACGAGATTCGCCTCGGATCTTGAACGCCAGGGCAACGCCGGTTGCAACCGGCAGATTGTCGGCCAAGTGGCTGACGAAGCCGATCACGCCCCGCTTGAGATCCCCCATGTGAACATTGCCGTCTTTCCCTTTAGTCGGTCCAGTTCGTTTGCCGAGGTATTGGGCAAGAACTTCTCCGGGCGTGAATCCGCGAACGAGAAAGGCTCCCATGTCTCGATGAAAGGGGGCGATGACATCATCTCGCTCCAGCGCGGAGGCGTAGCCAACTGCGATGGCCTCCATCCCGTGGCTGGTGTAGCACCCGCCCACGATGCGTCCTTGCCGGTAGAGCGCCGTCACTCGATCCTCCAGGGCCCTGGTGAGCCGGAGGTAGTAGTACATTTGGAGCAGATCGGCTCGCTTGATCTCCCTTGTCACGTCTGCCAGATCCATGTATCCCTCCTCGCAGAGTGATGGAACGAGCGTTAGAGTTCGGGCATGTCTTTCCAGGTTAGCAACGGTTTGTTCATTCGGCACAAAGGACAGATCGTCGGCTCCCATTGCGGCATATCAAGATCCGTCGTCCAGTAGAAGGGATAGCGCGCAACCAATTCGTTCATCAGCGGGAACTGGCCGCTGTCGCGGCGCGCGAAGACCATCATCCCGGCCAGGAGCCCCCCGTTGTCGGTGATCACTTTCCCGAGCTTGCTCACGCAATTGCCACGTGTGGTGACATCGTTGAGCGCCAGGAATCGTTCGCCGGATTTGATCGCGCCGCTCGTGATGTCCGTCCCGATCCGCCCCGTCTCGCAGCTATAGGGCGTCAATGCCACGCGCAACCGCATCGTATCGTGAAGTTGATCCGCGATCCCTCGGGCGAGTAACTCTGCGGCTGAGGTGGTGGCCACGATGCCTGTTATCGGATCGTGATGAAACGTCCGCCCGATCCACTCGGCCATATCCTGGGCCAGTTGCTTAATCAGCTCCGGGAAACGAGCGATGGATTCGAACCGCAGATATGTGGCCGTGTGATGGCCCGACACCACCTCCACGTGAGTCTCGAAGAACACCGAACGGGACATTCGGAGGACGCGGAGGACATCCCGATTGGTAAACCCGGTATGTGAACCGGCTCGAACAACCGGTTCGAGCTTGGTATCGATCGCCGGTCCGTCGTAGAGTTTCTGGTGCCGCTCCACCAACTCGGCAAGAGCCTGCTCAACCATGGTAACGCTCATACCCCTTCCCTCCTGGTCGCACCCACCACCCTCGTCCTCAGGACGCCGATAGGCTGAACTTCCAGCTCGACCACGTCTCCCGGATTCAAGTAGCGATCCATTTCAAGGCCGCACCCCCCGCCTACGGTTCCCGAGCCGAACACGTCGCCCGGATAGATCGTTTCGCCGCGAGAGACATGTGCGATCATTTGCGGGAAGGACCAGTGGATTGTCCCGAACCGTCCCCGCGACCATTCTTCTCCGTTTACCCTCGCGACCATCGTCAATGCGCCGAGATCTGCAATCTCATCAGGAGTGACGAGGCACGGGCCCAAGGCCGTCGCAAAATCTTTGCCTTTCGCCGGACCCAACCGGCAAGCCATCTCTTGAAACTGGATATCGCGCGCGCTAAAGTCGTTCATGATTGTATAGCCGGCAATGTAGTCTTGCGCTTCCTGTTCAGGGATGTCTTCGCCTTTGCGTCCAATGACACAGGCCAATTCCAACTCATAGTCCAACTTCTTCGTGTGCAAAGGCCAGGACAGGTCTTCCTCCGGCCCGATAATGGTCCGGTGATTCCCCTTATAATAGACGGGTGCTTTGTACCATTCCGGCGGAATCGGCTGGCCCCGCTTCCTTGAGGTGGCGGCAATGTGGTCTTCAAAAGCGATGAAGTCCCTGAGCGAAGTAGGATTTGGAAGCGGAGCGGTAGTCTTAACCTCGCTGGTCCCGTAAAAGACCGTCTCGCCAAACGGGCCTTTGGTCGAAGGACCGAGCGTGACCACATAGTCGAACGCTCGTCGGGCGGCCGCCATTGTCGACGATCCTCCTTCGAGGAACTCCAACATGGTTGAAGGCACCTGAGCATTGGCCAAACGGTACGGCTGCGCTTCGCGTTGGTCACCCAACCACCGCGTATAGGCCATGTTCAGGTCGACAACGTTCTGGCGGTGAGTCGCACCCACCCTCGTGAATGTGCCAACAGGAGTTGTGATCCGGAAACTGACCAGTTTCATCGGCGACTCCAACTCAGCGCATAGTCCTTCAGCTCCACCGATTCCATCTCCGGCGCTACTGTGAATGGCGTCTTGGACTCGATCATCACCGCCACTTCGCTCGTCTGAGTCTTCCCCTTGCTGGCTTGCACCGCTTGCGGCTGCGGGCCGTGGTGGATCCCCTGTGGGTGCAATGTCAGCATTCCTGGCTGTATCCCGGCGCGGCTGAAGAACTCTCCCTGATGATAGAAAAGCACTTCATCATAGTCCGTATTGCGATGGTAAAACGGAACGCGGAGTGACTCGGGATCGCTTTCCAATGGTCTCGGAACGAAGGTTGAAATGAGGCACCCACCGGCTCTGAATGTCACATGGACGCTCGGCGGCAAATGGTAGCGGGCACTCGTGACCGGCCGGAAATCACGCACGTTCAACTTGGCGGCCCACAAGTCTCCTTTCCACCCCATCACGTCCATTGGATAGAAGGGGTAAATCACCCGCGTCGAGTCGCCTTGTCGCTTGATGCGGACCTCCCATTCTTGGCCCTGCGTCTCCGGAGGCTCCACGGTGCCGAGCTCAGGCGCGACAAGAACCCCCTTGTCAAAAAGCGCGTGCTGGCCGAGCAGCCCGCGATCCGGCACCGTGATAGGTTCGGGGGTTTCGATGACAAGAAAAAGGGAAGGACCGGCATCGATGTGAGTTCGATAGGTTGTGCCCTTGGGAATCACCACATAATCGCCCGGTTCGTATGACAGCGTTCCATAGTCCGTTTCGAATCTCCCCCTGCCTTGATGGACGAAGTACACTTCGTCTCCGTCCGCATCACGAACGAAATAGCGCATCGTCTCCGCACGATACGAAACATGAAGGCGCACATCCTGGCTTTGCATCACAAGAGTCTGTTGGTCAGTTGCATGTGATGGGCTCGTCGTGGAGAGCTGGGTACAAGTAAAGGCCCGCGGCTTCAGCGGCCCGTCAATCTTCACCCACCCCGTCGGTGGATGTGTTCGATACAAATGCGAGACCGGGCCGGCAAACCCTTCTCGCCCATGCTCCTCCTCAAAGAGCCCTTCAGGAATCCCGACGTGAGCCTGATTGGGAACTTTGCCTTTTTTGTTGAGATACATGGCCGGCCTCCCCAGAGTCAGACTCCGTTCATGACGCCTGCTTCATCGTCTTCTTCGTGATGGGAACCGTGGGTGATTGGTAGTCAATGATCGTCCGTTCAACGCCGGAGGCCTGATCTCTTTCAATGTCCTTGTAGAGCGCTTCAACCGTACTCCGGACAAAAGTCTTCGCCTTTTCCGTTCCGTGCGCTCGCTGGGTCAACTCGATGAACAACCCGCCGCTTTGGAAAAGTGGATGAGTAAACCGCTGCTTCAGCGGTCCAAACCCGTCTCGCCCTTCTTTCAATGGCCCGCTGAATTTCACCCCGCGCGTTTCCCACTCACGACACACGGCCTGAATATCATCAACCTCGAGAGCGAAGTGCTGCACACCCTGCCCGTACTTCTCAATAAACTCGGTAATTTGCGACTTCATCGTTTTATCTCGACCTTGCATAAGCGCAACCCTGGCTGCGCCTCGCTGCACGACGACCGTGTCCATCGACGACTTGTCGCTGCCTACGTCGCGAGCCGACCAGATCACTTCGAAACCGAGAATCTTGGTGAACAGAAATTCCGCCGCATCGAGATCCTCTACGCAGAGCGTGATGTGATCAATCCCCTTTGTTTGGTCCATGGTAACGCCTCCTCTCCCCCCGGGGCGGAATTCATTCTTGCTTCATCACACTATCATCCATCCCGGTTGGTTTCAGACCTTCGAGCAAGGACAATATAACATATATTTACAATCGCTCAATATTAAAACATTATCATAACTGTAAATTTGTAACAGTGCGATTATGCATAACTAGTGCCAATATACTGAATAAGATTCGCTCTATGCTTTGTTCTACTGTGAACAATAGTTGATAACACAATATAAAAGTTATATCATCCACGTGGAGTGCAAGATGGTTTATTCGTCACTTCCAATTGCCCATGCGCTTCCTTCTCTATAGGAGGTGGCCGATGACGTTCTATCAAGAAATGAGAAGCGTCGTACTTGGACACGGGGCCATCAACAATTCGTATCTCGATCGCTTTCAACGGGGAAATTTGACGGACGCAGAGTTGAAGGAATTCGCCATCGAGTTCTATAGCTTTGCCCGTTTCTTCCCTCAAATTCTGGTGTCTCAACTCGTGAACACCGAGGACGAGAATGTTGCCGATGAACTGACCAAGGTTTTGTACTCCGAGTTGGGCGATGGACAGACAAAACATCGCCACGAGCTCTTATATCGAGACTTCTTGCGATCCATCGGCATCGATGTGCATGAGGCCATGTCTCGCCCAATGCTGCCCTCCACCCGCGCCTACATCGAGGGGATGGAACGTTTGTACAGTGACGGCAATCACGCCAAAGCCTTAGGCGCATCCTTTGGCCTTGAAAACATGGCTATCACCATGTGGGATTGCCTGATCCCCGGTCTTACCTCTCTGAAATCCACCAACTACTCTCGCATGGACATGACTTATTTCACCTTTCATCGAGAACTCGAATCCACACATGAGGAAGCGATGGAACATGCGGTGGCTGCCCTGCAGGGTACGACCAGCGATGGCATGTCCGATCAGGAAAAAGCAGACTTCCGGTGCGGCATGAATGCCGTCCTCGGGTATCTCGAGGGTTTTTGGATGGGGTTAGAGCGTAGCGGGTCTCCCGACCCTGAACCACAGAGGAGCCACTCGCACGCAGCATGATGTCTTAGCGCGAACACGTTGCGACCAACTCTTGGGAGGAGCAGTGCATGTCCGAAATCGCAAAGTATCTTGAGGCCATCAAGGAACGGTTCGATCTCAGCAGCGATTACGCGTTGGCAGAGAAACTGGGCATCGCCCAGCCGGAAGCCAATCTCATGCGACGCGGTCTCAAGATCCCGAAACCCGAGCTCTGCATCAAGATTGCCAAACTCCTCAACAAAAATCCGGTAGAACTTCTGTTGATTGCGCAGAAGGACAAGGCTCCCTCCTCAGCCAAGGAATACTGGACTTTGGCGCTGACAGCCGTCGACGTCATGCTCCACGTTCCGAAGACTCCCAAGTACATTCCACGTAAGGTCGAAGCGATCGGACGGGAACTTCGCCAGCTTGAAACGCAGACGCTAACCTATCAAGGCGCAGAGGCGAACGCCGAGGCGGTCCGGCTTGTTCAGACGGCCGAAAATTCCATCGACGCGATCATGGAGCGCTGGAACATCTGGAAAAAAGGCGAAGCCCTGTATCCGAGCTATCTCCTGGCCAACCAGGAAGCGGCCAACCGCGGAGTCGTTATTCGCCGCCTGTTGGTCTTGACGCGAGAGCAATTGCGACAGGAGTCGGTCGTGGCTGATGCCATCCAGGTCATGGACGACCAGCAGCGGGCTGGCATCAAAATTTTCTTCGCGTTCCGCGAAGAGCTTGAACGAGCACCCGCCTTCCAACGGTTCGAAGAAGATTATGAAGCCCAAGGAGCCGCGAAGGACCTCAACGCAGCCATTTTTGACCGAGAGATTCTTATTTTTTCTCAATCCTACGGCCAGGTCCAGCTGGGCGTGGTCGGCGTGCCGACCGCTCTAACGATGATCAACCAGTTGGAGATCACATGGAAGCCGGATCTTCTTCGCGATTTGGATCCTGCTCCTCTCTTTGACATGACACGGTATGTCTTTGAGTACGGAGGCCCGCAGGCCTTTAACATGGAATTGGCACGGTTCAAGAGGTCGGTTGCATGAAATTTCCTTCAGAGCCGTTCAAAATCAAAGTGGTGGAACCGATCCGTCGCACGACGCGCGAGGAGCGGGATCGACTCCTGTGCGGGGCCGGCTACAACCTGTTCCAGCTGCCGGCCGAGAGTGTGTACGTGGACCTCTTGACCGACAGCGGCACATCGGCCATGAGCGATCACCAGTGGGCGGGCTTGATGCTCGGAGACGAGTCCTATGCCGGCAGCAAGAACTACTACCATTTCGAAAAGACGGTGCGATCCATCTTTGGTTACAAGCATGTGATCCCCACGCATCAGGGGCGCATGGCGGAGAATCTTCTGTTCTCCACGGTGGTGAAGCCAGGCATGTGCGTTCCCAACAATATTCACTTCGACACCACGCGAGCGAACATAGAGCATCTGGGAGCCCAGGCGTTGGATCTGGTGGTCAAAGAGGCCTATGACCCGAGCTGCGACTTGCCGTTCAAGGGAAACATGGATCTTGTCCGGTTGGAGGACACGATCAATCGTGTCGGGCGGAGCTGCATTCCGCTGGTCATGCTGACGATCACCAACAACAGCGGCGGAGGGCAACCGGTGTCTCTGGGCAACATCCGGCAGACCCGGGTGCTGCTGAGCCGCTACCGCATTCCTCTCTTCTTCGATGCCTGCCGTTTCGCCGAGAACTGCTTTTTCATCAAGGAACGCGAGCCTGGGTACGCGGGCAAGTCGGTTTTTGACATCGCACAAGAGCTATTCAGCTACGGGGACGGCTGTACCATGTCGGCCAAAAAGGATGGCCTGGTGAACATCGGGGGATTTCTGAGCCTAAACGATGATCAGTGGGCGCAAGACATCACCAACATGCTCATCCTGGTCGAAGGCTTTCCTACCTATGGTGGGTTGGCAGGCCGTGATCTGGAAGCGATGGCCAGAGGACTCCGCGAAGTGTTGGATGAAGACTATCTGAGCTTCCGGGTCGGACAGGTCCGCTATTTGGGCGAGCTATTGGACCAAGCAGGAGTGCCTATTCTCAAACCCATAGGGGGACATGCAGTCTATCTCAACGCGAAGGAGTTCTTGCCACATATTCCGCAAGATCACTTTCCCGCGCAATCGTTGGCCATCTCTCTCTATCGGGACTACGGCATCCGGGGAGTCGAAATCGGTACAGTGATGTTCGGCAAGAAAGATGCGGCAACCGGTCGAACGATCCATCCGGCACTTGAGATGGTGCGGCTGGCCATTCCGCGCCGAGTCTATACGAATATGCAGATCACCTATGTCGCAGAATCGATCATCGAGCTGTACCGCCGCCGCGAGGGGATTCAAGGTCTCACCTTGACCTATGAGGCGCCGATGCTGCGCCACTTCACGGCGCGATTTGAGGAGATTCAACACCGGCCTCTCCTGCAGCAAACGGCGTCATGATGGAGAACCTATGGCGACCCTCTTCAAAGGTCTTGAACAAATCGAAGAAGCCCGGGAGCATGTAACCGGCCACGGTTTTATGGCAGGTGTCTATGTGGGAAGGCCTGACTTTTCCCTGCTGCTCCAGCCGGAAGAATCACCGGAACAGAAGGCCGCCTGGGAGCGATATCACCCCCTGTTGGAGACCTTCCTCAGAACGCACGTCGATCCTGATGAAATCGAACGGACGGCGAAGATTCCCGATTCCGTGCTGAAGGGGTTGTTCGCACTCGGCGCGTTCGGCATGAAAATCCCCACGGAGTATGGGGGACTGGGCTTCTCCTATACGAACTATGGGCGGGCGCTGATGCTCATGGCAAGTTGGAGCAATATCCTGGCCCTGACCGTTGCCGTGCCGCAGTCCATCGGCATCGCCATGCCGATACTTCTGTTCGGTAGCGAAGAACAGAAACACAAGTACTTGCCGCTCGTCGCCCGCGAAGCCATCTCGGCCTTCGCGCTCACCGAATCGAATACCGGATCGGACGCCGCTAATATCAGGACGGAAGCGGTGCTGGATTCCAGCGGCACGGCGTTCGTCGTGAACGGCGAAAAGCTCTGGTGTACAAACGGTTCCATCGCCCGCTATGTCACATTGATCGCACGGGTGCCGGCGAAACGGCTCATACACAACGGGCGACCCTTGTGGGTCCCGGTACCGGAAGGCAAAGGCGCAGACGAGCAGGTTCACACCGCCTTTGTTCTCGATATGGAAACGCCGGGCGTCCTGGTGCGGCAGCGATGTCAGTTCGAAGGTTGCCGGGGCATTGAGAACGCCCACATGACCTTCGCCGGTGCCCGCATCCCGGCGGCAAACGTGATCGGTGAGGTCGGGCGAGGCCTTAAGTATGCTCTGACCATTCTCAATGTCGGCCGCGCGATCAGTGTCCCAGCCATCTGTCTCGGTATGGCCAAACAGGCGTGGCAGCCGACGCTCGATCGGGCTAACCAGCGACTGACCTTTCAGAAGCCTCTCAGCGAGCGACAGACGCAGCGCATGAGGCTGGGTCATATGGCTGCCGGTCTCTTTGCCATGGAAGCACTCGCTTCGACCGTATGGCGCATGGCCGACCAACACACCTACGATGTCCGCATCGAAGCGGCTATCGCCAAGATATTCTGTTCGGAACAGACAATTCAGTTCTTGAAAGACGCCCAGATCATTTTCGGCGGCATGGGTTACGAAACAGCAGAGTCCAAGCGGTTTCGCGGAGAACCGACGTTCAGCGTCGAGCAACTGGTGCGCGATGCCGAGATGTATCGAATCGGCGAAGGAGCTACGGACGTCTTGCGACCGTTCGTCGCGCGCGAGGGCCTCAACACGCATCTTGAGCGGGCTCGCAACTATGTCGACGAGCGGGTGGCCGGTCTTCGCCGGCTCACAGAATTGCGACATCTCTTGAGATTCTATATCCCCTGGTACGCGCGGCAGTGGGTGCGCAGGCCATTACCGGCTCGATCTGAGTTCCAACATCCCCAGGTCCGGCCTAAATTGGCTTTCGTCGAACGAGCGAGTCGTCGGCTCGCCCGGGCGATTTTCTATGCCATGCTGTTCCATCGGCAAGCGCTTCAAGATGACCAAGGCCGCCAAAACCGGATCGAGATCATCGGTGAAGACCTTCTCGTCATTGCGGCGATAACTCTTTATGCCGAACGGCAGGAAAAGATCGCCGGACATCCGGAGATTTGGGATCTTGCAGAGGAGGTCTTCCGTGAGGGCAAGAAGGACATCGATCAAAACATTCGAGAACTTATCTGCAATCGCGATGAACTGGTGACAGCTGTTGGACAGAGGGCGCTCAGTGGCACGTACCCTTCACTCTCGGACGGAATCATCCGGCGCGGCCTTCAAGATTACCTGTTCAGACAGGAGAGTGAACGAAAAGCAATCTGAGCCGGTACTCCACCATCTATGGGCATACCTTCTAGTATCCCGCTTCTTCAACTTTAAGAAGACGCCGCCCGTGCCAATCCAAAACCGTCCCTGAGCAGTAACCCTTATCGATACGCCGATGAGGACAATGTCATGCATGCCAGGAGCAACCATACGATCATACACACGGGCACTTGAGGTCATCACTGTGGCGGCCATGGAGCCACGTCAAAATGAGATGAGCGCATGCGTGCTTGGTTGATGGATTCTTATGATGGCATCGAAAGGCTGCGCCTCGGCGAAGTGCCGGATCCTCAACCGGGTCCGGGCCAGGTGCTGCTGAGGATGAGGTTTGCCGCTTTGAACCCCGCGGATGCGTTTTTAGCACAGGGGATGTACCCGACCAAGCCGCCGTTGCCACACATTCTCGGGCGTGATGGGGTGGGTGATGTGGTGGCAATGGGGGCCGGCGTGAACAATGTGCGCATGGGTGAGGCCGTGGGAATCCTACGCTGCGATATCGGGGTGAACGTATGGGGAACTCTGGCCGAGAAAGTCATGGTTCCCGCTGAAAATGTGATTCGAATCCCTTCCGGCTGGTCCCTCGAAGAGATGGCTGGCGCTCCATTGGTCTTTTTGACCGCCTGGCAGGCCTTGACGCAGTGGAACGATCCTCCGGCACCTCCGCACACGGGGTCTGTCCTCCTCGTGACCGGCGCGTCGGGCGGCGTCGGCGTGGCGTCAGTGCTACTTGGGCAATCAATGCAGCTCACCGTCGTGGCCTTGTCACGCAGTGCGGAGAAGCGCGTCAGGTTGAAGACACTCGGGGCTGATTTCGTTTTTGATCCAGCGGACAGAAACCTCATCAAAGCCGTGATGGCGGCGATCAGTCCAAAGAAAGTCGACCTGGCTGTCGACAGCGTGGGAGGTGCGCTACTCCCTCAAGTGGTGGCAATGCTTGGCTATGGCGGCCGGATCAGCGTGGTTGGCAGGAGCGGAGGCATCGTGCCGGAGTTCAACACGGCGACCCTGCTCTTCCGCCGCATTCGAATGGGCGGGGTTTCGGTTGGAGACGAAACGGCTCAGGCAGCACACATGGTATGGAAGGAGATCGTCGCTCGACTGGATTCCATGGGGCAGCGACCACAAGTGGACGCCACAGTTTCGTTCGAAGATGTCAAGAAAGGGTTCGCGCGATTGGCCCAGGGGCCCATGGGCAAGGTGCTGGTGCAAGTGGCTGCCTAACGCGACCTGACCTCGTCCTGTCGCTAACACGGTGCGGATGGTTTAGGGAGGATTTTCCGTGCTCCATGTAAAATCGACTTGGTTTTCACAAAACAGATTGAGCAATGTCTTGAACAGCTTCAGCGGCCGCGGTGGCGTGCCTCCATCTCTATGGCGCTGCGACTAGATAAGAGACAGGCCTCTCCCTTTGAGAAGACTGAACTGTCTCTGACCGGTTCACGGACTCCCCAAAATCTCGCCCGATTCGGTCAACCCGTGTGTTCAGAACGATGATTCCACTTGCGATCTTTCATGGTAGTCGAAAGAAATTCTCGCCAGGATTGAACTGACCAGTCTGCAGGCACGATCAGACGTCACCTGACAACGGGATTATGAGCCGGCACTTCAGCGTTGTTCATGAAGCTGACAAACGGGCCGAAGAACAATCGGCGGATCAACGAGAGGCGAGCGAGAACGAGGTAACGAAAGCTCCAGAATTATTGTTGGCTTCCATAATTTGTTGTACAGAACCAGCGCATTACGGCCGCGGGTCCAGTTCGATCAAGCCTTTCCTGATAGCCAGGATCGCGGCCTGTGTTCGGTCGTAGACTTGGAGTTTGTGGAAGATGTTACGGACGTGGTTCTTCACGGTCTTTTCACTGAGATCCAAGCTGTTGGCAATCTCTTTATTCGTTTTCCCGTCCGCGACCAAGCGCAGGACGGTGATCTCCCGCTCGGTGAGGTCGTGTTCAACCCAGGCCGGTTTTTTCCCCTTCTTCTGGGCCATCAAAGAAAACTCTGCGAGGATCTTGCTGGCCACGGATGGATGGATCAGCGATTCGCCTCGATAGATCGCACGAATGGCGGCGACGATTTGCGAAGATTCCGAGTCCTTGAGCAGGTAGCCGGTGGCTCCGGCCCGCACGAGATCGAAGATGTATTGCTGTTCTTCATACATGGTCAGGGCGACGATGCCGATGTGCGGGAACTCGCGTTTGATCTGCCTTGTGGCTTCTACTCCGCCCATGCGGGGCATGCTCACGTCCATCAGAATCACGTCGGGCAGGAGCGTCCTGGTTTTTTCGACCGCTTCCATTCCGTCCTGGGCTTCGCCGACCACGTTGATATCGTCCTTTGTTTTGAGGATGGCGGCGAGCCCCTCGCGCACCACACGATGGTCGTCCGCGATGAGAACCTTAATCTTTTCCATTGTCCGAGTTCTCCTTCTTGCCTAACGGCACCTCGACGACGATCGTGGTGCCGCGACCTTTCTTCGATTCGATTTTCGCCTCCCCGCCCACGAGTTTGGCTCGCTCCAAGATCCCGCGAATGCCGAAATGGTCCCACTTCTCAGGATCCTGCATCACGTGCTCCATGTCGAATCCCACCCCATTGTCTTTGATCGTAACGGTGAGGCGATCGAACTGGATCTCCAGCCGCACGGAGACGCGATCCGCTTTGGCATGTTGGACCACGTTACTGAGCGCCTCTTGCACGATGCGAAACAGAAAGATCTTCGTACGGGGGAACAGGATTTGTTCGTCCCCCGACACCTCGAACTCGGTCTTGATGTGATACTGGGTCTGGTAGGACTTGAGGTAATTCGTGAGCCCGGGAATCAATTCCATTTTGTCATACTGGAGGGGACGGAGGTTGAAAATGACTTGGCGGGCCTCTTGGATCGCCAATTTCAGTTGCTCCTTGCTCTCGCGCAACGTTGCCAAGCTGGCCTTGGGATTCTTGCGGATCAGTTGTTGGCACAACTCGAGCTTGAAGTTGACTCCGGCGAGGCTTTGAACCAGCCCGTCGTGGATTTCGCAGGCGATTCTGGTGCGCTCCTCTGTCACCGCGGCCCCGGTTTCTTTCACATACAGCCGATACAGGGATTGGTACTTATTGAGCGTCTTCTCGATCTCGGCTGTCGCCCGGATCCTGGCCTCGATCAATTCCCACATAAATTTGGCGCTGGCTCCGCCGATGATCGTGACGCCCATTCGGTGAAAGTCTTGGAGAACCTGCCAGACCTCTGCGTTACCCGAGACGTCGATCACCAGATCCACCCTCTCCAAGTCGAGCAGGCGCCGGTAGTCACGTGTCACGGGGATCTTTAAACGTTTAGCTAAAGCGAGCCCGGGGGCGCTGGGGTTGCACTCCGCGACGCCGACGATTTGCACCAACGGGTCGGTTGCAAAAATCTCCATCAGCGCGGTACCGCCGCGTCCCGCGCCGATGATCGCCACATGCGTGGCGCCCGTGGCTCCGTTCCTGCGCATTCGTTTCGATGGTTTGGCGTGAACTGTCGGCATTTGTGCGCCTAGTCCCGGCGTCTCCTTGTTGTGTCGCGAACGAACTGGGAAGGGAGTCAGAAAGGGCCGGGAAAGAACTATCAGACCATTGCCTTCACCGCTCCCGGCGTTGTTGGGCCAAGCTCTTTAGCTCATCCATGAACTGGTCGATGTCCTTGAACTCTCGATAAACGGAGGCGAATCGAACGTAGGCGACTTGATCGAGTTGATGCAGTTCTTTCATCAGTTCTTCCCCGATCACGCGGCTTTCAATCTCCGTCTCCCCCATCTCCTGAATGCGCTTTTCGATCCTGTCGGTCACGGCCTCGATGGTGGCAGTGCTGATGGGGCGCTTTTCACAAGCCTTCTTCAGACCTGAAAGAATTTTCGACCGATCGAATGTCTCCCGGCGTCCGTCCTTCTTGACGACGACGGGGAGAATTTCCTCAACACGCTCGTAGGTCGTGTAGCGGCGTTTGCAACCCAGGCACTCGCGGCGGCGCCGGATGACTTCACCCTCCTTCGCCATGCGCGAGTCGACGACCTTGTCTTCGAGCTCATCGCAGAAGGGACATTTCACCGGCGGTGACCCTGTCCTGTCATGTGTGGTTAGTAGGGATGAAAGATCGGGAACCGGTTGCAGAGCGCCTTGGCTTTGGCGCGGACTTCTTCGAGTATCGCCGGGTCCTGCCGGTGTTGCAGCACACGATCGACCAGGGCGACGATTTCCTTCATCTCCGCTTCCTTCATTCCGCGTGTCGAGACGATCGGTGTGCCCAGCCGGATGCCGCTGGCAATGGCGGGCGGCTTTTCGTCGTAGGGGACGGCGTTCTTGTTCACAATGATGCCGGCGGCATCCAGCGCGGCATCCGCTTCCTTGCCGGTCAAGCCTTTGTTCGTGAGATTGACCAACATGAGGTGCGTATCGGTGCCCCCTGATACGATCTTGTATCCTCGGTCGAGAAGCCCCTGGGCCAGGACCTTGGCATTGGCCACGACCTGCTGCTGATACCGTTTGAATGAGGGCGAAAGCGCTTCTTTGAATGCGACGGCCTTCGCCGCAATCACGTGCATCAACGGACCGCCTTGCATTCCTGGGAAGACGAATTTATCGACGGCCTTGGCGTGCTCGGCCTTACACATTGTGACACCGCCGCGTGGCCCTCGGAGTGTTTTATGGGTGGTGGTCGTGACGAAGTCTGCATAAGGAACAGGATTCGGATGCAAACCGGCTGCGATCAAGCCCGCGATGTGGGCGATGTCGACCATGAGGTAGGCGCCGACCGATTTGGCGATCTCTTGGAACTTCGGGAAATCGAGGGTTCTCGCATAGGCGCTGGCGCCGACGACGATCATGCGCGGACGGCATTCTTCGGCCAATTTCTGCACCGCCTCATAATTGATGGTTTCCGTCTGGCGATCGACACCGTAGGAAAACGCCCGGAAGATCATCCCGGAGAAATTCACCTTGCTGCCATGGGTCAAGTGACCACCCTGGGCCAGGTCCATACCGAGAATGGTGTCGCCAGGCTTGAGGACGGACAGATAGGCCGCCATATTGGCTTGTGATCCAGAATGGGGCTGGACATTCACATGGTCGGCGCCGAAGATCTCTTTGCACCGCTGGATGGCCAGGTCTTCGACAGTGTCGACGTGCTGGCATCCGCCGTAGTAACGCTTCCCCGGATAGCCTTCTGCGTACTTGTTCGTCATCAGGGAGCCCTGTGCCGCCAAGACCGCCGGGCTGGCAAAATTTTCCGAGGCGATCAGCAGGAGCTTGTTGCGTTGCCGTTCTTCTTCGGCATCGATGGCAGCATAGACCTCCGGATCGGTCGCC
>DATIFR010000008.1:0-8716 GCA_035455145.1 Nitrospira sp.
GAGCGCCGGTTTTCCGCTCAGTTCATAGATGAGATTGTGCTCGGACCTGGTCACCATGAATCGCTCGCCGATGGGACGGCAGCCCTGCGAAATCACCGTCCGAACGGTGAGGGGCCCGGAGAGCTGGACACCGACGAGTCCACCTTCGAAGGCTTCTTCGTTCAGGATGAGGCGATTTTCCCCTTCGCCATGTCCACCGCCCGCGAGACCGCCAACGGCTTGCCCGTTGGGGTACCGATCGGCCATCACAGATAGCACGTCGTGAACCGGAGTAGTGAACGGATCGGCCAGCAGGATGAAGGTGGATGCATCTGCGCCAGGCTCAGGCCAGCCGGTCATGTTCACCTGGTCTTGCACCTGAGAGAATGACAAGCGCAGCGGCGTCACGCGAACCAGTGGTAGAGAGGCGACCCAGAGCGTCAGCGCCGGGGCGGTTTCCAATTCTTCCGCGCCGGCAATGACTCCTTCGCCGGAACAACCCAGGCAGACCTCAATGCGAAGTTCCTCCCGAATCATCGTGGCGATCAGGCGCGATTTCTCGGCATGATGAGCGGAGAAAAAGACGAACCCCACATCGAGCGGCGCTTGACCGATCTGCGTTCGAATGGCATCGGCCAGGTCTCGAACGGCTGCCTCGGTATCCGTCTTGCGGGAGAGAGCAGAGGCGAATTGAAGGGCTGTGGAAGCGTTGCTGGGAGTGGCCTGGGTAATCATTCGCTCGGCCTTATGTAGTTAGACGCCGGGATTCATGCGTTCGGCGCGATCCTTCGCCAGTTTCTTATAGTACCGCCACATGTAGGAATAGTAGTCGTCTAACTGAGCCAGCAGGTAATGCAGCTCCGTCGGATCTTCCGTTTCCAATGCGCGGACCATTCTGGTTTTGAGGAAGTCGCCGAAGGCTTCGGTCTTTTCCACGGCAGTCAAGAGGCGTAACCCACCGCCGATTTGATACTCGTTCATCTGATTCCTCCACACTCGAAGTGTGCGGCGTGAGGATAGCGAGGGGACGGATCAAAATGCAAGCAGGCTGTCTGCTCCTAGGGTATGTCTCGGCGTTCGAGGAGGGTACGCAATCGCGCGATCGAAATGGCTTCGATGCGGTGATGGTCCCGTCCGGTCACTGTCGTGGCCATGGTCAGGGCGTTGAGGATTGCTTCCTCAGTGGCCTCGACGGTCGCGGTGATGAGGGGATTCAGGTGGGTATCGGCCATGTGCAGGAGGCTATACGTGCTTTCTTCCGGATAGTGGGGAATGACATTGGCGGTGGAAAAAGCCAGGATGAAATCACCGCTGCCATGGCGTGCCGTTGAGCCGGTTCGCGCGAGTCCCAGGGCTGCGCGTTTGGCCAGCCTCGTCAGCTGCCGACTGTCGAGCGGCGCGTCGGTAGCGACGATAATAATAATGGAACCTTCACTGAGGCCTGGCTGGTTTCCTTGTGCCGCCGGGGCGGGGGCATCGTAAAGTCGACCGACTGAAACCCCTGAGACCATCAGTTCCGGCCGCCGGCCATGATTAGCATTGACGAGCACGCCAACGGTGTAGCCTCCTTCTTTGTCAGGAAGCCGGCGCGAGGCGCTGCCAATGCCTCCCTTGAAGCCATACGACACCATGCCGGTTCCCGCTCCGATGGTCCCTTCCGCGACAGGACCGCCGGAGGCGCTATCGAGAGCCATTGCCACATCTGTCTCAGTCACATGCCGACCCTGAATGTCGTTCAAGCGGCTATCGTCGCATTCCGCCACGACCGGTGTCAGCGTATCGTCCGTGATTCCAATTTCTGGGTACTGCTTGATCATCCAGCTGATCACCCCGTTCGCCACGCGCGGCACGTTCAGCGTATTCGTGAGGGCAATGGGGTATTCAAGAAATCCGGATTCCGCGACCCAGGCCAGCCCGGTCATCTCTCCTGTGCCATTGAGCACGAAGGATCCGGCTGCGACTTTCTTATGCCACACATCCTCGCGGGGAATGATAACCGTGACGCCGGTTCTAGCAGGGCCTTCGCCCGGCTTCAGCTGTCCTTCGCCTTTGATCACCGTGGTATGCCCGACCTTGACTCCGGTCACGTCGGTAATGGCATTGAGCGGTCCAGTCGGATAGGAGCCGATGCGAATGCCTAGCTCGCGCGCACGCAGTCTCGGTTCCGGCGCTCCTTCCGCCCGGGCAGGAAGATGTGGAGTGAACGTGCAGGAGAGCGTCACCAGAATCAGGGAACTGATTGTGATCCGGTTATATTTCATGAATCGATCCCAGATGGGGAACCGTCACCTCTATGGGGGGATGTGCCGTCTGTATGGCGGTGGCGAGCGACAGGGCTTGCTTTTCCTCCCCGTGTACGATGAATACCCTATCGGGCAAGGGATCAATCGCGTTGAGGTAGGCGAGGAGATCGCCGCGGTCCGCATGTGCCGAGAAACCATTGAATTTGACGATTTGGGCGCGGCGTTTAGTCGGAACCCCAAAGATGGGTACAACGTCCCATCCTTCAACCAATTTTCTTCCCAGCGTATGTTCGGCCTGAAAGCCGACAAACACGATAACGTTGGCTTCGTCTTCGATGGCATGTTTGAGATGGTGCACGACGCGCCCGCCTTCGCACATGCCTGAGGATGAGATGATGACGCAAGGTCCTTTCATGGTATTGAGGCGCTTGCTGTCTTCCAGGGAGGACACAAAATGGATGTATCGTGACGCGAAGGGATCACCGTCGGCGGAGAAGGTTTTGAAGGTTTCTTCGTCATAACATTCGGGATGCCGCCGGAACACTTCCGTGGCTTTCCCGGCCAGTGGTGAATCGATGTAAATGGGAATGGGATCGATGCGACCCTCTTTGACCAGTTCCTTGATTCGCATGACCAGTTCCTGAGTCCGACCCACAGCGAAGGCCGGGATGATGATTTTACTCTTGTGAGTTCTCGCATGGGCGATCAGGTCCTGCGCTTTCTTTGTCATCTCCTCGCCGGCCTGCTCGTGCAGCCGGTCTCCATAGGTGGATTCGAGGATCAGGACGTCGCAGGGCGGCGGCGGCTCCGGATCGCGTAAAATCGGCATATTGGAGCGGCCCAGATCGCCGCTGAAGAGGACGGTCGTGGTATTGCCGCGCGCCGTGTACTTTACTCGGATTGCGGCAGAGCCCAAGATGTGACCGGCATCGTGAAAGGTAGCCGTCACGCGCGGCGAGATCTTGAGGGTGTCGCCATAGCGGGCACCTTCGAATCGACGCACGATCTTCCGCACGTCATCGCCGTCGTAAAATGGACGTACGCAGGCCTTTCCGCGTCGGCGCTCTTGCTTGTTCACGTAACTGCAATCGCTCTCCTGTACGTGAGCCGAATCTTCGAGCATAATTTCCGCCAGGTCTGCCGTCGCGCGAGTCATGTGGATTTTTCCTGAGAATCCGTGCCGGGGCAAGACCGGTAGGGCGCCCGAGTGGTCGATATGCGCATGGGAGAGTATGACGGCGCCCAGCGATTTCGGGTCGAAGCCGAGATCCCGGTTTTGCCGAAGTGCTTCTTCGCGGCGTCCTTGAAACAATCCGCAATCGAGCAGCAGCCTGAAGCCCGGAACCTCCAGCATGTGGCGACTTCCCGTTACCGAACGCGCAGCCCCATGAAACGAGAGTCTCATGAAGAGGGCACTCCATTGTGGCGCGCGATCAGGTTCCAGGCTTCTTGGGCCGTTTCGGCATAATGAAACAGGGCGAGATCATCTTGAGAGATCAGTCCCTGCTCCACGAGCCACTGCCAGTTGATCAGTCGATCCCAAAACGCCCGGCCAACCAGGACGACCGTCACGTCCTGAGTCTTGCCGCTCTGGAGCAGCGTCAGCGTCTCGAAGAGCTCATCGAGGGTGCCAAACCCTCCGGGAAAGGCCACCAACGCCTTGGCGCGGATGAGAAAGTGCATTTTCCGGATGGCGAAATAGCGAAACTGAAAACTGAGTTCTGGTGTGATGTACGGATTGGGGTGCTGTTCATGGGGCAACGTGATGTTCAGCCCGATGGACTTGGCGTTCACGTCCGCGGCTCCGCGATTGGCGGCTTCCATAATTCCTGGTCCTCCGCCGGTGACAATAACGTGGTCGCAGCGGCCATCGACTTGGCGGGTCGACGACACCAGTTGACTGAACTCGCGAGCGATCTCGTAGTACTTGGATAGATCAAGTTGCCGCCGTGCAGTCGCCACCTTCTTCCGGCAGGCGGCGTCTTCGGGTGTTCGTGCCGCAGCCTCTTCAGCCAACCGTAGGGTTTCTCGAGCGACGGATGGCTCTTGGAGTCTGGCGCTGCCAAAGACCACGATCGTCGACTGAATGCCCAGTTCGCGTTGGATTAGTTCCGGCTTCAGGAGTTCAAGTCCGATGCGTACGGAGCGAAGCTCATCTCGCTGGAGAAATTCGGCATCGCGGTCCGCGGGAATGTAGGAAGAGGATGGCTTCACGCTGTCAGGAGATGAGGGATGATCGGACGGTGAGGGACTCATGGAGCACGATTATAGACGGACGCGCCGTCTGCGGCAATTCTCGCTTCAGCTTGCCGATATGTTCAGGTCAAACGGTTAGTCTTTGAAGGGCCAGAGACGAAACGCCGAGGACTGCGAATGAAACGCGAAACCATGGTCCTGAACGACCCACTGGTCATTGTAGGTAAGTTGGAAGACGTCAACACTCATGCCTCCATCCCCCAGAACGAGCTCTGGCGAATAGAACGGAATGATGAACCGGAGTCCCCATCCAAAGTCGACGCGGAAGTATTTTCCATCGGTGAACTGATATCGAGCGACGACTCCACCGCTGGATGAGAGCATCTGATTCGGTGCGCCAAGTTTTTCGATGACCTCTGACAGACTCGTTTTGCCGTTTACCACAAAGCTCACATCCTGGGGAGAAAGCGGCTGGTTGAGAGTCACTCGTTGCAATGACACAGGGCCTCGAAGACAACCGGAAATCGCGATCAAATAAAGTATGGCCCAGAGAAAAGTCTGCAATCTTCGTATTGTCATGTGGAAGGAGGGTTGGAATGATTAGTCAAAAGGCCAAAACTGGAACTCGAGAGGAGGCTTTTTCTTTCCCGCTATGACATCTTCCACAATGCCAGCACTGTTAAAAATGACAAAGATATCGTCACTTTTAATATTGATGCGAGAGAAGATCAGAACATATCCCGATTTCACATCGTAATGATAATAATGAAAGATGTCGTGTCCCTTGTCTTCGGTAATAATGCGATCCGGGGCACCTAGAATGGCCGCGACCTCGGCCCTGGTGCTTACTCCTTTCTTGATCGTCGATACGTCACCCTGGTTGACGTCTTCGCCATAGCTTCCTCGCACAAACGCACAGCCGCTTCCCACTAAAAGCATAAGGATCAGCCAGGTCGTGAGTGCCGGTCCACGATACTTTCCATGGAGAATTGCACCGTGGTCACAAGAGATCGAATTCATCGTGACTCCTTTGGTCGTTTAGGAGGTAGAACAAAATCAGATTCGTAGATCTGATAGGCCGACCGAACCAGCCCAAGTCGCTCATAGCTTATGTGAGCGATGGGATTATCTTTGTCAACATAGAGTCTCACGCCGCAGACTCCATTTCGTGCCCTGGCTTCTTGCAGAACGGCCTCATGCATTCGCTTGAATACGCCTCGACGGCGCCATCTCGCGTCGACGTAGACACTCTGAATCCACCAGAAGACCGCGTTCCGCCAATCACTCCATTCGTACGTGATCATTAACTGACCCACGAGCTTGGGACCGTCTACCTGCGATAGCTCCGCAACCATGAAGAAGCCCCGATCGGGAGAAGTGAACAACGACCGGGTGCCCTCGCGCAATCTAGCCTGATCGAGCTGGCGCCCTTCGGTTTCCAGCGCCATGGCGGCGCTGAAAGCGACAATCGAATCGATGTCCTCCGGGAGGGCAAGTCTCACGATCATCTGATGTGTCTGAAGCATGGGCTAGACTGTGGCCTTCGGGGCGCCCAGCCAGCCTTTCCCTGGCGTATAGAATCCTGCGGAGAATTCCATCTTCATTGCATCTTCCGGGAGAAGATTGAGCGGCCGGATCTCTTGTTCGGGGACGAATGCCAGATAGCCGGTAAACGGATGAATGGCGGTTGGCACGAAAATCATCATGAGTGTGCTGGAAGGTTCGACCTGGATAGCTTGGGGAGCCGGGCCCATCACAAAACCGAGAGCCCAGAGTCCGTTGCGGGGAAAGGGGAAGGCGACAACGGTACTACGGCCGAAGCGGGATCGGAACTGAAACAAATCGGTCATGCCTTTAATAGTCAGATAGATGCTTCTCACGAGCGGGATCTGCTCGATCCAGCGTTCGGCCGACGCGATGAGTTGCTTGCCCAGGAAATGCGTGGCGATAGCCCCTGCCGATAGAATGAGAAGTATGAAAAGGATAAGGCCGAAGAGAGGCGTTGCAGAGATTCCGATCTGGCTCAAAAGGTCACTAATGAGACGATTCACGGTCGTGAGCATGGCCGAAAGGATCAAGAATGTGGCCCAAGCAGGAACCAGAATCAACAGACCTGCCAGAGAATGTCGCCACAGAGTCTTCACGTTGTTGGATCCTCGAGCCAGGTGGCCGGCACCGCCGATAGTGTACCAGAATCGACAGAAGATTGGACCTGGGGCTGCGGTCTTGATATCCGTCAACAGGTGCTATATCCTGCTTCAGGAAACCGAGCGGACATACTCAAGGATTAGTCATGGCGGATCACGCAGGAACGAGGCGTCCAGTGCAGATTGACAAGGACCTGCTGGCCATTCTCTGCTGCCCTGAAACCAAGCTCGAAGTGAGTCTGGCCGAAGAGGTGTTAGTCGCGAAGCTCAATGATGCCGTGAGTCGAGGCGCTCTGAAAAACAAAGCGCAGAAACCGGTCACGGAATTGCTCGATGGTGGATTGATTAGAGCCGACCGAAAGATTCTCTACCCTATCCGCGAAAACATTCCCGTCATGCTTATTGATGAAGGCATCCCACTTGACGGGATTGCCTAGCTGTTTTTCCTCTCGCTTCCCCCAGTCATTTGTGCAGTGCCGCAAGGC
Organism: Nitrospira sp.; assembly: GCA_035455145.1. GTDB lineage: Bacteria > Nitrospirota > Nitrospiria > Nitrospirales > Nitrospiraceae > Nitrospira_C. The sequence goes on from DATIFR010000008.1 coordinate 7,051, forward strand.
GTGAGCGACCGGCTCGCGTGATCACACGGAGAAGGATTTCCCGGGATCCCCGTTAGGGCGAAGCGGCGTTATGCTGTGGCTAATCGGTTTTGGAGCCGGTTGACGTTCCGCACTGCTGACAGAGATATTCGTAGAGGTTTCCCGTCGGCAATACAAGCAGCAGGCGTTCGCGGGTCGGGGTTGCGATCCGGCAGTGAGGGCAATAGAGCAGGGAAGCGTTGAGAGATCTGAACTGTTCGGGCGGCTCAGCGGATTGAGGCCGTAGCGTTCGACCTGGCCGAGGAGGTGCGCCAGGTGGCCATCCGGGAAGATTCGGTTTGCGTGGAGGTTGCCGCATAGGGGAATTGTAGGGAAGAGGGATTGTAGAGGTCAATAGTGCAAGGGGTCAGCGATCAATAGGCCGGTTGGCTACCATGACGAACCGGACGGACCTTTCGTGCTGGCCTGCGGTGACGATTTAAGCAGCTTCCAGAGTCCGCGTATTCCTTGGGCTCCCGCATAGACAGCAAGTCCGCTGAGAAGCCCGTAGAAGCCAGCCGTGCTCCAGGGCCAGAGTTCCGGGGCATGCAACACCACACCGAGGGCGATGTGGCCACCCACCCCCAAGCAGAGCGCAAAAATGATCCACTCGCGCATCATGATGGGCCAGGATCACGAATTATAGGACGCTGAGCGTGAGGGGTGCGAATTCGGAATGCACGCACTGGTTCAGAGATTAGGCTGCCGGTGTCTTGGCCGATTCGATCTCCGTTGCCGTAATGAGGCTTGAGAGATAGTCTGCCACGAAGTTCAGTGCCTCTTCCCGACCATCGGCACGGCGCCCCTTTTCACGCCGCTGAACCGACAACTCATGATCGAGATCCGATTTGACCTCCGTCAGGACCCGCTGGAGCGAAGAAGGAGTCAAATTGGTGTCCATGTCCTCGAGTTCCTGGCATCGATCCAGAACCCAATTAAGGCCTTCGATGCGTCCAGCATAATGCTCCTGCTCAGCGGTATCGATCCTGGCCATGGTTGTGGCAAAAGTCTGCGCTTCGTAAACAAGATTGTAAAAGCTGGTCACGGCACGCTGTAGGGTCGAACTCATAGAACTCCTTTTCCTTTCAGGGCAATATTACGTTTCACCAATTATACATGAGAATACACAAGCAACAAGGAAAATTTTCCCAAGGGTTACGTAAAGAGAAGAGAATGGAACTCGTTCATGAAGCCATAATAGAGGGGGGCGAAGTCCTTAAGACTATCGGGGCTGGTTTCTTTGAGGCGTTTGAAGAAAAACACCTGTGTGCGAGGATCAAGTTGTTCCAATAAATGGCTCAGTTGGGCCATCGTATAGCTGCCTGCCGGGACGCTCAGAATGTAATGCACCAATCGTTCGACGAATTGCTGGGCGACATATTCGCTGGTGAGATACCCCTCCGGGAGTTTTTCTGCTGCCAAGAACTCATCGAAGGGAATGGCTTGGGCGGCAAAGGGAATCGGTTGGTCTTGACGAAAGGTCACGCTGAGGGTACCCCGTGGCTCGCAATGGAACTTCGCAATATCGCACAACTCTACTGGACCCCCCCCAACGCGTCAAGTGGACAGAAGGAGCAGAGCCTCTGAGCCGAAAGACCGGTAGAAACAAAAGGGGCAGGGTCCCTTTCGGAACCCTGCCCCTCCGTGA
>DATIFR010000009.1:0-3459 GCA_035455145.1 Nitrospira sp.
GCCAGGTACTGCATCGGAGCCGGATCACTGGCGGTCGCCGCCACGACGACGCTGAACTCCATGGCATGGTGTTCTTCAAGTGTCTTCACCACGCGTGCCACGGTTGAGCGCTTCTGCCCGATCGCGACGTAAATACAGAAGACACCGAGACCTCTTTGATTGATGATCGTGTCGACGGCAATGGCGGTCTTGCCAGTCTGCCGGTCGCCGATGATCAACTCGCGCTGGCCACGTCCAATCGGGATCATCGCGTCAATCGCCTTGATACCGGTTTGCAATGGTTCGCGGACCGACTGACGCGTAATGACGCCAGGCGCGACGACTTCAATACGCGAAGAAAGATTCGACTTGATCGGACCTTTACCGTCGATCGGTTGACCGATCGCATTGACGACGCGACCGGCCAGCGCTTCGCCGACCGGGATTTCCGCAATACGGCCCGTTCGTTTGACCGGATCGCCTTCCTTGATCCCAACGTCGTCGCCCATTAACACGGCCCCGACGTTGTCTTCCTCGAGGTTCAGCGCGATCCCGTAGAGGCCTCCGGGAAACTCGAGCATCTCACCGGCCATGGCACCATCGAGTCCGTAGACCTTAGCAATCCCGTCGCCGACCTGGATGACCGAACCCGTTTCTTTGACATCGACCTGCTTATCGAAGCCTTTGATCTTTTCTTTAATGATCGCACTGATTTCTTCTGCCTTGATCTGCATGGCTACTCCTTGGTCAACAGACTCTGCATGGCTTTCAGTCTCCCGCGGACGGTGCTATCCACGACGGTGCTGCCGATGTGAATTTGGAGTCCGGCAAGGTAGCTGGCGTTAGTTTCAAAGGTGACGTCCACGTCGCGCTTCAGCGTGTCGCGCAGACGGGTCGTAATTCGATCTTGTTCAGCCGGGGGTAGCGCCATTGCGGATGAGACCGTAATCTGCTGAGTCCCCTTTGACTGATCCACCAGTTTGGCGAAGGCTTCTGCGATCTCGGGCAAGAAACCGATCCGGTTCTTCTTCACCAACTGACTGATAAACGCTTTGCCCACCGGAGGGCACCCCAGACGCCCGCCGAGTTCGGACAAAACGGCGATTTTCTCATCGACGCCGAACGCCGGTGAGGCCACCACATGGCGCAGAGAAATTGAATCCTTCATGGCCTGACTGAGACCATTGAGAGTACCCCGCGTCGCTTCGATGTTCGATTGATCGAGAAGCTCGAAGAGTGCTTGGGCGTAACGTCGCGCAACTGCTGTCTTTATCACTGTCGTGGTCCGCTCATGTTCATTTAGGCATAGGACAAACCCTCGTGCGATGCGCACGAAAATCGGCGCGCAAAGTTAGCATTGGCTGATAGGAACTGTCAATACAGGACGGACAAGTTCCTCTCGTTAGAATGGCTGGATGATTCCGCCGCCGATGACTTGGTCGCCACGATAAAACACCGCGGACTGACCTGGACTCAGGGCACGTTGCGGAACATGGAAGTGGATGCGGAGGGATTCTGTGCCGATCGGCTCGACTCGAGCTGGCGTGGCTGGCGTGGCGTAGCGAACCTTCACGTCGACATCGGTCGTGGAGGCAAGGAGACTACGGTCGAAGAGGTTAAGATCGTTCACATCGCAGCTGGAGCGAAGGAGTGAATCTTCGGGGCCCAAGACGACCGTATTCGTCGTTGGCTGAACCTCCTGAACGTAGAGACGCTGGCTCGCCGCGATGCCCAGACCGCGTCGTTGTCCTGGCGTATAGAACGCGATTCCTTCGTGCTCGCCAAGCTGCCGCCCTGCTTGATCAATGAACGCACCAGGCTTCTTGGCCTCAGGCATTTCTGCCTCGATAAACGTCCGATAGTCACCGTGACTCACGAAGCAGATCTCTTGACTCTCCTTTAGTTCGTCGGCCGGCAGGCCAAGTGATTCCGCTTCCCTCCATACTTCAGCCTTCTGCATAGCGCCGACAGGAAATATCAGATGAGGTAGCCAGTCAGGTTGGAGTCGATAGAGAAAATAACTCTGATCCTTCCTGCTGTCTGCAGATCGGTATAACCGGTGACCGGCATGGCTTTCGGAAATGCGAACGTAGTGCCCCGTAGCCACATGCGGAATGCCACGCGCCTGAGCAAGATCGATCAACCCGCGCAGCTTGACCCTCTCGTTGCATCGCACACAGGGGTTTGGCGTAGTGCCGCCAGCATAGCCATGAAGAAAATCCTCGATGACTCCGCTGCGAAAGTTCTGGCGACTGTCAATAACCTCATAGGGGATGTTCAGTTGCTGCGCAACAAACCTCGCGATCCCGACTTTACAACAGCCCCGTTCCTGCCATTTCTTAGAGGCAGCCACTGTTTCGTCTTCATGCTCCCACACTTGGAGAGTCACACCACGCACGTCGTAACCCTGGCGTACCAACAGGGCTGCCGCCACAGAGCTGTCTACTCCACCACTCATACCCAGAAGAACGGCTGGACGTTTCATAGCGAGCGTATTGTACTGATAGGAGATGGAAAGGGCTAGAGGCTAGACCGGAAGGGGTCGGGCGCTGCGCTGTGCGGTTTATTCTGTCAGGAGGCGATCGATATAGCGCGTGGTTCCTCCCACGACTGCATCCCCATATCGCACATGCCGTGAAAATGGGACCCTTCTTCAATGGCAATCGATGGGGTTCGGATATCACCGACCAAGACTCCCGGCTTGAGTATTTGAATCCTCTCCACGGCGGTTATGGTGCCATTGATCTTCCCGCTGGTCATCAACACTCCTGCAGACACCACACCCTTGATGACCGCGTGTTCTCCGACGATGAGGGTGCCGGACGTGTGGATTTCCCCTTCTACGCGGCCATCAACGCGGACCGTTCCATCAAAATTCACCACACCCTTAAAATCGACATCTTTTGCAAGCAACGTGAAGTTCTCGTAGTCTGGCTCCGCGTGCAGAACCTGCTCTTTTTCTTTACGTGCCCACATATGCTCTCCTTCCTTACCTCAACCAAGACCTTGTTTGGCTCCTTGGTGATATAAGTATTTATAACTAGGTATATTGCTGCTTATCCGTTAATCCGCTTGATGCCGGGAGATGTGATGCTTGCAACAGAATGCAGGGTCGTTCCCTGCGGCAATTCCCGGACTCCCTGACTCATCTCGAGTCCGCCATTGAAGAGAACGCCATCTTCCATGGACAGCATGGGAGTCTTCATGCTCCCGTTGAACACGGCTGGAGCCCGAAGTTTCACTCGCTCCTTTGCGATAATATCTCCGGTGATTTTTCCCTTGCACACAATCGTACCGGCTGTGACTTTGGCTTGGATGATGGCTTCTTCCCCGATCAATAAAATTCCGTCGGTATGGATTTCGCCATCCAGGTAGCCGTCGATCCTGACGGTTCCGCTGTAGGAAATGATGCCCTTGAATTCGACTCCCTTCCCGACAAAGGCGATCACATCTCCAGATCCTTCCGTGGGGGGTGCCGGT
>DATIFR010000010.1:0-3696 GCA_035455145.1 Nitrospira sp.
GGCAGGAGGGTTGTCATCAGGTCCGGCTTTGGTCATGTACTCCACGACTCGCTCATCCCAGATCGATGCCCACAGCTCCTTGATCACTCGACCGATCTCCGTGGGGAGCACCCCTAGTTCTGTTCGATACAACCCAGCGAAGCTGGCTTGTCCCGTATCTTCATTTGAGGCCGACGACCGCACGGCCCACCGCCGCTCCAGTCCACCAATCCTTTGCATCTCCTCTGCACATGCCTTGACCAGTGACGAGATATCAACCTGTCGAATCATCGACTGGCATTCGACGAGAACCAGCCGACGTGATTCAGCAACCTGACCGAGCGCCTGTTTCCACCGCTCTGTCGCCGAGAACCCCAATGCGCGTAACGCGAGACGATACGCCTCCGTCGTCAGGCAGAAGCCCTCCGGGACATCAATCCCGGATGCCAGAAGTCGGGCGAGCCCAACGGCCTTCCCCCCGACGAGGGAGGCATCGTGACAATCGTGCAATGGAAGAATGAACCGCGATGTCATGCTGCGGATAGTACCTAGAGGATGAGAAGGAGGTAAAGGTCGTTGACGTTCGTTCCGGTTGGTCCAGTGATGATATGGCTTCGGAGGGCCCGCAGCGCCGGATACGTATTGTTCCGTGCGAGGGCTTCATCGAGATCCACGCCAAGGCGTTGGGCCCGGGCGAGCGTCTCTCCGCTCACGAGCGCGCCGGCCACATCGGTCGGCCCATCGGTGCCATCAGTTCCAATCGCTGCGACCCAGACATTCGGTAGCCCGGCAATGGCTTTTGCTGCACTGACAGCAAACTCCTGCGCACGCCCGCCCTTTCCATTTCCCTTGACGGTCACAGTGGTTTCCCCTCCTGCAACGATGCAGCAGGATTTGGAGACAGAAGATCGCTTCGCGTACAAGGTCCGCGCGAGTTTACCGAAACGAGCTCCCGCAACTCCCGATTCACCCGCCAGTGTCATGGAATGCATGACGGTCCGGAGGCCCGCCTCCCGAGCCGTGCGGATGACGGCCGCCAGGGCCAGTTTGCTGTTGCCGATAATCTGGTGGTGAACCCGACGAAATACCGGTGACCCCGGCTTGGGGGTTTCCGAGAGGTGCCGTCGGCGGCCTTGCTCCAAATGCGCCTGCACTGCCCGTGGAGATGAAGACCAGACGTGATACCGTTTCAAGCAATCGATCGCCTGCCTGTAAGTGGTCGGGTCAGGTGCGGTCGGGCCGGAGGCAATGGTACTGAGATCGTCGCCGAGGACATCCGATAAGATCAAGGTCACGACGGTCGCCTTCGTCGTTTCAGCCAGGCGGCCTCCCTTCAGATTCGACAGGTGCTTGCGAACACTGTTGACCTCGCCGATGCTGGCTCCGCTACGAAGCAGCTGCCTCGTCACCCGCTGTTTATCCGCCAGCGTGACGCCGCGGACCGGCGACGGCATCAAGCTGGACGCGCCGCCAGACAATAAGACGATCAGCAGATCATGCCTGGTCAGAGAGGAGGCCAGGGCGTGAACACGTCCCGCCGCCAGTTGGCCGGCTCGATCAGGAAGGGGATGGGCCGCTTCTTCCACTACGATTCTGGTCGTCGGAACCGCATGGCCATATTTGACGATGACGAATCCGCTATGTAATCGACTGCCAAGGACCTGCTCCATCGCGCGGGCCATCGAAGCCGTCGCTTTTCCCGCCCCGATCACGACGACTCGTTCATAATGACGCAGGTCATACCGGCGCGACCCGACCGTCAAGACATCGCCATCTTTTTTGACGGCCCGACGCAGGGCGGCGCCAGCATTCACCGCATCCAAGGCCCGCCTGATCATCTTGCCGAGCAACGGGCTGACCGGAGAAGCAGGAAGCTGAATCGCCATGAGTAGAGAAACGCTCTAGCAGGTTGCAGAAACACTAGTGTTTCGATGAACAAGGCTTCGTGAAGTCCAGCGCGGCAACAGAATCCGAGCAGCACGCAGGATACTCAAAAATTCCGTCCAGCAAGGCCGCAGCGAGCGATGAGGCGAGGAGGTACATACCAAGCTTCGCTTGGGCCGCTCGCTTCGATCACATGCGAGCGGATAGTTACTTTGCCTCAAGCGGGCTTCTCCGTTCGTGGAGCCTCTGAGCAACGCGAGAACGACGCTGGCGGACTTTTTCAGCATCCTGCTAGGGCGTTTTGTCTTGCTTGAAACAGCGGCTGGGACAGGTTTGACGGGGAACCCTGATTTCATAGGTCCCATGCGGGAGCACATCTTTCTTGAATTCGGGATTGAGCATCTTGAGTTCGAGGAAGTAGGTGCCGAACTCCTCGGCGATGGAGGTCAACGCCCGTTGTGACTCTTTGACATTGACGGTAACGGTTTCCACCTCAAGCGGGGCATAGAGGTCCTTTTTGCTCAGGCCCAGATACTTCTCCGGTTGGGAATAGATTTCTTTGGCCGCGATGATGCGCGGCACATAACGCATGGTTTCGCGCGGACCGTGCATCCTCCAATAATCGGTGATCTTTTGCTCCTTAAGCAGCTTGCGAACACGTTCCTCACCTGCATTATAGGAGGCCATAGCCAGGAACCAGTCATTTTGCTGAAAGTCTTTGAGATACTTCAGGTACTTGACCGCCGCCTCCGTCGACATTTCCAGATTGCGGCGCTCATCGCGAACGGAATCGCTCTTGAGCCGGTAGCGTCTTCCGGTTGACGGAATAAACTGCCAGGGGCCGGATGCTTTCGCTTTCGAATAGGCGGCCGAAATACATTTGCTCTCGACCAGCAACATATACTTCAGATCATCCGGCAGACCGGCTTCGGCCAACTGCCTCTCGGCAGGAGGGAAACAGCGTCCTGTGCGTTTGGCGAGAATAATGCTTTCGCCTTGATCCTCCAGAAATTGATAGAACTCGTATTCGATCCGTTCCCGCACCTGCCAATTATCCAGGGGCACCGGTTGCCCAGCAAAGGTAATCTTGTCGGGAAGCTTGAACGAACTGAGGAAGAATCGCTCGCCTTCTCGCTTGATTTCCGGAAGAATGACAAGACGATCTTCCGGCTCGTTCTGCCCCTCAAGCGGCTCAGGAAGGATCAAGTCGAGCTCGCCGTTAGCGCCGGTGCGCGCAGGAGCCTCCTTCGGTGGAGCTTGATCCGGCTCTGGTTGGGCCTTCGTCGAAATGGGAAATACGGCCGCCAGGACCAGCGTCACAATCAGCAACAGACGAAGAAGCCAGCCCCGCATAACGATCCTGCCTCCGGATTGATTGGATTCACTCACCTTCAATGTTTTTATGCTAGCAGCAAGCAGTCCGTGCGGCAAGCAGGATCAGCTTTCGCAGTCGTGCTACACTGCGGGATCCATGAGATCACTGGCGATCCTCAACGATCGAATCATCTCCTGTACCGCTTGCCCTCGCCTCGTCACCTACCGGCAAGCGGTCGCGAAAGAAAAGCGGAAGCAGTTTCGAGACTGGACTTATTGGGGACGGCCGATTCCCGGTTTCGGAGACGCCGACGCGCGCCTCTACGTGCTGGGGCTGGCGCCGGCCGCTCATGGCGGGAACCGAACGGGTCGCATCTTTACCGGAGACCGAAGCGGAGACTGGTTGTATGAAGCGCTGCATCGCCACGGCTTTGCGAATCAACCGACATCGCAGCACAAAGACGATGGCCTCGCACTATCTGATTGCTACATCGGGGCCACGGTGCGGTGCGCCCCGCC
>DATIFR010000011.1:0-2026 GCA_035455145.1 Nitrospira sp.
GGATGGAGTCGCTGTCGCCTTTGTCGGCCAAGGCTTTTAGAACGATCGCTGTGCTGCTTAGCGAAAGGAGAAAGCCCCAAAAGATTCCTTCTTGCCACGTGAGCCCCACCGCCATCGATCCCACCCAGGCCACGAGCAGCACGCCTCCCACTTGCATCGGTGCGGCCACAAACAGCAGCCGGCGCAAGGACGCGAGCTGCAACAACGAAAACTCGATTCCGATGGTGAACAGCAACAGGACGACACCGATCTCGGCCAGGACCTGGACAGTGCCGATATCGGAGATGAGATTTAATCCGTGTGGGCCGATGAGCGCGCCGGCCACAAGAAAGCCGGCAATGGATGGAAGTCGAAACTGATGGAAGACAAAGACGACGGCGATCGATACCGTGAAGATGACGAGGAGATTGCCGAGAACATTGTAGTCAGTCATGGCAAAGGTTTGGTGAGCGGAGAATACCCTAGCCTGATGAATCGAACAAGGTGAGACTGCTTGTCCTGCGTCAGACAGTTCAGTACAGTGTGCCAACCGCCAGGTGGCCGAGCGTGATGCAAGCCATTATTTTCGACTTCAACGGTGTCATCGCCGACGACGAAACCCCCCACTTCTTCTGCTTCCGGCAAGCCTTGAAAGAATCCGGTTTGTCGCTGACGAGCGATGAATATTACGGGACCTATTTAGGCATGGATGAACGTACCTGTACACGTATCCTGCTGACCCATAGGGACGGGGTTTGCAATGATGACCTACTCGAGCGCGTGACCTTGCGCAAGGCGGAACTGTTCCGCATCCATACCGCGAACCACAGACCTGAGTTCTTTCCCGGCGTCGTCGAATTTGTGCAGGCGGCCGGGAGGCGCTACCGGCTGGCGATTGCGTCCGGAGGGCGACGGTCACAGATCGATGCGGCCCTCGGCGACACTCCGATCGAACAAGTCTTCGAGGTAATTGTTGCTGCCGAGGACTGTCCGGTCGGGAAACCGGACCCCGCGATCTATCGTCTGACTCTTGAACGACTCAATCGCTCAAGTCGCACCACGTCCCTCCTGGGCCCCCGGAATTGCTTCGTCATCGAGGATTCTCTTGCAGGGATACAATCCGCTCAAGCCGCCGGCATGCCGGTCCTCGCGGTGGCAACAACCTATCCCATTGAAAAACTGAATGGAGCAAATCTTGTTACCAGAGATTTGCGACAAATCCCGCCTGATTCCCTGCTCGAGAGGATGGCTCAAATAAGCAATGGGAGCCATTCAGAAGGATCATGAGTCGGTAGGGAAGACCCCCTCCAAAGACGAATAGACGGCTTTCACGCCGCTAGCATAACTTGTCATCAACGACGCCTTGTGCCATCGAACAAGAAAGGCGACTCACGATGTCTTTGCTCAAGTTTCAAGGGAGGTGCTTTATGCGGCCACTCTCGTTGTCCATCCTGGTCGCCGCGATTGCGTTGGCCATGTCTTCAATCCCTGCCTCAGCGGAGACGACTGAACATTTCGATCCCGCGAAGATGTGGGAATGTCCTCAAGCAGACGGTACATCGATGTATACGAACAAGGAACGGGCGGGTTGCAAATTGATGGACCTCAAGCCGCTGTCCATCGTGCCGTCACTCGACAACATGCCGACCTATCGCCCAGCAGTCGCCATGGCACCGCACTATGAACATCCCGGCTATGTCCACCCCAACCAGAGTGGCATGCAGGACGGAGCGCAGAACGTTCCCGACTGGGCAAGGGACTGGCAGGCGAGCGTGGCATCGAACGGATCCGTTCGTGCCGAAGTCTGTTCGATGTACGGCGAATGGCTCAATTTGAATCAGAAAACCCGCGGCGGATTCTTCTTTGGGTCCGACCCCTCCTACGGTGGAGATCTCTCGGGAAGGAATCAGCGAGGAGCGAGTTACTCCTATTACGACAATGCCCGTTACCATGCCCTGTCTAAGATCTTTGGAACGGGCTTTGTGCCGGTCGGGTGCCCCTAAGCCACCATACGAATGACGCGTGAACGGGGCGTCGAGCCGAAGCC
>DATIFR010000012.1:0-3395 GCA_035455145.1 Nitrospira sp.
TCACACCCGGCAGTGACCGGGATTCGATATGCTCGACATACGAGGCCTGCAGAAACAGCTGCTCCAGGCGCAGCGTGATGGCCCCTTCGACTTCCGAAGGCCCCATGCCCTTGTAGAAGGTCGCGACCGCCACGACCGGCAGATTGATCTCCGGGAAGATGTCCACCACCATCTTCTGGTAGGACACCACGCCCAGAATGATGACGATCAGGCTGATCGCCACGACAGCATAAGGGTTTTTAAGAGCCAGACGAACCATCGTATATTATCGGCTTCTCAGGAGCTTCTGCACCAAGTGATCAAGCTCCGGCATGAATTACGGCGCCGCTATGGACCCAGATCGTCGACGTGCGATCGAATGGAGGACGGGGATAAAGAGCAGCGTCATAAAGGTCGACACTGTCAGCCCTCCGATCACAGCACGTGCCAGAGGCATATTCGCTTCGCTCCCCTCTCCGATCCCGAGCGCCATCGGGGCGAGACCGATGACGGTGGCTAACGATGTCATCAAAATCGGCCTGATCCGTAAACGCCCCGCTTCCACGACGGCTTCTTCGAGCGGCATCCCTTCACGCAAACGATTATTGGCAAAATCTACAAGCAATACGCTATTCGAGACGACGATCCCGATCATCATCAGCGTGCCGATCATGGACTCGACATTCACCGATGTGTTGGTCAGCAAGAGCATCCAGATGACTCCGATGAATCCCAATGGAACGGCGAACATGATCACAAACGGGTCCAGCCACGACCTGAACAAGCCGACCATGACCAGATAGATGAACACCATCGCCAGGGGGAGAGTTCCGCCGAATCCGGCGATAGCTGCCCGCATGCTGTCAACCTCGCCCTTGAAGGTCACAGTGACATCCTTCGGATGATTAATTTGTGAAACGACTTCCTCGACCTGGCCGGCCACGCTCCCTAGATCGTTGCCCTTCACGCTCACCAACACGTCCATGGTCCGTTGGAGATTATAATGATCGACGGTCTCGGGTCCGGATTGCCTGGTCACCTGAGCCAGGTCCCGAAGCATTATCGGTGCACCGCTCTCACGCTCAATACCAGGCAACCGCACACGCTCGGGAAACGGAGTCTGTCCAGAGGCCAACGAACTGCCCAGCAACTGGTTCCCTCCCATCGTCGTCGCAGCGGGATGACCAACCCGCGCACCCACGATCGGGGTATTCAAGAAATCCTCAAATTTCACCAACGTCTGTTCGGGGAATTGTGTCACGACGAAGTAGGCGTTATTCGAACGAGGATCGATCCAATACCCAGGATTCAGCGTGACATTCGAGCTTAAACCGGTAATGAGATCCGACACGATGCCTTTTTCCTGAAGGCCAACGTACGACGCTCTGGAACGATCGATGTCCAGATGTACCTCAGGATAATCCATTCCTTGCCTGACCTGCACATCGGTCGTTCCCGGAATCAGTGCCACTCTGTTTCGAATCTGGTTGGCGGTGTCGGCTAAGTCCGTGAGATTCGGTCCACTGACTTTAATGTCAATAGGAGCCGGGAGTCCGAAATTGATCACATCACTCACGATACCGCCGGTCTGAAAGGAGAACTTGAGCCCGGGCAGTTCCTGGATGAGACGCGAGCGGAGTTTTGAGATCACCGCATCAGTTTTGATTGTATGATCCCGCTTGAGTGCAACCAGGACAAATGCCTGGTGCGGCCCGTTCACTGGCGTATAAAGAACCATCCATCCTTGGGGGAGCCCGATATTGGAGACAATTTGATCCAGTTCTTCTGAGGGAACCGCCTCGCGGATCAAGGCTTCCACCTGGGTAATGATGGCTTCGGTGTTCTCAACCCTCGTCCCTTCCGGCGCTGACACATTAAGGATGAACGATCCTGCATCCACCTTCGGGAAAAATTCAGTGGACAGCTTGGGTGCCATGAGCAAAGAGCCCACGAACACTGCCGTCACGCTTACAACCACGACTGCCTTATGCGTCAGGCACCAACGCAACACACTGACATAGTGTTCCACGAATACGTCGAAAAAACGAAGCCGATCCCAAAATTCCTGTAGCCCGCTGAACACTGAACGACGGGAAGACTCATGCGCGTGCCCATATCCTGTCCGCAGAAGCCGTTCCATCGCGACCGGGGCCACGGTCAAGGCGACCAGATAGGACGCAACCATCGAATAGGCCACGGCCAGTGCGAGGGGGACGAACAAAAATTTAATCACGCCTGTAAAGAACGCGATCGGGAGAAATACCAGAAACACGGTAACGGTGATGACCAGCATCGGCAGCGCCACTTCCGTCACGGCATCTCCAGCCGCCTGCATGGATGATTTTCCCATTTCCAGATGGCGATGGAAGTTTTCAACTACCACGATCGCATCATCCACCAGGCGCCCCACCGCAAGGGCCAGACCGCCAAGGGTCATGATGTTGACCGTGTGCCCCGTGAAATACAGCCCGATGAAAGCCGCCGTCACCGATAGAGGGATGGCCATGGCAATGATGACGGTGGAGCGCAGGCTGCCGAGAAAGATCAGCACCATGAGGCAGGCCAATCCGCCGCCCAACAGTCCTTCATGCTCGAGCGTCTGAATGGCCTGCCGAATATAGATCGATTGGTCAAATAGTAACTTGACAATCAGCTCTTTTGGCAAACCCACGAGTTTCGGCAGGACCTCCTTGATCCCATCGATCACTTGAATCGTGTTCGCCCCTGCCTGTTTCATGATCGGGAGGTACACGGCTCGGCGATCGTTGATCCGAACGACGTTTGTCTGGATCTGGGTGGAATCCACCGCCTTTCCCACATCCCGCAAGGTGATCGGCACCCCGTTGACGACTTTCAGCGGGATGTCGTTCATCTCCTCCACGATCTTGATCATGCTGTTGGTATAGACGTTATAGTCGAAGTCTCCAATCTTCACGTTGCCCGCAGGCAAAAGGGCCGTTTGATCGTTGACGGCATTGACGATTTCCTGGGTCGAGATGCCGCGGGCCTGCATCCGTTCCGGATCGAGAAAGACGGTGATCTGCCGCACGGTCCCGCCAAAGGTCGTCGGAAAGGCAATCCCCGGTACATTGCCCAACTGGGGCCGCACGTTGAAGTAAGCCAGATCCCGGACCTCTTTCTCCCCCAGTGTCTCGCTGCTCGTCGTCTGGACAGCGATCGGCAAGCTCGCCGCCCCAAACTTGATGATCACCGGCGGAAAAATCCCCTGCGGCAGGTACCGCAGCCCCGAGTAGGTCAGGCTGGTAATTTCGGCCAGCCCCGCATTCACGTCGTACGACGGATGGAAATAAATCTTGATGAGACTCACACCCGGCAGTGACCGGGATTCGATATGCTCGACATACGAGGCCTGCAGAAACAGCTGCTCCAGGCGCAGCGTGATGGCCCCTTCGACT
>DATIFR010000013.1:0-1714 GCA_035455145.1 Nitrospira sp.
ATGCGGGAGAGAATCATGGGCCGCTACCCTTTAGCCGTGAAGGCCACCAGGCGAGCCAACTTATCGGCGGCGGCTCCGGAATCGATCGTGCGACAAGCCAGATGAAAACCTTCCTGCAGATTTTTGGCCTTGCGACCGGCGACCAGTGCCGGGGCGGCATTCAGGCAGACGATGTCCCGCTTGGGCCCCTTGCGCCCTTGGAGAATTTCTTTGGTGATCTTGGCGTTGTCTTCCGGAGAGCCGCCCGCGAGTTCTCTCGGTGACACGCGGGTCAGGTGGAACTCTTCGGGAGTGACGACATAATTCGAGAGGACTCCGCCTTTCGCTTCCGATACGATCGTCCGATCCGTCAAGGTAATTTCATCGAGTCCGTCCATCCCGTGGACCACGAAACAATGTTGCGATCCTAGATGCATGAGGACCTTCCCGAGCAGGTCCGTCAAACGCGGCTCGTAGACCCCCAGGATTTGAATTGTGGCCCCGGCCGGGTTGGTCAACGGCCCCAAGACGTTGAGCATGGTGCGAATACCCATGTCGTGCCGGGGTCCGGCGCAATGTTTCATGGCTCCGTGGTAGAGGGGCGCAAAGAGAAACCCGATCCCGACCTCGTTGATGCAATCGGCGACGCGATCGGGAGAAAGGTCGATCTTCACACCGAGCGACGCCAGAACATCAGCGCTGCCGGACTTGGATGAAACGGAGCGGTTGCCGTGTTTGGCGACGGTCAACCCGGCACCCGCGACAACAAAGGCGGTGGTGGTCGAAATGTTGAAGGTATGCCGCCCATCCCCGCCAGTTCCGCACGTGTCGACGACCAGCGGATCACCGATGGCGATTCTCACGGCGCGGTCGCGCATGGCCCGTACCGAGCCGGCGATTTCCTCGACGGTTTCGCCTTTGATGCGCAGGCCCATGAGATAGGCGGCGATCTGTGCCGGCGTGGCGGCTCCCTCCATAATCTCGCTCATCACCGTCTCCGCTTCCTTCTCGGTGAGGGAGATACGGTCGGCCAATTGTGCGATGGCTTCTCTAATCATGAGCGGACAAGCGGGTTACGACAGTTTGAGGAAATTACGGAGCAGGTCTTTTCCGGCGGCCGTAAGAATCGACTCCGGATGAAATTGCACTCCTTCGGCGCCAAGTGTTTTGTGACGCATGCCCATGATCTCCCCTTCCTCCGTTTCCGCGGATACCTCGAAGCACGACGGCAACGTGGAGCGTTTGACGATCAACGAATGATACCGGGTGGCTTCGAAGGGGTTCGGCAGCTGGCGAAAAATGGTGCGGCCGTCGTGTTTGATCATCGACGTCTTGCCATGCATCAACCGTTCGGCGCGAATAACTTCGCCGCCGAAGGCGACCGCAAGGGACTGATGGCCGAGGCAGACTCCAAGCAGCGGAATGCGACCGGCAAAATGCCTGATGGTCTCGACGGATATCCCTGCTTCGTTCGGCGTGCAGGGTCCCGGAGAGATGACGATGCGGTCCGGTTTCAGCGCTTCGATCTGCTCGATCCCGATCTTGTTGTTGCGAAAGACACGGACGTCTTCGCCCAACTCTCCGAAATACTGGACGAGATTGTAGGTAAACGAATCGTAGTTGTCGATCATGAGCAGCATCGGTAAATCCTGCTATCAGCTGTCAGCGCTTAGGACTCAGCACAATACAGAAATGTGATCATTCGGGATCTGCTCGGAGCTTATGGCTGATGGCT
>DATIFR010000014.1:0-1650 GCA_035455145.1 Nitrospira sp.
CGATCGGGCTGGAGAAGGTCGAGATCGAAAACCCATTCCTGGCCAAAGGTGTCCGCTTCGTCGCCGACGGTTACGACGGAAATTTCATCCGCGATAATCTCGAGCGGGATCGCGACAATTTTCTAGCGCATCTCGATGAAGGACAGAAAATCTACCGTGCGGTCGGGGACTGCGCTCCGGCCTTCGGGATGATCGGAACATTGATCGGCATGGTGCAGATGTTTGCCAACGTGACCGATCCTTCGAAACTCGGCCCATTCATGGCCGTCGCGCTGCTGGCAACGTTCTATGGAGCGGCGGTGGCGAACCTCCTGTGCCTGCCGATCGCTGACAAACTACACCTCAAGCTTGTCGATGAGGAAATCAACCGCACACACTCATCATCGACGGAATCTTGATGATACGCGAAGCCAAGAGCCCAACGCTGGTGTGCGAGATGCTGCTCGCTTCCTTGCCGGAAAAGCACCGGCATACAGAAGGGGATGAAGGGGAAGAAGCGAAATCCATACCCGCTTAGCGCGGCGCGTTTGCAGGCATAGGATGGCGAGACGTAAGGAAGCAGGTCACGGCGGCGGTCATGGGTGGTTCGTCACCTTCGCCGACCTTTATGGGCCTTCTGGTCAGTTTCTTTGTGATGCTCGTTGCCTCAATGCAGAATCAAGCCAAGCTCCAGGTCGTGGCCGGTTCCATGCGGGATGCCTTCGGCGTTCAGGGTCGCGTGCGCTATTCCGGAATTATTGAGGTCCTCGGCCTTCCCACATGCCCCAGGCTAAAGAACGCCGCACATATCGATCCGTCCGGAGCGTCCGCGACCCCATCGCCCAAAGAGAACGATCGTCAACGGTCATATGGGGGCCCGCTTCAAGGAGGACCACAAGTTCTCGCTTGGATCTGCGTCGCTGCGCCAAGCCTTGCAGGAAATGCCGGAGATTACCGAGGTCTCGAAGCACATCATGCTCGAGGAAACGAAGCGGGGGCTCACCATCGAGAATGTCGACCAGGACGGGCGTTCGATGTTTCCCGACGGCGCAAAAGAGCCTTTCAAGCGCACGCGCAAGATCATCCAAAAGATCGCACCACAGCTCAAGGCGATGCCGTATCGGCTCTCGATTGTGGGGCACACGGCCTCAAGCAAGGTTCCGTCAAAGCCCGGATATGGCCATGGGAATTGTCGGCTGACCGAGCAAACGCCGTGCGGCAAATCCTGGAAGCGGAAGGTGTGCCGCCTGGCAATATTTTTATGGTTGCTGGCAAGGCTGACACCGATCCCTTGTTTCCAGACGATCCCTCCATGCCCCCGACCGCCGGGTGACAATTACGTTGATGAAGGAAGAACCGCCTCTACCCGCAAATTTGACCCCGTAAAAGGCGGTATAGAAGGCTGGGGGAAAGCCCTGTGTTCTTAACGATGGCGCGATGATATAAGCCCCGCCTTCTGACACCGGCGGGCCAATTCTCAATGAATAACGGCGGGAGTGAAACGACGGCTGCCACGCGTGCCGGACCTGACGCGCCTCCAAGCCTTATTGCGCTTTCGCTCGGCAGTGTTGGCGTCGTCTACGGCGATATCGGGACCAGTCCGCTTTATGCCTTTCGCGAAGCCGCGATGGCCGCGAGCAATGACGCGATCGTAACGCGCGACGTCGTTCT
>DATIFR010000015.1:0-5901 GCA_035455145.1 Nitrospira sp.
ATGTGTTTCTGTTCCATGGGGAGTGCCCACAATCAGCAGGTCCGTCCGGCCGACGAATAGGCCGGTCTCAACCACCCCAGGGATTTGGTTGAGGGCGATTTCGAGATCCCGTGGACGGTCAATCTGTGCGAGATGAACGTCCACTATCAGATTGCCCGCCTCGGTTTTGAAGGGAGCCCCGTTGCGCTCCCTGAGGACGACTCGGCTCTTGGTGAATGTTTCGATTTCTCGTGCGGTGCTGCCCCACCCGAATGGAACTATTTCGACGGGAAGGGGGAACGAACCTCCCAAGACCGGCACTTGCTTCGTGTAATCAACCAGGACGATAAACTGTTTCGCCGAGGCCGCCACGATTTTTTCTTTCAGAAGCGCCCCACCGCCTCCCTTGATTAAGTTGAAGCCGGGATCGACCTGATCTGCGCCATCGATTGCCACGTCGATCACCCAGCGATTGTCACTATCGATCAACGTAATGCCGGACTGCCTTGCCAGTGCGGCAGTTTCGTGCGAAGTCGGCACGCCCCGCAGCGTCATGCCTGCCTTCACCTTCTCTCCCAACGCGAGCACCATATGCTTCGCGGTTGAGCCGGTTCCCAGGCCGACGACCATTCCGTCTTTGACGTATCCCACAGCCTCGAGGGCTGCGGCGCGTTTCAAGGCGTCGAGATCGATGGCGCTCATGACCGTCCCAGTTGTGCTGCAGTGGAAGCCGCGCCGATGAGGGCGGCCTGTTGGTTCATCACGACATAGACGGGGATATTGCTCATCAATCGTTTGTATCGCCCTTTGTTCGTGAAGGCCTTCATGAAGGTGCCGTCCTTCAGCTTCGAGAGGAGTTTGGGGGCCATGCCGCCGCCAAGGTAGAGGCCATTGATCGCCATCGCTTTCAAGACCAGGTTGCCAGCTTCGGCTCCATAGATGGAGGCAAAGAGATCCAGTGTCTGTTTCGCGATCTCGGCCTGGCCTTTCAGTCCGGCTTCGGCAATTTCTGCCGCCGGGTCGCCCGCTTTGATCTTCTCAGACAGCCAGGTCGGTTCATTCTTCTTCGTATCGCGGACATATTCATAGATAGCATGGAGACCCGGGCCAGACAGGACGCGCTCATAGCTCACGTGGAGATATTGGCTCCGAACGTGGCGTAGTAACTCGATTTCATTGTCGCTGTTGGGGGCAAAATCCGTGTGGCCTCCTTCAGTCGGCATAGGCCTGTAGCTGGTTCCATCCCAGAAGAGGATTGATTCGCCGAGGCCGGTTCCTGCCGCAATGAGGGCGATCGCCTGGTTCTGCGCCGGTGGTATCCCGGCGTTCAACGTCGCCAGTTCGTTCGGCCGGAGGAGCAGTATCCCGTGCGCCATCGCCTCGAGGTCATTGAGCAAGCGCACGTGAGGAATCTCGAACTTCTTTGCGATGGTGGCGCCATCGATGACCCAGGGCAGATTCGTCGTGTGGCAACGGTTTTGTATCACCGGACCGGCTACACCGAAACAGGCGGCTTCGATCTTCACCGGTGCTTCCGGTTTGGGCTCATCGGCCGGCTCCGTGTTTTCGGTTGTCGTCTGTGCGAGCTCGTCGATGGGAGTCGGCGGTTTCGGGGGAACCAGGAATTCTTCCAGCATCTCTTCCAAGGATGTGTAGTCGGTGCTATGGAAGGTTTCTAGGCGGACCGGTTCGACGCGTTCTGTCGACCAATCAAATAAGGCAAGGTGCGTTTTGGTTCCCCCGATATCACCGGCAAGAATCATGTGTTCCTCGTTAGCACACAAGCTATCGATTAGCCGTCGGCGGCGCGGCTGCCGGACTATCCAGTGACCAGATGAGATGCCCCATTCCAGGATTCACCAGGGCAGCCGACAACTGCCGATCAGCGCCGGTTTCCGGTTCAAGGACCCACGTAAGGATTTTCGCGTTACTGGCTCCCGTGACAAGAAACAGTACCACACTCGCCTGGCTGATGACACCTAGAGATACGACAAAACAACTCAGCCAGCTGCTATTGTGTTGACGCCCGGCGAATGAGGAAAGGCATGCCTTCCGTCAGGGTCCAGGCCAAGGACTGGGCGTGGTCATGGGTCAGGGTGAGTTGGAGTGAGGGGGTTGAGGGAACGGCATTCCCGGATACCAGTGCGAGGAAGCGGCCTTTGAACCAGAGCCACCATTCTTGTCCTTTGAATGCCAACCATCGCCAGGGATTGTCTGGCGCGAAGGGTTCAATCGTCACTGTCAGGGAGGGGGTAAAGCTCAGGGAAAATTCGCTTGGCATGTCGTCGAGCGAGATGGGTGACCGCTCTGCTCCGCCAGCCGGCTCAATTTTGGGGCGATTGACAGGAGGTCGTTCTCGGAGGCGGAAGGTTGATGTGATGTTCTCGAGTCGAGAGGCTGTCCATTGTTGAATCGGGAGGCGGTGAAGTTCGACGCCCCGGCCCTTAATAATAAGGGCGTTGGTGACGAGATCAATCACGACATACGTTTGAGGGCGCGCGGCGAGTTTGACTTCCTCATCAAGGAGCCTGATCGCTTCCCGGAGCGCAACCGGGTCATTGGAGTCCAGATGAGGAATGACTTCCGGTTCGGCCGCCCAGGCGAGTGAATGAAACAGGAGCAGAATAATTGGGGCTGCGAAGGGAACTCTCATGGGGGTGCGTGCTGAGGGACGCGGTTCAGAAGATGAGGATTGGAGTACCGACTCTTGCCAGCCGGTACACACTCTTGAGGTCGTCATCATTGAGTCTGATACAGCCGTGGGTCACGTTTTTCCCGAGGAGGCGTGTGTAGAGCGTGCCGTGGATAAAGTAGCCTTTGCCAAAACCCAGCGCATATTCTCCCAACACACCCGGTTCGATTCGATCTGCCTGGGTTTTGGGAACCTCCAGCCCTTCCTCGATAAAGGCCCAATCGGGCTTCACCCAGACCGGATTGATCAACTTGGATTGGATGGAAAACTCTCCCCGCGGGGTATCAAAAATCCACTGGCCATTCGTCTCGCCGGGCTTATCGAGGATTGTGCCGCTTCCGGTTGAGGCGAGCGCGTCCAGCATCACTTGATCGCGTCGTTTGATGTAGAGGTGATTTCTTGCCGTATCAACAAGGATGTATGGCTGAGCCGGCATGAGCTGTGTCAGCTGTTTGGCTAAGGACTTGTAGCGAACTTGGAGGGCGTGCAGGGCCATAGGGTCGATGGTGGACGGTTGGACGAGAGAGGCGTCTGTGACCGGTAGCCCGCTGCTCTGGGCCAGCGTGAGGAGCACGAGGCCGATGAGGCTTGACCAGAGCGAGATCGCAACGCGATTCATGGGTTCCGCTTACGTTTCATCTCTGTGCGCGCTGAGATTGGCGAGCGCCAGTGCCACGGCATTCTGTTCATGGAGGGCCCCCACGATTGTGACGGGGGTCCCTTTCTCGACCCGGTCAAACAAGAAGGCCATATGGGGATTCTCGAGCATGACGCAACCCAACGTTTGGGCCATTAATTCGTTTTCGACTCCGTGGATTTCAATCTGGCCGCCTATCCCTCGTAATGCGGGGATGTTGCCCGTTTTCCGCTCAACGACGAATCGTCGCCGGTCCGCCTCGTTGGGGTAGTCCAGCACCAACGCACGATAAAACTGTGTCTGCCCCTGTCCCCGTTTGCTGGTAATGCGGTATCGACCTTCAGGAGTGGCGCCATCGCCTTGATAGCGCTTTTCCCTGATGCCGTTGAACCCGAGGCGGACAGGATATGATAACACTTTCTGACCGTTTCGGTAGAGCGTCAAGGTTCGCTCGGCCTTGCTGACGATAATGGCCGGCGCTCGGTGGGTTTTCGACCATTCAACCGTGTCTTTCGCCAGTTGCTGCCATCGGACGATATGATGATGGTTGGCGTACCGCCCAAGTTCGCGGCTGAGGAGGGCAGCCTGAGTCTCGAGATTCCGTGATGCGCGGTCGGAGGCTTCAAGAGACTGGCCATAGAGTCCTTGCTCATAGAAGGTGCGTGCCTGTTTCAGCAGAAGATCGGTTTCTACAGGTTTCTGTCCCAGGACGAGGCGGCTATCAATGGAACTGACTTGGACTGAAATCAGTTTGGCTCGGTTCTCGATGTGGGCCAGCTGAAGTTCAGCAGAGCGGCGGCGCGTTTCCTGCTGTTCGGTGAGCCGTGCAACGGTCCGCGATCCCTCTTCTTGTAGGTGCCGAAGAGCGAGCTCCAAGTCATTTGATTCCCAGGGCCAGCGAATGAGGTCTTCCTCTGCTTCAACGCGGGTTCTGAGGGTCGCCCACTGCCGAGCGAAGCTGCCGTAATCACTCGGTGCGATTTCGGCTGCCCGCAACCGCATCAAGGCCTGGTCAACGGACTCCACGGCATCAATCACCTCTTGAGGAACAGCCTCCGCACAGCCGGCGAGGAAGCCGGCGAATGCCACGGCCCCCCACCAGCGGGTCAGTCCAGCGATGTATGAATGATCACGATTCATCGAACGTTCAAACAACCCTTATTTTTTCTTCGGGGTCGAGGCCTTCCCTTTCCCAATCTTGGCCAGTGCGGTTTCGATCTCCCGAGACACGGCCTGGCCCTTCTCTTGAATGGCTTTAGCCTTGGTCTGCGCTCCCAGGTAATCCGCTTTATCGATCAGCATCTGCACCTCATTCAGCGAGGCTTTGAGTGCATCCGCATCGGTCTTGATCGATTCAAGGGCTGCCCGATCCTTTCCGGCTGGTGCCTTAGCGACAAGTTCCTGCGTTGTTTTCACTGTATCTTGGGCGGCCTGATAGGCTTGCATGGCGGCAAGCTTTGCCTCTTCCATTTTCTTGATGGCATCAGCTTTCACACGTTCGGCTTCAGCTTTGGCCGTGGCCGCAAGTTGTTCCGCCTTTCCGTAATCGCGCAGTAATGCAAATTTGGCATCTTGATCCGCGACTTCCTTCTTGAGGGCCCCCATCAGCCCTTCGATCTTGGCATAGTCGTTCGCCACATAGGTGGCTGCGCCACTCTGCTCGGCGTCTTTCACGGCTTGCTCAGCGGCGTTTATCTGATCGGTAGGCGGCTGTGCGCATCCAGTCGCGAGGATCATGGTGCAGAGAATCGGAAGCATCGGCTTGTATAGTTTCATGATGGGTTTCCTCCTCCAAGGGCCGACAGGAAGTCGGTGTTTAATGCGACTTCGACTCCCATAGTCTGAATGCCTGGGAATTCGAAGGAAATTCGCAAGGGTGATGCCAGAAGCTCGCGAGCTAGATCTTGTGCAACCTCCTATTCTTGCAACAACTTACAGTGTGGGACGATTCGTAGTTATAAAATGTCTGTGGCAGTCTAGCCCAGTCACGCAAAAAGATCCACAAAAGCGCCTCATTCGAAAAGGGTTATCAAGGGGTTACGGCAATTCGAACTTCGTTCTGTCCCCTAAGGAAGTCATTCATTTCGCCATTCACCTAAGGCGGGGCGGCTTCTCTGCGGTGGTTTGACAGGGGGTATTGTCCCCCCTATAATGCCACGTTCATCAGAATTTCTTCGAAGGAGAGAGCCTATGTCGTTTACGTTTCAGCAGCCTTCAAATCTCAAGAAAAAGCGCGAGCACGGGTTTCGCAAACGCATGAGCACGAAGAACGGTCGGAAGGTCTTGGCTCGTCGTCGAGCGAAAGGACGGGCCCGTTTGACCGTGTAGGTTCGTTCATGATACCGCACGGATTTCGCGAGGACTCTTGCCTCCCCTGGTCTTTCCCAAGCAGGGACGCTCCTCTCACAGCACGATGGTGAGTGGTCACAGCCAAGCCCGTGGTGCAAGGGTTGAACGGACGGGCTCACGCACAGTGACTTCACTCGATGAGCCGAATCATGTCACAGCGCGGAGGAGATAGGGCCCTCTTTCTGCGAGCCAGCCGCGACATCGAGTACGTCAAGCTGCATGGTCGTCGGATCTCCACGACCCT
>DATIFR010000016.1:0-21634 GCA_035455145.1 Nitrospira sp.
GCCTATTTCAACCTCTGAAGAGAATCCTTGCGGAGAGACCTGTTCCGCGCAACCGTGGAGCACGAATCCGTATACCACCGATGGAAAACTCGCTTGTCTATCGGCCCCATGCGGACAGCCCCGATGCGTTCGGGCCATACACCCACAACCTGTCCATGCGAGACCTTCTTGTCGTGGAGCATCGCCTTCCAGATCTTATCGGGCGGCCAGGCAGGCATACGGTCACTCAGCCCTGCAGCCCTCACGACATCTCGAATGTTTTCGACAACATTACGTTCACAGATACCCTGGTAGCATGCGAGGTCGGCCTCTTGAACCAGCCCGATCCCCACGGCCTCGCCATGAATCAGCGATTCATACCCGCCCAACGCTTCGAGGGCGTGCCCGATAGTATGTCCGTAATTGAGTATTCGCCTTCGATCGGACTCCCGTTCATCCGCCGCTACCACGTCGGCTTTGATCTCGCACGATCGCTTCACCACTGCTGCGACAATATCAGGCTGCCGCCGAAGCAAACCAGACATTTCCCGTTGAAGATACGCGAAGAACTTTTCATCAGCGATCACGCCATACTTGATCACTTCCGCGAGCCCTGCGACCCACTCCCTTGCGGGCAATGTGCGAAGAGTCAAGGGATCAATCCAGACCGCTTTCGGTTGATAAAACGCGCCGATCAGATTCTTGCCGAGCCGATGGTCGACACCCGTCTTCCCTCCGACACTCGAGTCCACCTGAGCCACCAGCGTCGTCGGTATTTGTATGAAGGGAATGCCGCGTTGATAGATGGCCGCCGCAAAACCCGCCAGATCTCCGACAACCCCACCTCCCAGAGCCAGGAGAAGCGAGGCCCGCTCAAACCGGTGACGGGCTAACACATCGAGAATGTGCTCAATTGTCTTCAGAGTCTTGGACTGTTCACCGGGAGCAAGTACGATGGGCACGGCCTCAACATCGATTCTCCTCAGCTCGCTTAGAACGTCTTTCGCGTAGTAGCGCGCCACGTGCCGGTCGGTCACCACCCCGACTTTTCCCGTTACGCGCAGTTTCTTCAGTCGCTCTCCAAGCCTCTCCAGGAGGCCGGGCTTGATCAGAATGTCGTAGCTTCGCTGGCCGAGAGAGACAGGGACGGTCGATACCGATGTCATGGACCAACCCTGAACGGCAGGTACAGGCGGAATTCCATGAGACGCCGGGACTCCTTCACATGCTACTGAAATATCACAATAATCCTGACAGGTTGGAAGAATGTAGCACAGCCTAGATAAAACTAAAAGGATGGCCTCCGCCCGCGGATCATCTCAGCGGTGCGAAGGTTCTGAGAGAGCGCCTCCGGCTCGGTGAAACCGGCAGAGAGCGGTCGCATTCCGATGGAGCTCATAAAAACGAAACAGCGTTGTGATGCCACGCGGGCATCACAACGCCTGTCTCCCCCGAAGCTGCACGAGGGATGGATCTAGGAACGGGCTAGATCTTGACGATGCTCGGAGTTAAGAAAATGAGCAGCTCCTGTTTCGATACCGATTCAGACTTGTTCTTAAACAGCCACCCGAGCACCGGGATACGGGAGAGATACGGAATCCCCTGCACGTTGTTGTTCTGGGTATCAACGAAGACCCCGCCGATCACCATCGTTTCCCCGTCTCGGACGATCACCTGCGTCGTCGCCTCACGCCGATCGATACTTGGACCGGCCGGATTGCTGCGAGCGCCGACCGCATTTCGAGTTGCGCGCACGCGCAACAGGATGGTCTTCCCAATTTCCTTCGGGTCACGGGAGGTGATCTGCGGCGTTACGTTCAACTCCAGATTGGCATCCACAAATGTCGTTTGCGTACCCTGTAATGACGTCGTCTGGAAAGGAATTGATTCACCCTGAGAGATCTTCGCCTCTCTCTTATCCAACGTTGTGACCTTCGGAGCTGCAATGACTTTCGTCAAACCCAGCAATTCACCTGCCGATAACCGCATGTCCAGTGCGAATCCCTCGACCAATTTGCCAAATGTAAAGCCCACACCCGGCACCACGGGCAACCCGCCCACCTGAGCCGGCAAATTCACCAAGAAGTCCCGCGGGGCGGCATTGCCCGATGCCTGAGTGGAATACGGAGCACCAGTGATATTTCCGACCTGGCTGAAGGTACTGGGTGTCAGGTTATTATTCGTGAACCCCCACTGAACCCCCAACCCTCTGGCATAGATTGTATCCGCCTGAACAATTCTCGCCTCAATCTGAACCTGCGGAACCTCCAAATCGAGCCCGTCGACAAGCTGCTTCATGACCCCGAGCTTTGTCTCGGTATCTCTCACGATGAGGGCATTGCTGCCCTGGCTGACATTCATGACGCCACGCGGGCTGAGGTACTGGCGCAACGAGGTTTGCAGTTCCTGGGCCTGAAGATTCCTGATATAGAACACCCGGTCAACCAGCTCTTCAGCCTTGGTCTTGGAATCCTTGGCTTTCGCCTCTTCATCCTGTTGCTTCGCAATATTTGTCAGGCTGTCCACCCATACGATGGTCCCCTGACGGATCATACCGAGACCATTCATCTTCAAGAGCATGTCGAGAGCCTGGTCCCATGGCACACTGACAAGCTTCATGGTGACCTTTGATTTGACCCCCTCTCCGACGACGATATTGAAACCGCTGACCTCGGCAATCAACCTGAGAATGTTTGTGATATCCGCCTGCTGGAAATCCAGGGAGATTCGTCGCCCCACAAAACGGGTCTGTCCTGCGACAACGTCGTCGGACCGGCTGTCCTTTTCAGCAGGCCCCGCTTCCGCCGCCATCTGAACGGGCTGAATCCTGAACTTGGACTGTGCGGAGCCGACAATTCTTGTCGCCCTTCGGGCGATGCGACCCGTGGGTTCGGCTTTGGTTTCCTGGGAGTCCCATGACGGAGCTCCATCGTTGCCTCCGGAATGGGCCACATCAGGGGCAATGCTTTCGAGCTCACGAGGCTTGAGTGTGACGAGGACTTCGTTGCCTTTCTGGTCAAGAGAAAACACCGGACGTTCCACAATGTCGAAAACAAGACGGACCTTGTCGGCATGGTACCCGACCCTGATTTTTTTCAGTAGCTGATGATTGCCTCGCACGACGGAATGCGGAAGCGCGGAGGACACGGCCGGAATGTCGACGACCAAGCGAGACTCATCCAACAGCGTTGCGTCCGGATACAACCGGCCATCGCCCTCGACAACCACGGTGACCTGCTCCCCGGCGGGGCGTACCTCAATCTTGGTAACCGATTGGGCAGGCAACGCGGCGATGTCTTTTTCGACTTGCGCGAGTTCGGTCCTTCCCTCGGCAAGAGTCGTCGGCTCAGCGTGCGCGCTCAGGGCGATGAGGGAAATCCCCAAGGCTCCGATGAACCGCGTGGTGGAACACAACTTGTTCGCGCTAACAAATAGTGGTTTCATTCTGAGCCCTCTTTCGGATGGAGGAGCTTGACATACTCGCGCTCCTGCTTCTTGCCATACACATCGGTAAATCGCTCTTGCACAATAATGCCTCGTTCTGTAATCGCGCTCACCACCCCGTTATTCTGACCAATTCTTGTCCCCCGCCTTACCGTATACCCGTGTCCCTCCGGCGTCTGGACCATGGCGGTATACCCATACGCCCCCCAAACAATCGCGATCAGATTGAGCTCCGTCAGCGTAACGCGTTGCAGCGGGGGAAGATTCGCATCGGCCTTTCCCGGCTGCAGTTCTTGCACAACCGGAGCAAAGGGATCTCGTCGCCCGGAGGGGTCATAGCCAAAGCCGATGCCAATCTCTCCAACCTCTGAGGCAGGCAATTGAGACGGACTCTGCGCCACCGTACCGGTCGAGGATGGTTCAATGGTTGGAGTCGTCGTTCTTGGAACGTCTGGGACGGAGGACATCTTGATGGAGTCCTGTCTCATAGGATTGATCTGTTTCTGCACCATGAGACTGCCTGCGTGCAGGTTTCCGCTCATAACGAGGAGGACGCCGAGGGTGACGACTGTAACCCCCCGTACGATTCCACCGTCTCGCTGACGTCGACCATTCTCCTCAATATGCCTATGCATTGCTTCTCGACTCCCTATTTTCCCGCTTGGACCGGCTTGGCTGCGACAACCGGTGCCGGAATGGCCGCAACTGGTTTTTCCTGGGGGGCCGCATATGCAATCAGATTAAACGATGTTTGCGATACAATCCGCCCTTGCTCTACCTTCGGGGACCCCATCTTCAGTCCGGAAACCGTGATGATTCTAGGAAGCCGGTTAATCCGGTCAAAGAACAGTGCGGCGGTGTGATAGACCCCTGTGACTTCCACATTCACCGGCATCTTCACGAACAGCTTAGAGGCATCTTCGGATTGCGCCCCAGGCTTCCACAATTTGATGTCGAGCCCCAATCGAACCCCAAGGTCGGATACCTGCTTCAATAACATGATCGCTTCTTCTTCCGGGGGGAGCCGCTCTTTCTTCTTGGCCAATTCAATCTCGAGTTGCTTATTCGCAGCCACCAGTTCGTCGAGATGCTTAACTTTTATCGTGAGCGCTTGAATCTCAGTCTCCAACTTGGCGTTCTCCGCCTGGAGCGCTTCAATATTCGCCGTTTTCGGTTCGGCAATGTAGAAATAGAATCCGGCAATCAGTATGCCGACAAAGAGGACGAGCAGCGCCACCTTCTGAGGGGCCGGAACATTGCGCAGCGCGTCAAGATTCAGTGAAGGCAGTGCCATACCTACCCCTTCAGGCGAAATGCCAGGCTAAACTGATACACATTAATCTTGTTTTCAACGGTCGCTTTGCTTTCCTGCAAATTGATGTTGGTGAAGTAATCCGTCCGGCGGAGATTGTTGACGAACTCCACCACATCATCGTTCGTGAGCGCCTTCCCCTCTACTTCGACGGCCTCATTTGTAATACCTAGCCTCGTCAGCCAGACCTTCAGGGGCTCCAGACTTTGGCTTACATGATCCAGGACTTTGACGGGTCCCACTCGTGATTTTTCAAGCTGATCGATAATGCGATTCTTATCTTCCAGAAGTTTCTTCTTCTGTTCAAAATCTTGAACCTGCTTAACCTGCTCTTTCAGTTGAGCTACTTGCTTTTCTTTATCTCGTTTCTCCTCTTGCCGTGCTTCGATTTCACTATCCAGAGAGGCTGAATACCACCAGCAGCCGGCAACGGTGATTAGAATCACGCCAACGCCGAGAAGCGCCTGGGCACGCGAATCATACTGAGGCTTTGCCGGTCTTCCCTTAGGCCCGGGAAGTAAATTAATCCGAATCATCGATCCCCCACAGCTCTCAACGCCAACCCCACACCAACTGCTGCCAACGGAGCCAACTCGGCCAACGCGTCCGGATCAAAGTCGCTTCCTGTGACATCAATCTCAGCAAAGGGGTTGGCGACCTCCACCGGAGTTTGCATCCGATCGCCCAACTGCTGGACCAGCCCCTTGGCCTTTGCCACACCTCCGCACACGAGAACTCGATCAAGTTCCGCATTTGCCATGGACGTCTTAAAATAATCCACTGTTCTTGCTATCTCTGAGGCGACTTCTCCGTTCACGCTATCAATGACATTGCCCAGTGACACCGCATTCACATCGGTGGAACCTTCGCCCTTCTTACTCTCTTCAGCCTCTTCGTAGGACATGCCCATTTCGCGTTGAATGGCCTCGGTATAGCGATTGCCGCCCAGAGGAATATCCCGGGTAAATAAGGACACCCCCGCGCGAATAATGTTTACGTTCATCACGCTGGCACCAAGATTGACCAGCGCAGTCGTTTCATCCTGAGCCATCGGATAGTTGATCGCATGCATGTTTTCGATGGCAAAGGCGTCGACATCCATGACCATCGGGGTCAGGCCTGCGCCTTTGACGAGTTCGGTCAGCTCGTTGATCTTATCCTTCTTGGCAGCGACGAGAATGACGGACATGTCCCCTTGCGCATCTCCGGAAGGGTCTGGAGGCAGGACATGAAAATCGATGTTCACCTCATTAATATCGAAGGGGATGTACTGCTCGGCCGCCAATCTCACCTGCCCCTCCAACTCTTCATCAGGCATGGGAGGCAGACTGATCTTCTTTACGATTACGGCATGCCCGGAGATTGAAATCGCCACATGCTTGTTTTTGACCTTGGACTCATCGAACAATTCCCGGATGGCCGACACGACTCGTCCCTCATCCATGACGGTCCCATCGACGATCACTTCCGGCTCAAGCGGCTTCACCCCGAACTTCTGAAGAAAGTACCGCCCCTTGCTCTCTTTCAACTGTACAAGCTTGATCGCGCTTGATCCGATATCAAGCCCCACGAGCTGCCGTCGAGGAGTGAGCAACGAGACAATGTCCGTTTCGAAGATATTTTTAAATGAGGTCAGCATGTGTATTCCCTGTCACCCTACACGACAATCTTCCGTGCGCGAATAACTTTCTTGATTTCATCCACATTCTTTCTCGTATACAGCCTCCAGTTTCTCCAATCACGAGGAGGCCCGGAGATGACTCCCTCGCGTTCCCAGCGAAAGAGGGTCGCCTTTGAAATGTCGAATAAGTCACACACTTGATTTGTTTTGAACCCCGTTTCCTTTGAAGTTGAAATGCGTTTCTTCACGTTGCGAATCCGCTCTACGAAAGCCGATTTCAATATGCACAAGGCTAAGTATAGTCAATATGCTCTACCTGTCAAGAAAACCACCGGAAGCAGAAATCCCAGGTGGAAACTCGGATCCCCGCTGTTGCGGCAAGGCCTATGACTTTTGGATATCCCGGTGCTTCAGGGCCACTTCGTAGCCCATGGCTGAGAGGCTTTCTGCGAGACGTCCGGCGACTGCAACGGAGCGATGTCGACCACCGGTGCAGCCGATGGCGATCGTCAGATAGCTACGCTGTTCCCGTTCGAAGTGGGGAATCAGGAACTTGAGCAACCCCTCGAGTTGCCCGATCAACGCAATGGCATCGGGATCCGTTAGGACAAACGCGCGAACTCGTGGGTCGTCTCCTGGGAGCGGCTTGAGATCGGGCACGAAATAGGGGTTCTTGAGAAATCGCACGTCGAATAACAGGTCGATGTCGTAGGGCACGCCATACTTATAGCCAAAGCTTAGCAATGAAATGGTCAACTTTCTGGCTGTCGGCTCTTGCTGAAACTGCTTCGTCAGCAGATCTCGGAGCTCATGCACAGTAAGGTCGGACGTATCGATGATCCGGTCGGCGTGCCGCCGAAGTTCGGCGACCCGCTCCTTTTCGATTCGGACGCCTTCCAGCACCGGAAGATGCGGCAAAATCGGATGTGGGCGCCTCGATTCCGAAAACCGCCTTACCAAGACCTCTTCCCGCGCTTCGAGGAACAGCAAGTGAACGGAATGCCCGAGTCCCTTCACACGCTCAAGAATGCCAACGAGATCGGAAAAAAATACGCGCTCACGTACATCAACGCCGAGCGCCACGTTGGCGATCTCGCCATTCTGCTGGTTACAGAG
The DNA here is from genome assembly GCA_035455145.1 of Nitrospira sp. Lineage (GTDB taxonomy): Bacteria > Nitrospirota > Nitrospiria > Nitrospirales > Nitrospiraceae > Nitrospira_C. The sequence continues at coordinate 7,473 of DATIFR010000016.1, forward strand.
TTCAACGAATGTGGGCAGCAGCGCGGGGGGAAGATTGTCGATACAGAAATATCCGGCATCCTCAAACGCCTTGAGAGCGTGTGACTTACCGGATCCGGACAATCCGCTGATGATGACGAGATTGAGCCGTGCCATTGCGCTGCTATGCTCTGATCAGATGGATCCGCCTCGGCGGAACTGAACAAGCGACATTCAGTGGAACAGGAAAGGCACCGAAGACGGCTGAGGTGAATCGCGTTCGCACTCTCCTCACGGCATCAAAGGAGAGAGAACACGTGCCCGACCACCCTCGGGGTAGGGTTCGATTACAGCAAGTCGTCCACTGATCAATCGCTGCACCATCTGCACTCTTCCCGTTTCAGCATTGATAAAGAGCAGGAATGGAGCGGTGGCGGGCAGCGCACTGAATTCCTTCTTGGCCTGATCGATTGAAAGCACTGGAACAGCCTGTTGTTCCACTTCGGTGGGCTCTTCCTGTCCCCATTTAACTGTGCGCCGATCTGATACCCGCGGTTTTCTGGACTTACTCGGCTTATGATTCACAAGCCGTTCTTTCCACTTTCTAAACTGTGCATCAACCCGATCCACAAGCGCATCAATCGTCGCATACATCTCTCGAGTCGACGTCTTCGCCTGCACACGTTTACCGTTTACGTTTCCGACTACCTCTGCCTTGTGTTGAAGCTTCTCGACTCCCAACACGACTTGAAGGGATCCCACCTTTAACCCGTACCGATCCAGGCGACCGAACCGCGTCTCCACATAGTCCCGAAGCGCAGGAGTCACATTCATATGTCGACCGGTAATTCTAAGTTTCATACCCTCCCCCGAATATAAGATAAATGAGGCATGACGCGATCACGAGGATTTAGAAGAAGCGTTTTCGCTGGCTGGCTGACGGGATGTTCTCTTCAGCTCGATACTTAGCGACGGTTCGCCTGGCGATGAGCACTTGCTGAGTGCGAAGCCGAGCGGCTATTTCCTCATCCTTCAATGGCCGCTTCGTATCTTCCTCCGCCACCATTTTCTTGATCATTTCCCGAACCGATACGGAGGAATGCATATCTGACGGCTGGTCGGCGCGCTGCAGGCCCGCATTAAAGAAGAATTTCAGTTCCAGCATGCCTTGCGGACAATACATGTACTTGTTGGCTGTAACGCGGCTGATCGTTGACTCATGCATACCGATATCCTCAGCCACCTGCTTCAGCACGAGGGGTTTGAGATACTGAACGCCGTGCTCGAAGAATTGTTCCTGAAACTTCACGATACTCGACACAACCTTTACGATCGTCTTGTTGCGCTGCTCAATACTCCGGATAACCCACTGAGCCGCCCGCAGTTTCTCATCCATATAGGCCTTGGTCTCAGCGCTCCCGCCCTGCCCCGAAGCCATCAGTTGCTTGTAGTAGGGGCTGATCCGCATGCGCGGGAGCCCATCGTCATTCAGAAGCACCACCCACTCCCCTTCATTCTTGACCACAAACACATCAGGAACGATGACATAGTTCTGTGTGTTCGTGAACGGCCGGCCCGGCTTGGGTTCGAGATTTTCGATGACTTTGGTGGCTTGGAAAACCTCTTCCACCGTTACATTCAGGGCCTTGGCAATCTTGGCGTACTGCTTCTTTTCGAGGTCTTTCAGGTGATGAAGAATAATGCCTTCAACGATTGATCCCTTAAGCGCTCCGGGCCGTGACCCTAGTGAGCCGATCGGATTGCGGCCCAAATGGCCCAACTGAAGCAAGAGACACTCGGGAAGATCCCTCGCACCTACCCCAGTGGGGTCAAATGTCTGAATGTCCTTAAGGACCGACTCGGCCTCGGCTTCCGTGAAATCGGTTCCTGCCACCACCTCGGTGAGTGCAATTCGGAGATACCCGTCATCGTCGAGATTACCAATGATCAAACGACCGAGTGCTTTTTCGCGGTCTGACAGTCCTGACATGGACAATTGCCAGAGGAGATGCTCCTCAAGAGAAGTTGCCTTCGCCACTGTCTGCTCATAGGAGGGAAACTCCTCCTGTGAAGAGGAGGGATACTCGGAGTCGCCGGCTCGACGATCACTCCCGAAATACTCCTCCCACCCGGAGGCAGTGGATTCTTCCGGCGAACCCCGTTCCTCAGGCGTGCCACCCTCGTCAGGCTGGTCCTGGCTGGTCGGAGCCGGCGCTTCTTCAGCCTTTTCCTCATCGCTGGCAGTTTCCGCCTCTTCGGCTTCCGCCTGTACTTCGTCCAAAAGGGGATTTTCCAGGAGATGCTGCGCGAGGCTCTGTTGCAGTTCCAGTCGAGATAGCTGCAACAGCTTGATAGCCTGCTGCAGTTGCGGCGTCATAATTAACTTTTGACTAAGCCTCAGATCCAGTCGCAGTTTCATTGTCGACAACCTGCTCCGCTACAACTTAAACCGGTCTCCCAGATAGACAGCACGGGCGGTTTCACTCTTAACGATGGCATCCGGCGATCCCGACTCCAGGATCAGTCCTTCATTGATGATATAGGCCCGATCTGTGATCGAGAGCGTCTCCTGCACGTTATGGTCTGTAATCAAAATACCAATCCCCTTCTCTTTCAACCGTGTAATGATCTGCTGAATGTCCGCCACGGCGATGGGATCGATGCCTGCAAACGGTTCGTCTAACAACATGAAGGACGGATCCGTGGCCAATGCGCGCGTGATCTCCAATCGACGTCGCTCTCCCCCCGAAAGGGCATAGGCCATGCTTCTCCGAATGTGCACGAGGTCAAGTTCCTTAAGGAGCGCGTCCACGCGCTGAGTTCGTTCCTCACGAGCATACCCCAGCATTTCCAGGATCGCCAAGACATTATGCTCTACTGAAAGCCGGCGAAAGACCGAGGATTCTTGCGGCAGATAACCGATTCCCCGAAGGGCCCGTTTGTACATCGGCAGGCTGGTCACGGATTCCCCGTCGAAAGTAATTTCTCCTTCATCCGGCTGGCAAAGCCCCACCATCATGTCGAAGATCGTCGTCTTACCGGCTCCGTTCGGGCCCAATAGTCCTACCACCTCCCCGGCACGAACCTCAATTGCCACGCCCTTGACGACCTTGCGGCCCCGAAAACTCTTCATGAGCCCGCTGGCCCGTAAGCACCCAACCCGCTTCGAGGAGGACGATTCGGCCAGCAACTCTGAACCGGTGTGAACCCCTTGAGTCATGGCGCGCTCTTCCCCTCCCCCTCAATTCGTACGTGGGAGCCTCCCTCGACGACACTCCGATCTTCCGCGAGGTACATCGTGATCTGCTTCCCGCTGACACGCGTCCCCTTCTCCCACGCCACCGGGTCTCCCGTCAGGACGATCTTTTCGTCCTGGCTGAAGTACACCGCCTTCTGACAGGTCGCGTTGCCGTTTTCTTTCTCGATTTTCACGTGGCCCGTCGCCTCGACCCGACTCACCGATCGATTGGACACCGCCGGCATCGCGTCGCTCCCCTTGGGCAGGGAGGGGCTCTTGGTTTGGTCGCCTCGATCCCGCCCTCCCAGAGTGGGTTGCGCGGCATCATTGTCCTGCGAATGAAACATCACCACCATTTTATCCGAGTAGACGATCAGCGGCCCCCTGGTTAACACCACCGTTCCCTCAAACACCGCCTGGCTGTCTTTGTTCCGCACCGTCATCTTCTTGGCGGTAATGGTCGTCGAAACGGCAGGAGCTTCTCCGGTCTTCTTTGCCAGCCCGGACTCAGCTGAATGCGCGAGCGGCGCGGCTCCGAACACAAGAGCATTAAGTAGCAGGAGATAAATCCACATGGACATCCTCTAAAACCTCAAACTCCTCCGACTGCATCCGACCAAGTAACCCACGTCCCGTCACCACAAGCCCGTGCCCGACAATCCGCACGGGATCATCCGTACGAATTTCCTTCGTCTCATCAGTCCACACCAGATGGTTCGTGTAAATCGTGTATCCGCTCACGGTTTCAACGACCAGCGGATCCGCGCGATTGGCCAATACGAAATTCTTTGTTCCGGTGTCGAGGGTTCCCTCCTCACCGGATACGGTCAGTTCCTTACCTTTCGCTCCATACAGTGTGACATCCACATCACTGAGCAAAGCCCGTTTCTCCCGTTCAAAGAGCCGTGCCTGTTTGGCCTGCACCTGCCACTGAATGACATCACCTTTCGACTGGGTGAAGGTGAACTCCGAAATCCTGGCATCCGCTTGTTCGATTGATCCCGGGGGAGCTGACTGGCTGGTGGGTACTGAATCCGCATTCATGAAGAGGAGATAGCCAAGAAACGCCGCCAAGATCACACTCACCGCGAGAAGCATCCGCCTCGCTACAAGTTCCCACATGCGCTAGCAATTCTCCCAACATACGATCAACAGAACGAATCTTGCATAATCGTAGCATGCATGGCGGGTCAAGTAAACGTCATCGGGGATCTGAAAACAAAACGACTCCCACATGTTTCCACGTGGGAGTCGCTTCACGGACGTGTCACAAGCGTCGCGTCTTGCTTGGACGCTATGCCGACTTTTCAGACTCTCCCGCCGGAGACTGCGCTGGCGCGGCGGCCGACTTTTTCTTCGTCGCCGGTTCTGCACGCGAGACCAACTCAATGGCGACCATCTCTGCCGCATCCCCGATCCGCCGGCGAGTTTTCACGATTCGAGTATAGCCTCCCGGACGATCCTTGAAGCGCCCGGCGACATCACTGAACAGCTTTGACACGACGGCCTTGCTGCGCAGGAATCCGAGGGCGCGCCGGCGTGCGGGAAGCGTCCCTTCCTTCCCGAGGCTGATCATGCGATCAGTGAATCCGCGTATTTCTTTGGCCTTTGCCTCCGTGGTTTCGATTCGCTCGTGGTCCAGCAAAGACGTTACGAGACTCCGAAACAGGGCCCATCGATGCTTGGTTTGGCGCCCGAGTTGTCGACCTTTTTTTCTGTGTCGCACAGCGTTCCCCTTGGCTCAGGAATTACTCTGACTTCGGGCTCCCATTGTGAGGCGACGTTGCATCCACCTTCGTGCCCAGCGAAAGCCCCATCTCCGACAAGATTTCCTTGATTTCATTGAGAGACTTTTTCCCGAAATTCTTTGTCTTTAACATCTCCCCTTCCGACTTCTGCACCAGATCCGCAATCGTCTTGATGTTGGCATTCTTCAGACAATTGGCGGCTCTGACGGACAACTCCAACTCATTCACACTGCGGAAAAGATTCTTGTTCACTTCCCGCTGCGATTCCTCGTACCCGGCCTCGCTCTTTCCTTCTGCGCGCTCCTCAGGATTAATGAAGATATCCAAATGCTCGCGCAGGATGCCGGCTGCAGTCGATAGAGCGTCGCGCGGACTGATGGTGGCATCGGTCCAGATTTCCATGGTCAGCTTGTCGTAGTCGGTCATACGACCGACCCGCGCATTTTCGACATGGAAGTTCACTCGCTTGATCGGGGAAAAAACGGAGTCGATCGCGATCACGCCGATCGGCAACCCTTCCTCTTTGTTGCGCTCAGCCGGGACATACCCGCGCCCGTGCTTGATCGTCATTTCGATGTCCAGGGTCGCATCCTTATCCAGCGTGGCAATATGCAGGTCCGGCGTGAGAATCGTGACATCCGCATCATGAATGATGTCGGATCCCTTGGCCTCGCCCGGCCCTTTCTTCTTCAAGCGAATAGTCTTCGGCTTGTCCGTATGAAGCGCCAACCGCAGGCTCTTGATGTTCAGGATAATGGCCGTCACATCCTCCGTGACGCCTGGAATTGTCGAGAACTCGTGCAACACCCCTTCGATTTTCACCGTCGTGACTGCGGCGCCCGTGAGCGACGACAGCAAGACACGCCGAAGGGCGTTCCCGATCGTGGTGCCAAACCCCCGCTCAAACGCCTCGGTGGTGAACCTGCCGAATGTTGGGGAATGCGCATCCTTGTCGACTTCCACCCGCATCGGGACCTGAAAGTCTTTCATCGCTTTGATCATGACTCCCCCTTCATTACCATCGACTGACTATCACATTAGGATAGAGCGTCATGTCCTCAAAAACAGCCCCGCTCTACCGGACCAATCACTATCGAGAATACAACTCCACCACCATCTGTTCGTTCACCGGCAACGTAATCTGTTCCTTCGCCGGCAACGAGCGCACAATGCCCTTGAACGCGCCCTTATCGAGTTCCAGCCAATCGGGAATCCCCCGGCTGTCGACGGATTCCAGCGCGGCCTGGATCGCAGCCAGGTTCCGGCTCCGCTCACGCACTTCGATCACATCGCCGGCCTTCACGAGCGCACCGGCCACGGTGATCTTCTTCCCGTTTATCGTGAGATGACCATGACTCACAACCTGACGGGCCTGTTTCCGCGAAGCCCCGAACCCCAAACGGTACGCGACGTTGTCAAGACGGCATTCGAGTAAACGCAACAACGCATCGCCCGTAACCCCGGTTTGCCGCTCGGCCCGCTCGAACACTCCGCGGAACTGCCTTTCTTGGAGACCGTAGATGCGCCGCAGCTTCTGCTTTTCACGCAACTGGAGGCTATAGTCTGAAGTCCGCGGGCGACCCTGTCCGTGCTGTCCCGGTGGATAGCTCCGTCGCTCGATGGCGCACTTTTCGGTCATGCACCGCGAGCCTTTGAGAAATAGTTTTTCACCTTCGCGCCGGCACAACCGGCAGACTGGACCGCGATACTTAGCCACTGCTCTACCTCCGGTTACTGGACGCGGTAATTCCGGCGTCCATGTTACTGCTGCTCACAACTTACTTCCGTCCACCTAGACGCGCCGCCGCTTGGGAGGCCGGCATCCATTGTGAGGAATCGGCGTCACATCACGGATCAAATTGATGCGGAGCCCTGCCGCCTGCAACGACCGGATGGCCGATTCGCGGCCGGATCCTGGTCCGTTCACGTAGACATCGATCTGCCGCATCCCGCTTTCCATCGCCTTCCGGGCTGCGGCTTCACCGGCACGTTGAGCGGCAAACGGCGTGCTCTTGCGGGATCCCTTGAAGCCCTGGTTGCCTGCGCTGGCCCAGACGACGGTGTTCCCGCTCAAGTCAGTGATCGTCACGATCGTATTATTGAACGACGCCTGGACGTGAGCGACTCCGCTCTGAACGATCCGCCGTTCTTTTTTCTTACCCTTCTTGACGCTCATACGAACTCCTTACTTCTTTCTCAGAGGGTTATGCGCCTGGCGTCGCCTTCGCGGTTGGTCTTGGTTTGCTGCCGACGCCGGAACGCCGTCCTTTTCTCGTCCTGGCGTTGGTTTTGGTCCGTTGTCCCCTCACGGGCAGCCCTTTACGATGGCGCAAACCTCTGTAGGTGCCCGTATCAACCAACCGCTTGATATTCAGCGAGACTTCCTTGCGGAGGTCACCCTCAACCCGGTAATCACGCTCAATGATTTCACGCAGCTTAACGATCTTGTCTTCACTCAAATCCTTGACACGGATCGACCCGTCAACCCCGGCCTCTTTGAGAATCTGCAAAGCGGCCGCCCGTCCGATCCCATAAATGTAAGTCAAGCCGATATCGGCCCGCTTATCCCTCGGCAAATCGACGCCAGCAATACGTGCCATGATGTCCTGTTAATCCTTTCTTCTCTGATCGCGGGCCACTACCCCGACCAGCCCCACAACCATGATCAGCCCTGGCGCTGCTTGTGGCGAGGGTTATCGCACAGAATTCGAACCACCCCTCGTCGACGAACGACCTTGCATTTCGCGCAAATTGGCTTTACGGATGATTTGACTTTCATATGGACTCCAATGCTCCCGCTACTTGAAACGATAGGTAATACGGCCTCTGGTCAAATCGTAGGGCGACATTTCCACCGTTACCTTGTCGCCGGGAAGAATACGAATGAAGTGCATCCGCATTTTTCCTGAAATGTGTGCCAAAATCACGTGGCCGTTATCGAGCTTCACCCGGAACATTGCATTGGGCAATGTTTCCGCAACCGAACCTTGTACTTCGATTATGTCTTCTTTCGCCACGTACTCCTGTTCCTCTTCCCTGTCGACTTACCCTGCACGCTCTGAACGCTGACTCAGAACGCGGGCCGGACCATTCGGCTGTATCGCAATCGTATGTTCGAAGTGGGCGGAGAGACTTCCATCTGCCGTCACCGCCGTCCACCGATCCTCAAGAACTCGCACGGCACTCCCGCCCATATTCACCATGGGCTCTATTGCCAGCACCATTCCCGGCTGCAATCGTGGTCCCTGTCCAGGCTTCCCGTAGTTGGGAACCTGCGGCTCTTCGTGCAGCTGCCGGCCGATTCCGTGCCCGACAAATTCCGTGACGACCGAGTACCCCGCGGATTCGACGTAACGTTGAACGGCATGCGAAATATCCGTCAACCGATTGCCGACCACTGCCTGCTGAATCCCCAGGTAGAGCGCTTCTTCCGTTACTTGAACCAGTTTGGCGGTCGCCTCGGAAATCCGACCGACAGCCACCGTCACTGCCGAGTCACCATAGAACCCGCCGACGATGGCACCGAGATCCAGGCCGATGATATCCCCGTCCTTGAGCTTCCGCTTTGACGGGATCCCATGAACGACCTGCTCGTTCACCGATGCACAAAGGGTTTTCGGATAACTCCGGTACCCCTTGAATGCCGGGGTTCCCCCTCTGGCCCGAATCGCCTCTTCGGCGATCCGATCCAAGTCATCGGTGCTGATGCCTGGACGCACTTCCTTCCGAACGATCTCCAGTGCCTCAGCCACCACTCTCGACGCCTCTGCCATCACTTCGATTTCAGCAGGCGTTTTCAGAATGATCATGCCGTCTTGTACGCCACCAGCACCTTCGTCAGGCCCTGATACACCGCCTCAACGGATCCCGCACCATCGAGATGTGACAACATATTTTTCTTCTCGTAAAAGCTGATCAACGGGGCCGTCTGTTCTTCATACACTCTCAGCCGCGTCTCGATCGCCTCCCGTTGATCATCGCTTCGCTGAATCAATGCTTCGCCGCACCGGTCGCACAGGCCGCCCTTCTTCGAAGGAGCAAAATCCACATGATATGTGGCCTGGCATTTCGGACAGCTTCGTCGCCCGCTCAGTCGTTTCACAACGTCCTCGCGAGAGACTTGAAAATTAATCACGCGGTCGAGGCGAAATCCTCGTTCGTTCAGCACTTTCCCAAGTTCTTCTGCTTGGGGAACCGTCCTAGGAAATCCATCAAGGATAAATCCCTTCGCATAACTTGGATCCGCCAGCTTGTCGCGCACCAGACCGATGACTACCGAATCAGGAACGAGCTTCCCCTGATCCATATACCCCTTGGCCTCGAGGCCAAGCTTGGTTTGATTGCGGACCGCTTCTCGAAGCAAATCTCCCGTTGAAATCTTCAGGACACCGTACTGAGCCGCAACCTTGTCCGCCTGCGTGCCCTTACCAACGCCGGGAGCACCGAGAAACACGAGCTGCATAAACCGTTATCCGCTTCTTCCGCGCAACGGGGCCATGCCTTTGCCCAGGAATCCCTCGTAGTTGCGCATCAACATATGCGATTCAATCTGCTGTGCGGTGTCTAGCCCTACGCCGATCACAATCAACAAAGAAGTTCCCCCGAAATAGAACGGAACATTCAGCTTGTAAATCAAGAACTCCGGGATGACGCACACAATGGCCAGGTAAATCGCACCCGCAAACGTAATCTTCGTCAGGACATTATAGATATAGTCCGAGGTCCGTTGTCCGGGCCGGATGCCCGGGATAAACCCGCCGTACTTCTTCATATTGTCGGCCATATCCACAGGGTTGAGGACAACCGCCGTGTAAAAGAAACAGAAAAAGACGATCAATCCGACATACATCAATGTATAGAGCAACGACCCTGGGGCCAGCTGCGTCCCGATCGCCTTCACCCATGGCGTTTCAAAAAACCCTGCGATGGTGGCAGGAAACGCAATAATGGATGAGGCGAAAATCGGAGGGATGACACCCGCCGTGTTGATCTTCAATGGAATGTGCGTACTTTGTCCTCCATACACACGACGACCGATAACTCGCTTGGCATATTGCACGGGAATCTTCCGGCGCCCGCTCTCCAAAAATACGATGGCCGCAACTACAGCAACCATCAGCGCCGCCAGGGCGACCAGCAATACAATGTTGAGCTGTCCGACCTTGTAGAGATCGAAGGTTTGAGCCACCGCCGCCGGCAATCGCGCCACGATCCCGGCAAAAATGATCAATGAAATCCCGTTGCCGATTCCTCGCTCGGTAATTTGCTCACCCAGCCACATCAGGAAGCCCGTGCCCGCCGTCAGCGTGATCACGGTCATGAGGCGAAACCCCCAACCTGCAGTGAGGACGAACGCGCCCTGATTCATCTGCTCGAGCCCGATCGCAATGCCGAATCCCTGAATCAGCGCAATCGCAATCGTCCCGAAGCGCGTATACTGAATAATCTTCTTCCGTCCCCGCTCGCCTTCCTTCGCCAACTTCGACAAATGCGGAACGACGACGGTCAACAGTTGAAGAATAATCGATGCGCTGATATACGGCATGATGCCCAGCGCAAAGATCGTCAAGCGGGACAGCGAGCCGCCAGAGAAAATGTCCAGAAACCCGAGAAGCGCGCCGCCCTGCTTCTGCAAAAACTCGGAAAGGGCCTCCCCGTTGATTCCGGGAGTCGGGATATGCGCCCCGACACGATACACCACCAGCATCCCGAGCGTGAACAGCACGCGAGTACGAAGCTCGGGGATCTTGAAGATATTCTGAAAACTGGTCAGGAGTCGCTCAAACACCGCCGATAACCTCGACTCTCCCTCCAGCCGCTTGAATCTTCGCCTCTGCAGACTTGCTGAACTTATGAGCTTGAATGACGAGGGACTTCTTCAACTCGCCGTTCCCGAGAATCTTGATCGGCAGCTTTTTCCGCTTGACCAGGCCCGCGTCGACCATCGCCTGCGGAGTGATGGTCTCGACCCCCGTCCACTTTTCAAAGCTCTTGACGTTGACGATGGCGTACTCGGTCCGGAAGGGATTGGTGAAACCGAATTTCGGGAGCCGGCGAACCAACGGCATCTGGCCGCCTTCAAAGCCGGGCCGCTTGCCACCGCCGGATCGAGCTAACAAACCCTTGTGCCCCTTGGTCGCAGTCTTCCCGTGACCGGAACCCGGTCCACGGCCGATACGCTTCCGTCGCTTCTTTGCGCCTCTCGCTGGAGTTAAATCATGGAGATTCATGGCTTCCCAACCTCAAGCAGATAGCCCACCTTATGAATCATCCCGCGGACCTGGGGCGTGTCCGGATGGACGGCGGTCTGGCGGATGTGTCGGAGGCCAAGACCACGTAATACAAGACGATGCCGTTCCGGAGTCCCGATCGGGCTGCGCTTCAGCGTCACACGAACACCCTGGGTCCCCGACTTGCTGGTTTTGGATGGCTTTGCTGTGCCCATCAGACCGCCGCCCTTTCATGCCGCTCCGCTGCCGTCTGTCGGCGGAGCCGAAGTACTTCATCAGGATTTCTCAATTGCGTGAGACCATCGAGCGTCGCGCGAACCGTGTTGAAAGGATTGCCTCGGCCAAGCGTCTTCGCAATCACATTATGCGCGCCGACCAATTCGACCACCGCGCGAACCGCTCCGCCGGCGATAATTCCTGTCCCGTCGACGGCCGGCTTGAGCAATACATGCTCGCCGCCGAAGAGGCCATGCACTTCATGCGGGATCGACCCCCCCTTGAGCGGGACGTGCACGAGGTGCTTCTTGGCCTGTTCAACGGCCTTTGAAATGGCAACGGGGACTTCTGCGGCTTTCCCTTTGCCAATCCCGACCCACCCATGGCCATCTCCCACGACAACGAGTGCGCAAAAGTTAAACCGCTTGCCGCCCTTTACCACTTTGGCCACGCGGTTGATGAAGACGACTTTGTCTTTCAGGCTTAGTTCATCAGGATTGACTCGCACGCAGTGCCTCTCTTCTTCCCTACCCACTCAGAGTCAGTGGGGCCTAATAGGATTAACTGGGCTAAAACTGAAGTCCCCCTTCACGGGACGCGTCAGCGAGAGCCTTGATTCGACCGTGATACATCCGCCCCCCGCGATCAAAGACCACGGCCGTCACCTTGGCGGCCTTCGCTCGATCAGCGATCAACTTTCCCACCGCTTTTGCCGCCTCAATACTGCCGGTCGACTTGAGGGACTTCCGCAACGACTTGTCGAGCGAGGATGCGGCCGCAAGTGTGGTTCCCTTGATGTCGTCGATGATCTGAGCATAGATGTGGGAACTGCTCCGAAACACATTCAGACGGGGACGTTCCGCCGTTCCCATGATCGTGTGACGCACCCGTTGGCGCCGTCGTTCAAGCTGTCGTACTTTATCAGCAGTATTCATGGTCAGTTCCTACTTCCCGGTCTTGCCTTCTTTTTTCCGCAACACTTCACCCATGTAGCGGACACCTTTTTGCTTATACACGTCGGGCGGCTTGATCGCCCGCAGATTCGCGGCGACCTGACCGACCAAGCGTTTATCGGCCCCCTTAATATTAATGAGGGTCTGCTTGTCCACCTTCACATCGATTCCCGTCGGAACCTGATAGACGACGGGATTGATGTAGCCGACGTTGAAGCTCATCGTCCGGCCCTGGATCTGTGTCTTATAGCCGACTCCGGTAATTTCCAGAGATCGCTCGTAGCCCTTCGTGACACCATGGATCATATTGTTTAGTTCCGCGCGGACAAGCCCGTGCAGCGCACGCAGTTTTCGATCATCACTGGAACGGCTCACGACAACCTGACCGTTATCAACCGCAACGCCCACCCCTTGCGCGAGCGACCAATCCAATTTTCCCAAGGGACCTTTGATCGACACGGTCGACCCGGACACTTTGACTTCCACTCCACCTGGAATCGCTATCGGCTTTTTCCCAATCCGTGACATCGTCTTCTACGCCTCTACGCTAGTCGTGAATGCCCACACCGCCTACCAAACCGAGCAAAGAATCTCCCCGCCCAATTTATTCCGGCGCGATTCCTGATCGGTCATGATGCCTTTCGACGTTGAAAGGATGGACATCCCGATCCCGTTCCGGACCTTCGTGATGTCCCTACTTCCCACATAGACGCGACGCCCAGGCTTGCTGATCCGCTCCAATCCCGTAATCATGGGACGGCCTTCATCCACATATCGCAAGTGCACATTCAGAACAGGATGCCCGTCACGCACTCCGTCCTCGACCGACTCGACGTAGCCTTCCTTCGTCAAAATTTCAAGAATCGCGCGCTTCAATTTTGAAGCCGGAACGGCAATCGTCTCATGCCGGCGTTGAGCGCCATTCTTCAACCGAACAAGAAGATCGCTGATTGGATCAGTTACCATGCTGTATCCTTCTACCTTCCTAAGACAATCTGCCCCGAAACGACACGCTCTCTACCAGCTCGATTTCCGGACGCCGGGGATTTCTCCGCGGAGGCTTAGAAACCGAAAACAAATTCTGCACATCCGAAAGCGGCGCAGATATCCCCGCACGCGGCCGCACACGCCACAGCGGTGATATTCCCGAGAGGAAAATTTCTGCTTGGTTACCGCTTTGTTTCTCAACGCTAATCGTGACACAACCACTCCTTCCGTTCTTCAGTCCCCACGGGACGCCGGCGCCCCTACGCTCGAAACGGCATCCCCAGATGCTTCAAGAGGGCTTTCCCCTCGTCGTTCGTCCGGGCCGTCGTCACGATCGTAATGTCCATTCCGTGAATGGAGGCGACTTCGTCGTACTTGATCTCAGGGAAAATCAATTGCTCCTTCAAACCGAGCGTATAATTGCCACGACCGTCAAATGCCTTCGGAGACACCCCGCGGAAATCACGAATACGGGGAAGCGCCAGCGTCACGAGCCGATCGAAAAATTCGTACATCCGGCGGCTTCGGAGCGTCACTTTGGTACCGATCGGGAGGCCCTGCCGCAGCTTGAATCCGGCGATGGCCTTCTTGGCACGGGTGACCACGGGCTTTTGCCCGGTGATCGTCCCCAGTTCGGTTACCGCACTCTCCAGCAACTTTACGTTCTGAATCGCTTCTCCCATCCCGACGTTCAACACGACGCGCTCGAGCTTGGGCACCTGCATGACATTCTTATAGCCGAACTCTTTCATGAGCGCCGGCACCACCTGCTGCAGATACATGTCGCGGAGGCGCGGCCGAAACTTCGACTCTTCGCTTCCTTGATCCAGCT
>DATIFR010000017.1:0-24038 GCA_035455145.1 Nitrospira sp.
TTGATGTCAGCCAGAACCTTCGATTTCCCCTTGATGGTGACATATTGCGGCTTGAAATCATGTTCGAGATCGACGCCGAGCTTGCTGGTGGGTAAATCCTTTATATGGCCGACCGAGGCCATGACCGTATAACCACGCCCAAGATACTTGGTGATGGTCTTCGCCTTCGTGGGTGACTCGACAATAATTAACGACTTCGCCATATCGACTCCAATGCCTACGACACCTTACCCTATCATCCGTACCAAATATAGCAGATCAGTGCAACTCGCCTGGTCCTTGAGCGAACGATCACACCCTGAGATAGCGTTGTCCCGAAAGTTGTCGCACCCGCTGTCGAAGCTCAAGCGACAAGAGCGACGCCGCCACCAGCGGCACCGGCAACCCAGTTTGCGCGACAAGATGATCCACCGTCAGCGGATCGTACGAGAGGGCATCATACACCAGCTGTTCTTCATTTCCAAAACGATCGCCGCGTTTCATCTCCGCCGGCATGCATGAAAGCCGCGCGCGCAACGAGACGTCGAGTTGCGGGAGCACCGCTTCAATCACGTCGTGGGCCTTCTCGATCAACGAAGCACCTTCCTTCAGCAACGCATTCGTTCCATGGCTCGTCTCTTCCTTCACAAAACCCGGCACGGCGAAGACTTCTCTTCCCTGCTCCGCGGCCAAGCGAGCGGTGATCAACGATCCGCTGTTGATCGCGGCTTCGGTCACGACGACACCCAGAGAAAGTCCGCTGATGATACGATTTCTCCGAGGAAAATGTGCGCTGTGCGGAGGCGATCCACAAGACAACTCGGATACAACCGCCCCCTGCTCTTCGATCTCACGGCGAAGCCGTTCATGTTCTATCGGATACGTCCGATCGATCCCGCACCCGAGCACCGCCACCGTACGACCTCCGGCAGCCAGTGCCCCTCGATGGGCCGCTGCGTCAACGCCGCGCGCGAGCCCGCTGATCACGGTAAACCCAGCAGTGGCTAGGTCCTTCGCTAGTTCCTCCGTCAGGACCCTCCCGGCCGCAGTCGCGCGCCTCGCACCGACAATGGCCAAGGCCAGCTCGTCCTGTTCGGTCAATGTTCCCGATACGTAGAGAAGCGGCGGTGGATCCGGAATCATCCGAAGACGGGCCGGATAAGAAGGGTCAAGAATGGTCCGGGCGTCGATCCTGGCTCGCTGGAACATGGCCAGTTCCCGATCGATCCTCCGGCAGGCATCGGGATCGGGACCGCGTGTGATCGCCCGAGCCAAACGCGAACTGCAACCTCGCTGGACGAGCTCGTCGTTCGATGCTTGCAGAACGGCTTCTGGCCTTTGCCATTCACGCACCAACGCCAAGACCGTCTGATCGCCGACCCCTTCGATGGCTCGAAGCTTCAACCAGGCTTCGAGTGTCGCGTTCACTGTCCTTCTTTCTGCAAGGCGGCTCACCATTGCTCCCTGCCGGCGATCAGCAAGACGACGCTGGAATCATTGGCCCAAGCTGGTTCCATACTCCAACATCCCTACAGCACCGCAAGATCATACTGTTCCAGATGTAGTTGTTCATCCGGCATCACGATGACTTTCGCGGAACACTCCCGTTCAAGAGCCTCGAGACCCTGACGTTCCTCGTCTTGGAGTAGGCCCGCCACCGAGGGATGCGCACCCACCACGATCCGCTGCTGTTCGTTGCCGCTACCGATTTTCCGAATCTCGCGGAAGATTTCGTACGCCACCGTTGTCGGCGACTTCGTGTATCCCCGGCCTTCGCAGTACCGACAAGGCTCCGAGAGGGATCGCAACAAGTCCTCCCGCACCCGCTCGCGGGAGATTTCGATCAGGCCCAGATCCGAGATTCTCGAAATTCTTGTCCGTGCCTTGTCGGATGCCATCGCGTCGACCAAGGCATGGTATACCTTGTCACGATTCTTCTCCCGCTCCATATCGATAAAGTCGACGATGATGATCCCACCGATCCCCCGCAGCTTGACTTGATAGGCAACTTCTTTCGCCGCCTCCAGGTTATTGCGCAAGATTGTCTCTTCTTGATCGCGCTTGCCGACAAACCGCCCGGTGTTCACGTCGATGACCGTCATCGCTTCCGTATGATCAATCACCAAATAGCCGCCGGATTTGAGCCACACCTTCCGGCTAAGGGCCCGCGCCATTTCTTGCTCCACTCCCAAATATTCAAACAGGCTTTCGTCCTTGTCATAGAAATGAATCCGCGACGTCTGCTCCGGCGAGAATCGCTGCACGAAGTCACGCACGGCCTCATACTCTTGACGTGAATCAATCCACAGCCGTTCGACTTTTTTGCCGAACAAATCCCGGACCACACGAAAGCTTAAGCTCAGATCGGTGTGCAGCAATGCCGGCGCCGCCTGCTGATCGCGTTTGGTCCGGATGTCCTGCCACAGCACGTGCAGGAAATCCACGTCGGACCTCAGCTCGTCTTCTTTCACTCCTTCGCTCACGGTCCGGACGATATATCCGCAACCGGGGTGCCGGACTCGCTTCATAATGTCCTTCAGTCGCGCGCGTTCCTCATCTCGTGCAATCCTGCGCGATACGCCGATGTGTTCGACATTGGGCATGAACACCAAATAGCGACCAGGCAACGACACATACGTCGTCACACGCGGCCCCTTCGTACCGATCGGGCCCTTCGATATCTGGACCATCAGCTCCTGCCCTTCGCTCAGCAGCTGCTCGATGGGTTTGGAGCTTTCCCGCCGTGGCCGCAATTCATCGCCGTCTTTGTCGTCGTCGTCAGAATCCACCAGCGTATCGCCGGGTTCAGCGTCCATCGACAAATCCGACACGTGCATGAATGCGGCCTTCTCAAGGCCGATGTCCACAAAGGCCGCCTGCATGCCCGGCAGCACCTTCGCCACTTTTCCCTTATAAATATTCCCAACGAAGTCTTTGTGCTTTGCCCGGTCTCCAAAGAGATCCGTCACCACTCCGCCGTCCAACACCGCCACACGGGTTTCTTCCCGTGCGACCGTTATCGCAATTTCAACACCCATACTGACTCCTTCCGTTCAGCGGGCCGATCGATTCGACGTGAGGAAGGAACGCGGGAAAGCCCAGGTTCCGATATCACTCAATGTCTTGCCGAACCAGTCGTCCGCACAATGATTAGCAGGTACCTCGCAGCGCCGATCCATTCGACGCCGCACCCACATCCGTTCAATAAAACAAACTCAATCGCCGCCGTTTGACGTTCAGCAACAAGCCGAGCGAGGCCATCGTCATGATGGTCGCGCTGCCGCCATAGCTCATCAGCGGAAGCGGAATGCCTACAATCGGAAACATGCCGGCCGTCATGCCAATGTTCACCACCACGCAAAAACAGAGCATGGAGATGACCCCGACCGCCAGAAGCGCGCCCAACTCGTCTTTCGCGCGCGTGGCGATTTCAAGCGACAACCATATCAGGGCCACGAATAACAGCAGCAAGACCAGCACGCCGATGAATCCCCACTCTTCAGCAAACACCGAAAATACAAAGTCTGTGTGCCCCTCCGGCAAAAACTTCAATTGGCTCTGGGTTCCTCCGTAGAGTCCTTTTCCCGTCAATTCTCCAGCACCGATGGCAATGCGTGACTGCAGCGCATGATACCCCTTGCCTCCCGGGTCGTAAGTCGGGTCGACGAAGGCCATGATGCGCTGGCGCTGATAATCATGCAAGGAGCCCCACATGATCTCCCAGGCAAAGGGAAAGAGCATCAGCGAAAACAGCAGAATCACGCCCAGCGCCTGGGATCGCATCCCGACCATCAACAGCATCGCCGCGTAGACCGCCATGAAACTCAGGCCGCTTCCGAGATCCGGCTGCTTGAGGATCAACAACAGTCCTGGCAGCATCAGAGCTCCAGGGATCACCACACGTTGAAGCCACCCGACCCGCGGGGCCTTTGAATAGTAGTGGGCCATGACGAGAATCAGGACGAGTTTCGCAAACTCCGACGGTTGAAATGCAAACGGCCCGATCGGAATCCAGCGCTGGGCTCCCCGACTCGTCTTCCCTTCAAAAAGCACGACCGCCAGCAAAATCAAGATTATCGCGTAGGCAGGATACGCTAATCGGGCTATGCGGTGATAGTCCCACACCAGCATGATCAAGAAGGCGACGATCCCGAGTAGAATCCACACAATCTGCTTCGCGTAGAAGGGAAGGCCCGGTCCGCCCTGATCGTGCGTCACACTGTAGATAGAGAGCACGCCGATCCCGAGAATGACAAAGATCAAACCGAGATAACGCAGATCGAAACTGTCCAGCCCGCGGCGATCCATGACACGATTGATCATAACGCGCGACCCTCCATGGTCTGCGTTGGAGCCGATGTTGCGGCTTCTGTGCTGCCTTTCGGAGCATTGGACTTAAGCTTCACATAGGTTTCGATGACTTCCTTCGCCAGAGGAGCAGCCGCAGAACCTCCGTGTCCCATGTGTTCCGCCAACACCGCCACAGCGATGGTCGGGTTTTCCACCGGAGCAAAGGCGACAAACCACGCATGGTCCCTGAACTTCTTGGGAATGTCTTTTTCTGGACCGGTGCGAAGCGCGGCGGTCTGCGCTGTTCCTGTTTTCCCCGCGATCGTGACAATCGACGATTTGGCTCTGGTCGCCGTTCCTTCAGTGACCACGCCGGCTAACGCTTCCCGAATCAGCTTCAATGTGTCCGGCTTCACATCTAATGTAGATTTCGGAACGGCGGGTATTTCCTGGCGTTGTCCCGTCTCCCGATCCATGATCGCCTGCACCAAACGAGGACGATAGGTCACCCCGTCGTTCGCAACGGTCCCGATCAGGCTCGCCATCTGCAACGGTGTGACAGTCACATACCCTTGCCCGATGGCGGCGGAGATGGTTTCTCCGGGAAGCCATGCCTCATGTTTGACCTTCTGCTTCCAGGCCGTCGACGGAACGGTTCCGATCCGTTCGGACGGAAGCTCAACCCCGGTTTCTTCTCCCAAACCAAACTGGTGGGCATAAGATGCCATCGTATCAATGCCCATGCGCTGCCCCACGGTATAAAAATAGACGTCGCAGGAATGGATGAGTGCTTTTCGGAGATCGACGGAACCATGCCCGCTGGCCTTCCAGTCATGATAGACGCGTTTACCGAACTGGTAGCCTCCAGTGCAGAAGACCGTCGAGTAGGGCGTCATCGTCTTCGATTCGAGTGCCGCTGCCGCCATCAGCACCTTAAACGTTGACCCCGGCGGGTACTGTCCCTGGGATGCTCGGTTATTCAAGGGACGGCCTTCATCCTGGACGATCTCGACCCATTGTTTGGATGTCAGTTCGCGCGACAGCACATTGGGATCAAATGCTGGACGACTGGCCATCGCCAGAAGATCGCCTGTCGTCGGATCCAGGGCAACGATGGCGCCGGATTCTTCGCCCAAGAGATCCTCCGCCACCTTCTGAAGCCGCGCGTCGATCGTCAAATACAGATCATCGCCGGCTTGAGGCTGATCGACGAGCACCGTACGTTTCTCATGGCCCAGGGCGTCAACTTCAATGCTTTTCTGCCCGGCCTGTCCCCGGACAATATGATCGAAGAATTTTTCCACGCCATATTGCCCGACGATACTGCCCTGATGAAGCTCGGCGGATTCCGGCTTATCCAATTGTTCGGCCGATATCTCGCCGACATACCCCAGCACGTGCGACGCCGTGACGCCGCTCGGATAATTCCGCTGCGACTCGACTTGAATCATGACGCCGGGTAGATCCAGGCGATGCGACTCGATCAACGTCGCTTCGCGAAGAGTGAGCCGGTCTTTGATTTTCCGAGGCAGTTGCTTTGCCCCTCGCACAGCCAACTTCTTCCGGACCAATGCGGGGTCCAAGCCGATCAATTCCGTCAGTGTTTCAATCAACGCCTCGCGATCTTTGACGTCTTCAAGTGAAACATACAGACTGAAACTGGGCACGTTGTTGGCGAGCAGGACTCCATTTCGGTCGTAGATCAACCCCCTCGCAGGCTCCAAAATAACCGAGCGCGTGCGATTGTTCTCCGAGAGATCGCGATAGTAGGGTCCCTCGCGGATCTGCAGATGCCACAGTCGCAAGGCCAGCAGCGCGACGACCAGCAACAGGCCCACACGAAGCACCACCAGTCGGCGCTGGAGTTCCCCGAGTTCTGAATCGTGAAGACGGGCTATCGCCATGTTAATCGTTGCCCTTTCTCATCACGAGAAGCGACCGAATGTCCTCAAACGTTGAACGGCAAATCGCTGTTCCATCAGCCAAAGCACGCCTGCCCCCAACAACGCATCGAAGCAGGCTTGAGGCAGCACAACAGACTGTATCATCCACCAGGTCTCGGACATCGTGGCGTTCTTGAGGCTGAACACGGCAACCACGCCCCCTGCCAGAGAGAGCGTCAACAGCCCAATGCACAAAATCGTGGGCGTGACCTGCGCCACCTGTCGCCCTAACAGTCCGGCGAACAATCCGGCGCCGCCAGTCGTAACAATACTCAACCACAAATCGCCCGCGGAATACAGATTGAGCACCCAGCCGATCGCCAAGCCGACGAGCAGCCCTTCGAGTTCCCCGGCGATAAGTCCGATCACGGCAGCAATGACGAGACCGAGATCCGGCTTGATTCCCCACAGGCTCACATGGGGGAGCAGCGTCGTTTGGACTGGGACGAGCAAGAGCACGAGTCCGAGATACAGGAGAACTTTCATGGTCGTGACTTCGCCGCGCTGTCCGTCTTCTCTTCCACCGCTGCCGACTGTCCCTGGGGCGATTGAATGACCAACACTTCCTCCACACGGTTGACATCGACTTCTGGCGTCAATTCAGCGGTTTGGAAGAGCGCGCCCTCTTCTTTGGCGATTCCCGTGATTGTTCCGATGGCTAGCCCGCGGGGAAAGCCTCCGACCAGCCCCGAGGTCACCACCCGATCCCCGTCCCGCACGCCCGATAAGAGTGGGATATACTTCAGCCTGACTTTTCCCTGCGGCGTTCCTTCCACAATCCCTTCGTCCCTCGTCCGTTGAATGAGCCCGGCGATGGCATTGTTAGGATCCGTAACGAGAAGGACCACCGAGGTTCCGCCTGTAGTCTTGACCACGCGTCCCACGACTCCCGAGGGGGTAACGACGCCCATATCCGGGTGAATCCCGTCACTCTCTCCCTTATTCAGGATCACCGAACGATACCGATTCGTCGCGTCTTTCCCGATAACCTGGGCCGCCACCATCGTCGGCAGAGCCTGCTCCTTAAACCGCAACAACGTAGTGAGCCGCTGGGTAGCGGATGCCGATTCCCGCAGATGATTATTCTCCCCTCGCAGCCACTCGATATCCTGGCGTAACCGACGATTCTCATCCTCGACACCTTGCAGCGTGACATAGCGCTGCCAGACATCGGAGATACCCTGATCGAGCGAAGCCACGGCCTCGAGCGGCAGCCGGACGAGTTGACCGACTGGTCCGTCCAGAAAGTCCAGGAGGCCCTGACTTTGGCTGGGGAATAAGAAGAGGGCAGCCAGGATGAACGCAAACAATCCTAGCGCCAGGCGCCTAGCTCCGTAGGGGGAACGCACATTGACCATCCACATGAATCGAGGATGGAACCGTTACCGGAAGGTGTTGGCCTGCGACATAACCGCGACTTTGGCCAGAAGATCGAGTTCATCGAGAATTTTCCCCACCCCCAGCACCACAGAGGTCAAGGGATCATCCACGGTGATGATCGGCAGATTCGTCTCTTCCCGGA
This sequence comes from Nitrospira sp., assembly GCA_035455145.1. GTDB lineage: Bacteria > Nitrospirota > Nitrospiria > Nitrospirales > Nitrospiraceae > Nitrospira_C. The sequence goes on from DATIFR010000017.1 coordinate 7,735, forward strand.
ACCTGGTGTCCATGCCCTTGAGCAAGGAGCCTCCGCCGGTCAGCACGATGCCACGATCAATGATGTCGCCCGCCAGTTCAGGCGGGGTGTTCTCCAAGGCCACTTTGATCGCGTTGACGATCGTTCCGATTGGTTCCTGCAACGCCTCCCTGATCTCGGCATCATCCACCACCAACGTGCGGGGGATGCCGGAAATCAAGTCGCGCCCTTTAATCATCATGGTTTTTCTTTCCTCAAAGGGATAGGCGGAACCGATTTCGAACTTGATGCGTTCCGCCATGTGTTCTCCGATGAGGAGGTTATATTTCTTTTTGATGTAATTCATGATCGCATCGTCCATGCGATCGCCCGCTACCTTCACGGACTCGCTGTAGACGATGCCGCCGAGCGAGATCACCGCGATATCTGTCGTACCACCCCCGACGTCAACCACCATGTTGCCCGAAGGTTCTGTAATCGGGAGCCCGGCCCCGATCGCCGCTGCAACCGGCTCTTCAATGAGATACACTTCCCGCGCGCCGGCCAATTCTGCCGAATCACGCACCGCACGTTGTTCGACTTGAGTAATCCGCGAGGGGACCCCGATGATGATGCGGGGCCTGACGAAGGCGCTTCGATTATGCGCTTTTTGGATGAAACGCTTGAGCATCTGCTCGGCCATCTCAAAGTCGGCAATCACGCCTTCTTTCATCGGCCGCACAGCCACGATATTGCCCGGCGTACGCCCCAGCATTTTCTTGGCTTCGGCGCCCACGGCGAGCACCTTTTCCGTCTTCTTCTCGACCGCCACCACTGATGGCTCGTTCAAGACGATGCCCTTCCCGTGGACATAGACGAGCGTGGTCGCCGTGCCTAGATCGATGGCAAGGTCATTTGAGAACCAACCAAAAATGTCGCTCGTAAACCCCACGGTGACTCTCCCTTCGCCTCAGGCTCTACATACAATAACAAGTTACTAGTCAGGCATTGCCAGCCGACCGGCATCTAAGACCTGGGTGCCAGCCAATTCATCACCGAGTCGGCGCCCCTGCTCGTTTCCAATGATCAAGATCGCTTCAAACGCCACAATCACGGCAGAAACCAGCCACCCGACATATGGCCCCACATACGGTATGGCAAAGGCCAATTGGGCAACCGCAAACGGGATATTGCGGATTATGGACTCCCGAAATCCTGCCGTCTCACGCGTTCCCGGACGAATCGTCTGCAGACCGATCAGCCGTTTCCCAACACTCCGACCGCCGGCAAATCCGTCGGCCACGAGCAGATAGGCCAACCCGGCGAGAAACCCAACAGGAGCAATGACTTCAGCCGCAGCCGCTGCAAGGAACAGGTCGATCAGCTTGGCAATGAACCGGTTGAGAACTTGCGCCTTGGGGTAGATCCCGATACCCAATGGATGTACCCCAACCTGCTCGGCCAAGTGAGCTCCTCGTAATTAGTGGCAAAGTATAACAAATTAGATGACCTGGCACAAACGAATCACCATTCTTCAACCGGGGTCACTGTCGCTTCGTTAAATGTCATTCTGATGCAGATCGACGCAACTTGCCTTTAGCCTTTTCTCTGGGTACAATCCGCGCCGTTTCACTTTGTATCGAGGACATGGCACCATGATCAAAATTTTGCGTTCCGCGAACGAGAAGTACCCCTGGTTTCTTGCCCTCACGATGGGCTTCATCGCGATCAGCTTCATCATCGGCATGGGCTGGTGGGGCTTCGGCGAGCATCAAGGCACGGTCGTGGCTTCCGTCGGAGATCTCACGATTTCACACGATGAGTTTAAGCGTGCCTATGAAAACACCTACCGCTTTTACAAGGACAAAGTTCCTGGAGAATTCAAAGACGAGACTATCAAGCAATATGTCGTCGAGCAGTTGATCGACAACCGGGTTTGGCTCATCGCTGCCAAGAATATGGGGCTCACGGTCACCGACGAAGACTTGCGCGACGTCATCATGCAGATCCCCGAATTTCAGAGAAACGGAACCTTCGATCCGGAACTGTACCAACGTCTCCTGGCAGCCAATCACCTCACCCCCGCCATCTTTGAAGCCATGGAGGCCAAGGAACTCCTCAGCAACCGCGCACGGATGATGATCAGTGACGCCGTCACCCTGACCCCCAGTGAACTCGCCGAGGCCCAGGCCCTCACGCTCCGGCAAACGGAGCCGGACCCAGCCAAGGCCGCCTCCGCAAAGGACCGTGCGATACAGGACGTGCTGTTCCAAAAGCAACAACGAGCCCTGATGGCCTACACCCAATCGCTCAAGGCTACAGTCCCCATCAACATCCGCCGTGAGATGTTATAGCCGTCTCCGCTTGTCGAGGGCAAACTGTGATGCGCTCTCGGCTACAGAACCTGCCTTCGGCCCGCATCTCCTTCGTCTAGACCCAATTTATCTTTCAAGGACGACGATGGGAAATCAGCATCGCATCGCCGTAACTGTAGAACCGATACCGCCCCCGCACCGCTTCTTCATAGGCTTTTCTGAGAAGATCGACGCCGGCAAAGGCTGCGACCAACATCAGCAGCGTGGTCTGCGGTAAGTGAAAATTCGTCAGCAGCGCATCCACGGCATGAAATGCAAACCCCGGCGTGATGAACAGCCTGGTTTCGCCCTGAAACGACCTCACTTCCCCTTGCACTTGCGCGGCGGTTTCGAGGGCGCGCACCACGGTCGTCCCGACCGCCACGATCCTCCCGCCTGATTGTTTCGTTCTTTCTATCGCCCTCACGGTTTCCATCCCAACATCGACCCATTCGGCACCCATTCGATGGTCTTCGATTCGATCAACTGTTACCGGCTTGAAGGTGCCGATCCCGACATGCAGCGTGACTCTTGCGAGGCCGATCTTCCGATCCGCCAATCGAGCCAGCAGCGCCCGGGTGAAGTGGAGGCCGGCCGTCGGTGCGGCGATCGCACCTTCATCATGGGCAAAAATTGTTTGATACCAATCCCTATCTCGGTCATTCGGCGTCCGCTTGATATAAGGAGGCAACGGCATTCGGCCGTGGATCCGGAAAAATTCATGCGTCGACAGCGGCCCTTCAATCCGAACGACCGTCCGCCCGGCATCTCGGCTCAACACCGTCAGACACATCCCGCCGTCCGCATCGATTTGTTGGCCTGCACGCCATTTCCCCTTCATCAAAACTTCCCAAGACCGCTCGGCTACTTCTTTCACAAAGAGGATCTCGACCGGCCGTCCTGAAATCCGTTTCCGTCCCATGACGCGAGCGGCTCGAACCTTCGTATCGTTCACCACAAGCAGATCGCCGGGCGTCAGCAAATCGGGAAGATCGGCCACCTTCCGGTGGCTTAATGATTGGCTGGTCGGGTTCAGTACGAGGAGTCGCGCTTGGTCTCGCGGGAGCACAGGCTCGGTCGCAATGAGCGCCGGATCGAAAGGAAAGTTAAACTCGGAAAGCTGCATCAGAAAGAAGGCGGGACCGGCTGCTTCGTCAGTGCCATGCTCTTCAAATCGGTACCGGGATAGTAGTATTCCAGGATCGTCGAAAAGGGATACCCTAACTCTGCCAGTTCTTTCGCCCCCCATTGGCACATCCCTACGGCATGGCCGGCTCCGTACCCGGAAAGCAGGATCTCCTGGCCGACGGAATCGATCGTAAACTGTGTGCTCGGCACAATCGAATACCCGACCGCTTTGCGAAAGTCCTCGCCGCGCAACACCAATTCCCCTCCTGAATGCACCACCAGCAGCTTGGCTACTCGTCCCCCGCGGCTAAACGCGAGCGGCGTTATCGAGGCAATCGTTCCGACAGCAAATCCCTGCCGGCGAAGATTTTGTTCTAGCGCATCCAGTTTGAACGAAACCTTCCACTGATAGTAGGGGGACTCCAGATCAAAGGGACATTCCACGCCTTTGAGGTAAGGATACTCTTTGGACCAAACGTTGACGGCATCTTCTGTCAGGCCAGCCGCTGTTGAAGAGAACGCCGCATAAATCGGTGCATTCTGATAGGTCAGGACGAGCCCTCGAGTCTCATCCACCGCACGCAGCACCGCTGCATCAATTCCATTCTTGCCTCGATACACTTGATCCTGCACCGTCGCCGCGACATCGTAGTCGCGTGTTGCGCTCAGCATCTGCTGGTACAAGGCATAGGTTCGCGCCGCCACCGCTTGGGCCTTGAGCATCTCCGGATGCCAGGTCGAATTGACTTCCGCCGGCACCACACCCTTGACGTATTCTTCCAGGTCGACTTGATTGATGACCAGCATTCCATCACCCCGCCGGACGACATGTACCAGGCCACTCACCGGGAGGGCCAGGCGGGACTCGTTCGCCGGTTTCGATGTTCCATGAGCTTTTCCGTTTGGCTTGGCCAGCAACAATGTTAGGCCTTGTTCACCTCCGCTCAATGTCAGTCGCTCGTGGGCCATGCGAACGCCGTTGACCAGAAACCCCTTTCCGTACGGGATCACACGAACCGTCGAATGGATGGCTCGGCCCTGACGACTTGAATCAGCCACCCATACGGCACCCTCCGCCTGGATATCCATCTTGTGAACGTCTGCGGCAAGCAGCACACGAATCGATTGTGCCCCCTCAGCCCAGGATGCTGCGAGAGTGAGGAGGAAACAGACAATCAATCCGGCCCTTACCCTGTAGAATCGTGAGTTCATCGACGGAATATCCATGACACTAGATAGAATAGCAGACTGAGGACCACACTGAGGAGCAGGCTCGTCCCGAGAGGGAAAAACAGGCTGAAGTTGTCTCGTTTGATGGAAATATCACCTGGCAGCTTACCGAACCAGCCGAACAGGCTCCCGATTCCAGGCACGCGATCGGCAAGCAGGAACAGCACGCCCAGCACGGCCATGACCGCTCCGATTCCGATGAACAGCTTCCCAATACTTGCCCACTCGACCATCAGCCTTTCACCAGACACTCGGCAATCTGAACCGCGTTGAGCGCGGCCCCTTTGCGGAGATTGTCGGATACAACCCAGAGGTTCAGACCGTTCGCTATTGATTCATCTTCCCTGATACGGCCGACGTACACCTCGTCCTTGCCGGTCGCATCCAAAGGCATCGGATAGAGCTTCTTACTGGGATCGTCGTACACAATTACGCCCGGCATGGCTGCCAGAGCGGCACGGGCTTCATTGGACTTGAGCGGACGTTCCAATTCCACGTTGATGGCTTCCGAGTGGCAACGCAGGACCGGAACCCGGACGGTCGTCGCCGTAACGCGAAGCGCCGGGGCCTCGAGAATCTTCCTGGTCTCACGGGCAATTTTCACTTCTTCGGAGCAATCTCCGCCTTCAGTGAAGGATCCGATATGCGGCAGCAGGTTGAACGCGATCTGATAGGGATAGACCTCGGCCTTCGCGTCGCGAAATGCCATCAGATCTTTCGTCTGGGTCATCAGTTCATCCATGGCCGCCGCGCCGGTCCCCGAGACCGATTGGAACGTCGTGACGACGACACGCTTCACTCCCACGGCATCCTGTAACGGCTTGAGCGCCATGACCAGCGGAGTGGTGGTGCAGTTGGGGATCGACACGATGCCGCGAGGCATCCTCGTCAGGGCATGGGCGTTGACTTCCGGCACGACCAACGGAACGTCATCCTCCATCCGAAAGACCCCGCTGTCGTCGATGACCACGACTCCGGCAGTCCCGAGCCGTTGACCATAATCGCGACTGATCGCATCCGTGGCTGAAATGAGCGCGAAGTCGACCCCGACAAACGACGACTCCGGTGTCAGTTCCTCCACCTTCCATTCTTTCCCCTGGCAGGACATCACTTCGCCGGCCGAACGCTTCGACGCAAAGAGACGCAGCGAGGCCAGCGGAAACTCTCTTTCTTCCAAAATCTCGAGCGTTTCTTTCCCGACCGCCCCTGTTGCGCCGAGAATGGCAACCACGTATGCGGATTTCTTTTTCAGCATCAATGCCATCCTACCTATAAGACGATCTCACGAATCCGATGATTAAACGTGTCGGCGACGAAGAGATGTCCGTCACAATCTACGGCGACCCCGAACGGATAGTTCACACTGGCTTCCAGAGCCGTTCCCCCGTCTCCGCCATAATTCGCTACCCCCACACCAGCCAACCGATCCAACCGACCGGTTGAGCGGTTCCACCGCCTGATCAAATGATTGTCCGAATCCGTCAGTAAGATATTTCCCTCTGTATCGACGGCGATCCCCGATGGTCTGGACAGACTGCTCGAAGGCGGCTCAACAGCTCCTTGATAGCGATAGTCCCCTCCGTCTCCCGCAACCGTGTTGATCATGCCCGTGGCAGCATCAACGGCACGGATCCGCCCGTTAAACGTGTCTGCGATAAAGAGGGTGCCGTCTTTCCCAAGCGCCAGGCCGCTGGGACCAGCCAGCGCAGCCTCCGTCGCGGGAATGCCGTCTCCATTGTAACTGGCCAATCCTATACCGGCGACCGTGCGTATGAGCCCTGTGGAAAGATCAATTGCTCGCACTCGATTGTTGCTCTGGTCGGCAATATACAGCGTTCCTGACTCACTCACCGCAAGCGCAGCGGGCTCATTCAAACCTGCAGCGACAGCCGGTCCGCCATCTCCACCGTACCGCGGCTGGCCGACGCCGGCGATGCTCGTAATCAAGCCGGTACCGGCCTCCACACGGCGAATCCGATGATTCATCGTGTCTGCAATGTAGAGATTCCCCGCCTTATCCACAGCGACGGCAGTCGGGAAATTCAACAGCGCGCGGTCCGCTCGCCCCCCGTCCCCGCCGAAGCGTCTGGCAGTTCCAGCTCCATTGACGACATAGCGTACTGTTCCGCTCAAATCTGTCTGCTGGGCGAAGGCACGCTCGCCCGTCGTACCGGCATCCGAGAAAGGGTCGTCACCTGCCGGTTCGGGAACTGAGTGGGCTTTTACCACTTCAAGTCGAGGTTCAGGGACTCCAACATAGCCGGCGATCGTTCTGATCTGCCCGGTTTCCCGATTTACGGCCCGAACCAGATGGTTCTCCGAATCAGCAATAATGAGATTCCCACGCCCATCCACCGTGACCGCCTTGGGCTCGTTGAGACAGGCTGCCGTCGCCGGTCCTCCGTCTCCCAGAAAACCGCTCTCACCGGTTCCGGCCACAGTGCGGATCGTCCCCATTTTGACACCGGTCGACATCACTCAATCCTCACCGGTCAATTCAAGTTCCGAATGATTGCGTCGCCCATTTCCGTCGTCCCGACGAGACGGGTGCTAGGACCCTGGATATCCTTGGTGCGGTAGCCGAGGTCCAGCGTTTTCACAATGGCTTGCTCGATCACATCCGCCTCTTTATCCAGCTTAAAGGCGTACGACAACATCATCGCTGCCGATGCGATCGTGGCGATGGGATTCGCGATATTCTTCCCCGCAATATCAGGGGCACTTCCGTGAATTGGCTCATACAGCCCCACTGCCGCACCGACGCTGGCGGAAGGCAACATACCGATTGACCCGGTAAGCATCGCGGCTTCGTCACTGAGAATGTCCCCGAACATGTTGTTACAGAGCATGACGTCGAACTGACGGGGGTTGCGGACCAGCTGCATGGCCGCATTATCGACATAGATGTGATTGAGCTCGACGTCCGGGTAGTCCTTTTGCACCTCAATGACGACGCGACGCCATAGCTCGGATGATTCCAGCACATTGGCCTTATCGACTGATGTCACCTTCTTCCGGCGTTTGCGCGCCGCCTCGAACGCGACCTTGGCAATACGCCGGATTTCTTCCGTGGTATAGACCTCGGTATTGATGCCGCGCTCGCTGCCGTTCGGCATTTTCTCGATCCCCTTCGGCTTTCCAAAATAGATCCCGCCGGTCAACTCGCGGACGACGAGGATGTCGATCCCTGCAATGACCTCCTTCTTGAGCGTTGACGCATCGGCAAGGACGTCATACAACTTGGCAGGACGCAAATTGGCATAGAGCCCTAACTGTTCGCGCAATCCCAATAAGGCCCGCTCCGGACGCAGGCTATACTCAAGGCCTTCCCACTTGGGTCCTCCTACAGCACCCAAAAGCACCGCGTCGCTTTGCTTCGCCAATGTGAGCGTATCCTGCGGGAGCGGCACCCCGACTTTATCGATGGCTTGGCCCCCAACATCACCGGCCGCAAATTCGAACTGATGCCCGAATTTTTCGGCCACAACCTTCAAAACCTTGACGGCCTCGGGGACAATCTCGCGCCCAACTCCATCACCAGCTAAGACTGCAATCTTCGCTTTCACTGAGTGCTCCTTTTTTCTATTCTAATACCTGCTCGTCTTCCACTTTCCACGCCGGTTCGACAACACAGAGAAACTCGATCTCGGAGTTTCCGGTATTTTCCAGTGACTGTTTCCCCCCTGGCGGCACATAGAGCGTGGTTCCCGGCTCCACCGACAGCACCTGGTCATCGATCATGAATCGTCCCTGGCCCGCGATGAAATAGTAGACCTCCGATGAGGCCAAGACATGCCACTTGGATCGCCGGCCAGGCCCCAACGTGCCGTGCGCAAGACTGTAGCCCAAATTCAGCTGATGCTTGGCTGGGTGGAGAATTTCCCGCAGACGTGTATGGTCGCCCGCCAGAAATTCCGGGCGATCCGATGGTGTGACCTTGAACACGGGTGCCCCCGCCATGCAACAGCACCGGCCAAATAAGCCGATCACTGTACCGTGAGGGGTTTACTCAAATCAAGTTGACCCTCTGCTCGCCCTGCGCCTGCTTCGCGGCCAAATAGGCCAGCTTATTCAACGCGCTGAGGTACGCCCGGGCCGAAGCCGTAATGATGTCAGTGTCGGCCCCATGGCCTGAAACGGTCCGGCCATCCTCCTGAACCCGAACGGAAACCTCTCCCTGGGCATCGGTCCCTCCGGTAATCGCCTTCACGACATACATGAGCAGCTTGCTCTTGGTCTGGGTGATCGCCGCAATGGTCCGATACACGGCGTCCACCGGTCCATCACCCGTCCCGGTCTGGGTGATGGACTTGCCATCGATTTCAAGTTCGACCGTGGCGGTCGGCACCTGATCTGTTCCACTCGCGACATGAAACGATTTCAAGGTGATCCGATCAGCCATCTTCGCCAATTCTTCCGATACAATCACCTCGAGGTCTTCCTCGTAAATTTCCTTCTTATGATCGGCCAACTTCTTGAAGCGCTCGAACGCATGGTTCACTTCTTCGTCCGTGAGCTTGTACCCCAATTCCTCAAGCCGCTGACGGAACGCATGACGCCCCGAGAGCTTGCCCATTACCATCTTGCTCTCGACCAGTCCAATCGATTCCGGCCGCATAATTTCGTAGGTCGTCTTGTCCTTCAGCAGACCGTCCTGATGGATGCCTGAGGTATGGGCAAAGGCATTCGCGCCGACGATCGCCTTGTTGGGCTGCACGACCATCCCGGTGATCTTGCTGACCAACCGACTGGTCTTGGAAATTTCTTCCGTGTGGATCTTTGTGTCCGCTTGATAAAGATCCCTCCTCGTTCGCAACCCCATGACGATTTCTTCCAACGAAGTATTGCCGGCCCGTTCACCGATGCCGTTGATCGTGCACTCGACCTGACCGGCTCCTTCCATTACGGCGGCTAAGCTGTTCGCCACAGCAAGACCCAAATCGTTATGGCAATGCACAGAGATTACGGCTTTGGAGCTATTCGGCACATGCTCACGAATACCCCGAATCAACTTGCCGAATTCCTGCGGGATGGCATAGCCCACAGTATCCGGAATATTGACCGTCCCTGCTCCGGCTGCAATCACGGCCTCGATGACTTCGTAGAGATACGCCGGGTCGGAACGGCTCGCATCCATCGGTGAAAATTCGACGTCCTCCACATAGCCTCTCGCCCGCTGGACCATTTCGACTGCGCGCTTCTTCGCCTCATCACGGGTCATCCTGAACTGATGCTTCAAATGGATATCGGACGTCGAGAGAAAGGTGTGAATCCGCACCTTCGGCGCCCCTTTCAACGCCTCCCAGGCACGGTCGATGTCCTCCGGACGAGCGCGGGCAAGGCTGCAGATCGTCGGACCTTCGACCTCCTGCGCAATCCGGCGAACCGCCTCAAAATCGCCGGGAGAACTGTACGCAAATCCCGCTTCGATGATGTCCACGCCAAGCCTGGCCAGCTGCTTCGCCACCATGACCTTCTCTTCCACGTTCATGCTCGCGCCGGGCGATTGCTCCCCGTCCCGTAAGGTGGTGTCAAAAATTCTTATCATGCGTGTCATGGCGTCACCTTTCTCCCTTCAACCCCTAAAAAACACAAAAGCCTCCATCCCTGCAGGGACGAAGGCTTGACGCGCTCCGTGGTACCACCCTGGTTTGGTGTGGAACGACCGGCCGGTCATCCACACCCTTCGTTCGGCCCGTCACGGGGGCAAAGCGGAATCCATTACTCTCGGTTCACGGATTCTGGCTCGGAGGCGAGTTCGGTGACGCACGGGCTGGTTTGCACCATCCACCAGCTCTCTGAAAACCGTGCGAGTCCCCTACTACTCCTCGTCGCTGCCGCTACGATTTCTGGTCTACTGCCGGCTGCTCCCTCTTTAACTGAGGCTGCTTCCCTGCAAGTTTTGCAAACATTCCGAGCATTCGTTCGAACGGACCGAGCAGGGCATACCCTGCAAAGATAACAAAAAGCATAACTTGAGGCCAGGCCGCCACCAGTACCAAGCCCAAAATGCCCCAGACCAAATAGGTAATGTGCTGGCCGCCCCGGAACTTCATATCCTTGAAGCTCCGATACTTGATCGTGCTCACCATCAGGAACGAAAGCACCAGCGTAACGATTAGCACCACGATCGGTTTGACCTCCGCACCGGTCCGAACGATGTGGTGATCGAAAATCACCATCGACGCGACCACGCCGGCTGCGGCAGGGATTGCCAGCCCCGTAAAGTATTTCCCGTCGGATACCGCGACCGTGGAATTGAACCGAGCGAGCCGAACGGCCCCCATGGCCACATAGGCAAACATCACGGCGATCCCGAACGTCCCCTGTCCGCTGAGCGCCCAAGAATAGATCAACAGACCAGGGGCTACGCCGAACGAGACGACGTCGGATAGCGAATCGTATTCCAGACCGAAATGGCTCGTGCTGTTCGTCAGCCGCGCGGACTTGCCGTCCAACACATCGAATACCATGGCCACCAGAATCGCGACGGCGGCTGCCAGGTAATTCGCATTGAACACGGACAGGATGGCAAACACTCCGCAAAACAGATTACCGGTCGTGAACAGGTTAGGGATCAAGTGCATCGCGGCCTTATGCCGCTTCCCGCCTTTGGCGAAAGATTGTCGAAGTCCATTTGCTTTCATCGTAGTTCTCCCAAAATGGTTTCCCCCCCCTTTACATGATCCCCGACCGCCACCTTGATCACCGTCCCGATGGGAAGAAACGTGTCCATCCGCGACCCAAATCGAATCAACCCGAACCGCTCACCCCTCACGGCCTTTTCTTTCGGCGAGACCCAACAGACAATCCGTCTAGCAATCAACCCAGCAACCTGAACACAGAGCACTTTGGCACCCTGTACCGTCTTGATCATCACCGCATTCTGCTCGTTCTGTATGGTCGCTTCCGGTTTGCTGGCAACCATGAACAAACCCGGCTGATACTGGACATCCTCCACGAGTCCTTCGCAGGGGATCCGGTTGATGTGCACATCGAAGACATTGAGGAATATGCTGAGCTTGATGCTGCGATCTTTCAGGTATCGCGGTTCAAACTCCTCTTCGATGGCAATCACTTTCCCATCACCGGGTGCCACGACCAGCGCAGCCCCCTGAGGGATCACGCGGGCCGGGTTACGGAAGAACCAGGAGACGAAGAGGGTCAGAAGAGCCGCCCCGACCGCTGCAACCGTCCATCCCAGCCAGCCTACGAGCAGTGTAACGCCCGCCGCTGCTCCAATGAAGGGAAATCCTTCTTTGGCGAACGGGACGCCGACGGCACGGTCTGCCACAGCTTCCTCAATCCTTAGTTCTTGGTCTTATCGACAAGCTGGTCCTTCTTGAGCCACGGCATCATCGCCCGCAGCCGGGCGCCGACTTCTTCAATCGGATGGGCTTCCCCTTTGGCCAGCAATGCATTGTAGACAGGGCGGTTCGCCTGGTTCTCCAGGACCCATTCCTTGGCAAACTGGCCCTGTTGAATCTCGGCGAGAATCTTCTTCATTTCCTGTTTGGTCTGCTCCGTCACGACACGTGGACCTCGGGTGACGTCCCCGTATTTTGCCGTCGTGCTGATGGAATAGCGCATGTTGGCGATACCGCCCTGGTAAATCAGATCGACGATCAATTTCACTTCGTGTAAGCACTCGAAATAGGCCATCTCCGGTGAATAGCCGGCTTCCACAAGCGTCTCGTACCCGGCCTGGATGAGCGAGGTGAGCCCGCCGCACAACACGGCCTGTTCGCCGAAGAGGTCCGTTTCGGTTTCTTCTCTGAAATTGGTTTCAATCACGCCGGCGCGTCCCCCGCCGATCGCGCTGGCATAGGCCAACCCGACTTGCTTGGTCGTACCGCTGGGATCCTGATGGATCGCCAACAAACAGGGAACCCCGCTCCCCTTCGTATACTCCGATCGAACCAAGTGACCGGGCCCCTTGGGCGCCACCATGAATACATTGATGGTGGACGGCGGCACAATCTGTCCGAAATGAATATTGAAGCCGTGACCGAAGGCCAGATAGGAGCCTGGCTTCAGATTCGGCGCGATCTCCTGACGATAGATCGAGGCCTGCGCCTCGTCGGGCGCGAGAATCATGATGACATCCGACGCCTTCACGGCATCGGCGACCGGCATGACTTTCAGCCCGCTCTGTTCCGCCTTGCGCCAGGAACTCCCTTCGCGCAATCCAATCACGACCGAAACGCCGCTCTCTTTCATGTTCAGCGCATGGGCATGACCCTGGCTGCCGTAGCCGATCACCGCCACTTTTTTATTCTTGATCTGCTGAATATCTGCATCCTTGTCGTAGTAAATCTTCATCGATGACTCCTCGGTCACGCTCGGTTGATACGATAGATGGATCGCGGAACGGCTCGGGGCCTTATTCGCGAGCAACTTTCTTGGGTTGTGCCGACGACGAGCGCAGCGGCTCGCGCGCCACGGCGACCCGGCCCGTTCTGGTCAGCTCCTTGATCCCAAGCGGTTGTAGCAGATTGATGATGGCTTCAATCTTCTTGGGATCGCCCGTGACTTCGATTGTATAGGTAGCCGGCGTCGAATCGATCACGTTGGCGCGGAAGATGTCCGCAATCCTCAAGGCTTCCGCACGATCTTCCTGTCTGGTGTGCACCTTGATGAGTGCCGTTTCACGCGACACGAAATCGCTTTCGTTCAAATCGACGACCTTGATGACGTCGATCAGTTTATTGAGCTGCTTCACGATCTGCTCGACAATCCGTTCGTCCCCGGAAGTCACGATAATCATTTGCGACATTGACGGATCGAGCGTGGGTGCGACGGACAGACTCTCGATATTGAATCCCCGCCCGCTGAACAATCCGGCGATCCGGGACAGCACGCCAAACTTATTTTCCACTGTAACAGAGATAATGTGTTCCATATGCTTCGCGACTCCCGACATTCTTAGGCCGTCAGAATCGTGTCAGAATCCTTCGGAGCGGTCTTGCCGGCCCCTGCTTGTTTGTTCTTCAACTCCGGCGGATCCTCCAGAATCATCTCGTGATTGCACCCGCCGGCCGGAATCATCGGATACACATTCTCGTAGGGATAGGTCGGCACATCCACGATGACTGGTCCACCGATCGCGATCGCTTCTTTCAGGATGCCATCAAGATCGCCCACCTTCCCCGCGCGCAAGCCCACTGCACCATAGGCTTCCGCCAATTTAACAAAGTCCGGCGTCGTGTCCAGGTAGCTCGACGCGTAGCGTCCTTCATAGAAGAGATCCTGCCACTGGCGCACCATGCCGTGGAACCGATTATTCAGGATGATGATCTTCACCGGCAGCTTGTGCACCACGGCTGTTGCCATCTCCTGCATGTTCATTTGAACGCTTCCGTCTCCGGCGATGCACAGCACCAGCCGATTCCGGAACGCCGCCTGCGCGCCCATGGCCGCAGGAAATCCAAACCCCATCGTCCCCAACCCGCCGGAGGTCAGCCACCGATTGGGCTTCGCCAGCTTAAAGTACTGGGCCGCCCACATCTGGTGCTGCCCAACGTCGGTGGACACAATGGGATCCCGATCGTTCGTCAGCTCATACAGCCGCTTGATTACGTGCTGCGGCTTGATTGGCCCGTCCTTTTCCTGCTGGTAGGTCAAAGGATGTGTTCGCTCCCATTCGCGAATCTGATCCCACCAGGCTTTTCGGAGATCCTTCTGCTCGCCGTTGACGGTCGCCTTGAGAATTTGATTCAACTCGCGCAACACCGCCTTGCAATCGCCGACGATGGGAATATCGACGTGGATATTTTTTCTGATCGATGTCGGATCGATATCGATATGGACGATTTTGGCATAGGGGCAAAACTCCGAGACTTTCCCCGTGACGCGGTCGTCAAAGCGCGCGCCGATGGCAACGACAAGGTCGGCATAGTGCACGGCCATATTCGCTTGATAGGTTCCATGCATGCCCATCATCCCCATCGACAACGGATGTTCGCCGGGAAAGGCCCCGAGCCCCATCAGCGTCATATCCACGGGAATCTGAGTTAATTCGGCCAACTCGATGAGTTCCTGCGACGCACCCGAAAAGACGACCCCGCCGCCCACATAGAGAATCGGCTTCTTGGCCTTCATAATGGCTTCGGCCGCCTGCTTGATCTGCCACTTGTTCCCGTCGTAGGTCGGGTTGTAGCCCCTGATAGAAACGGAGTTGGGATAATTAAATTCCGCCTTCTCCATCGACACGTCCTTAGGAATATCTACCAGCACAGGGCCCGGCCGTCCGGTCGTCGCGATATAGAACGCCTCTTTGATCGTGGACGCGAGGTCGTTGACGTCTTTGACGAGAAAGTTGTACTTCGTACAGGGACGGCTGAGCCCGACGTTGTCCGCTTCCTGGAAGGCGTCGTTACCGATCAAACTGGTCGGCACCTGTCCGCTGAAACAGACCAACGGAACCGAATCCATATAGGCATCCGCCAATGCTGTAATGACATTGGTCATACCGGGTCCGGACGTCACAAGGCACACACCCGCTTTACCAGTCGCTTTCGCATACCCTTCCGCCATATGGCCGGCACCCTGCTCATGGCGAGTCAGGACCACTTCGATGTCCTTTTGCTGATGCAACGTGTCGAAAATCTTCAAGACGACACCGCCCGGGAGCGCAAAAATCGTTTTCACACCCTCTCGTTTGAGGCATTCGATGAATATTTCAGCGCCTGTGAGTTTCATCCAAACCTCCTCTCCTCGTTCGCTGGCGTCAGCGAGTGGAGACACCGAACACATTCGGGGGATTCAATTAAAGACACCTTCCCCCCGATCATTCAGAATTTTCTGAAAAATCAAGGGGAAAGATCCGAGATCCTACCATCCCGCCCTGTGGAGGTCAAGGGCGCGAGAGAAGACGAAGGCCTTTGGCAAGGCCGGACGCCGCGTGCTACCTTTCCTTTTATTATCCTCTATGAGCCCGCTCAAATTGACGATAATCTCGCGGATTGACTGCCACCTCTGCGACGTCGTGTATCGTATGGCCCTGCATCTTCAAGCAGATTTTCCCATGCAGATCACGAAAGTCTCCGCTGAGGGCAATCCACCGCTCCTGACTCGCTACGGTGCACGCGTACCAGTTGTGCTGATTGACGGCATTGAACGATGCGCCGGGAAATTCACGGAAGGGGACCTGCGGCGGGCAATTAAAAGAGCGCGGTGGAGAAGACCTATAAGCCGGATTCTGTCCCTTCTGGGATATGCTCCCAGAAGGGGGTGATCATTTCTCTGGGATTCGAGTTACCTCGAACCTCAAGCGACCTACCCGAAGACCTCAGCCGGGCCAGCCGGTCGCCGCTCCCGAAACCGGAAACGGCAGCTGTCTTCCTATTTGGCCTTGCATCGAGCGACGCTTACCCTGCCGGTGATGTCACCATCCCCGCGGTGGGCTCTTACCCCGCCGTTTCACCCTTACCTGATCCGCAGCGACGAGATTGGGGTCCTATCGCATTGGCCATCGGCGGTCTGTTCTCTGTGGTGCCGGTGTCGGATCGCTCCGCCTGGGCGTTACCCAGCGCTCTGCCCACGAAGTCCGGACTTTCCTCTCGTGACGTTACCGCCACGAACGGTCACCCGGTCTTCTCCCTCGCGCAGATCCAGTATAGAAAACCCTCGGGC
>DATIFR010000018.1:0-2837 GCA_035455145.1 Nitrospira sp.
GGACTCGTCGGTGTCCAGCTCTCCGGGCCCCTCACCGTTCGGACGGTGATTTCGCAGGGCTGCCGTCCCATCGGCGAGCGATTCATGGTGACCAGGTCCGAGCACAATCTCATCTATGAACTGAGCGGAAAACCGGCGCTCGAACGCCTCCAGGACGCATTCGAGTCTTTGGACAGCCCTCAACGGCGAAATGCCCATCGGGCGTTGCATGTCGGCCTTGTCATCGATGAACATCGAAGCCGCTTCGAGCGGGGCGATTTCCTTGTACGCAATCTCGTCGGAGCGGACCAGCAGGCCGGCGCCATCGCCATCGGTGACATCGTTCAAGAGGGTCAGACCCTCCAGTTTCATCTGCGCGACGCGAAGTCTGCCAGCGAAGACTTGCAGGTACTCCTCGCTGCCGACCGTGCCAAGCACCAGAACCAGCCGCTGGGAGCCCTCCTGTTTAGCTGCTGCGGAAGGGGAGAAGGACTCTTCGGCCAAGCCAACCATGATAGCCGCGTGATACAGGAACGGATGGGGCGGATTCCCGTGGCAGGTTTCTTCGCCCAGGGCGAAATCGGCCCAGTCGGAGGACGGAATTTTCTCCACGGGTATACCGCGAGCGTAGCGATTTTCGCGCAACCGGACCTTCGCGAGGAGCCGCAATGATTCGTCTCGCGTGCTAATTGGATCCGCCTACTACTCAGACTCACGCGTAAGCCTTGTGAGATCTCGTCGCTCGACACAACAATCAGAAAAGGAGTCGACATGCCGTTCGAAGAAGCGGGTCCTGGAGGGAAAGAAGTCACGACCTCATCCGGATTACAGTACATCGATCTGATCGTCGGCACAGGAGCAACCGCCCAGGCCGGGCAGACCGTCACGGTGCACTATACCGGCTGGCTTGAAAATGGGAAGAAATTCGACAGTTCGCTGGACCGGGGCCAACCTTTCTCCTTTCCGCTGGGAGCAGGGCGCGTCATCAAGGGATGGGACGAAGGCGTCCAGGGCATGAAGGTCGGGGGCAAACGGAAGTTGACCATTCCATCGAACCTCGGTTACGGCGCCCGTGGTGCAGGCGGCGTCATTCCCCCAAATGCCACGCTTATCTTTGAAGTCCAACTGTTGGGAGTATAAGCACCCAACTCATTGTCTCATTCAGCCGAACAACTCATGAAACACACACCGCTTATCGAACAGCATCGCGCCCACCGCGCGAAACTCGTCGATTTCGCCGGCTGGGAAATGCCCATCCAGTACGCGAGCGTCGTCGATGAATACCACACTGTCCGAACCAAGGCCGGACTCTTCGACGTCAGCCACATGGGACGGATCACGGTATCCGGCTCTGGCAGCTGCGCCGTCCTCCAGCGGGTCACGACCAACGACGTGGCAAAGCTGGGTGTCGACCAGGCCCACTATTCGATGGTCTGCAATGAGCACGGCGGAATCAAAGACGACATTTTCGTTTATCGTATTGCAGATTCCGAGTATCTCCTCTGCGTGAATGCGTCCAATCGCGAAAAGATTCTCAGCTGGATCAAGGAGAAGCGCCAGACCGGGAACCAGTGCCAGATCGAAGATCGCACGATGTCGCTCGCACAGCTTGCCATCCAAGGTCCCGCGTCACGAGATATCCTCCTGGCAGTCGGCGCCGAACAGGCAGCCGGGCTCAGATTGCATCATGCTTGTGAAAGCCGGCTAGCCGGTATCACGTGCTTCGTCGCCCGCACCGGCTACAGCGGTGAATTGGGCTATGAACTCAACGTCCCGGCGGAAAAGGCAAGCGAGCTTTGGAGGCAACTCCTGCTGACCGGAGAGCCGAAAGGGCTCAAGCCAGCTGGCCTCGGAGCACGAGATCTCTTGCGCCTGGAGATGGGCTATCTGCTGTACGGCAACGATATCGATGAGGACACGACGCCGATCGAAGCCGGAGCCGATTGGACGGTCAATTTTCAGAAAGGCGACTTTGTCGGCAGAGAAGCGTTGAAGGCGCAAGCACAGACGGGACCCACTCGCCGGTTCGCGGCTTTTGAACTGTTGGAGAAAGCCGTACCGCGCCATGGATTCAAGATCCTTGACCCCTCATCCTCACAACCGATCGGCGAAGTGACCAGCGGAAATCTCTCACCCTTGCTGCAGAAGGGGATCGGGTTGGGCTATGTCCCTTCGTCCTTTGCAACGGTAGGAACCGCCGTTGCCATTGAGATTCGAGGGAAGGTGCTGCCGGCCGCTATCGTTAAGCCGCCGTTCTATAAGAAGCCCAAGAGTTGATGACCAAGAACATCTATCACGGCAAAGTCATCACGCTGAATGTCGACACCGTGACGCTGCCGAACGGCGTCACAGTCGATCTGGAGATGGTTCGCCATCCCGGTGCCGCGGCGATCATCCCCCTGAAAGAGGACGGGACCGTCATCTTGATCAGGCAGTTTCGCCATGCAGCCGGAGGATTCATCTATGAAATCCCGGCTGGGAAACTTCACCCCGGCGAAGACCCCAAGGCCTGTGCAGCACGCGAGCTGGAGGAAGAAATCGGTTACCAAGCAGGCAGCCTCGAGCTTCTTTCGAGCATCTTCACCGCACCAGGGTTCACCGATGAAGTCATCCATATCTATAAGGCAACCGCGATGACAAAAGGACGGCAGCGTTTGGATCGCGACGAAGTGCTGGAGGTCGTCGAGATGCCGCTTCAGGAGGCCATGGAGATGATTCGAGTTGGAACGATTCGCGATGCGAAAACGATGGTTGGGTTACAGTCGGTCTTTATCGGGAACGGGAACCGGTAGGAGAACCGCTTAAGGAGCCCTCCGCTTTTGGCGGAAGGCCCCTCAAGCCAGATAGCCTCGCCAAAA
>DATIFR010000019.1:0-1745 GCA_035455145.1 Nitrospira sp.
TGATCGTCCCCAATTCGATGACCGCGCTCTCCAGCAGCTTTACGTTCTGGATCGCCTCGCCCATGCCGACATTCAGGACGACACGCTCAAGCTTGGGCACCTGCATCACATTCTTATACCCGAACTCCTTCATGAGTGCGGGTACGACCTGTTGCTGATACATGTCACGAAGTCTCGGCTTATGCTTCGACTCCTCGCTGCCCTGATCTAATTGTTGGGGCGCCGCGTCCTTCTTCGCCGTCTTTCGCTCAGATGGTTTTCCACTGCGGCCTTTTTCTACCTTCGCCATTCCTAAGTCCTCACCTACTCAACAGTCTCATTCGATTTCTTGCTGAAGCGCACCCGCCGGCCATCCTCCAATGTGCGAACTCCCACCCGCGTCGGCCTTTGAGTGACGGGGCAGAAGAACATGACGTTGGAGATCTGGAGGGGTGCTTCCCGCTCAAGAATCCCGCCCTGCTTGGCCTTTTGATTCGGCTTCGTGTGCCGCTTGATGATATTCAGCTTTTCCACGATCACCTTACCGGCGCCGAGATCCACTGAGAGGACCTTGCCGGTCTTCCCCCGCTCACGACCGGAAATCACGACGACCGTGTCACCTTTGCGAATTCTGCTCTTTCGAAGTGCCTGCACAGCGCCCCCCACTCACTCGCCCCTACAACACCTCAGGTGCCAGGGAGATGATCTTCATGAATTTCTTCCACCGTAGTTCACGCGCAACCGGACCGAAGATACGGGTCCCGATCGGCTCTCCATCCTTATTGATCAACACACAAGCGTTCCGGTCGAACTTAATGTAGGACCCGTCTTCACGCCGGACTTCCTTGGTCGTCCGCACAATCACCGCGCGGCTGACGTCGCCCTTCTTCACGCTCGCCTGCGGAATGGCTTCCTTGACGGCCACGACGACGATATCGCCCAACGAGGCATAGCGCCGTCTTGTTCCCCCGAAGACATGGAAGCACATCGCCTGCTTCGCCCCGGAGTTATCGGCCACATCCATGTATGTATAGTTCTGAATCATGTGCTGGATCTTTCCTTACGTCCCGCCACGTCCGTAATTAGTCGGCCCGACCTTTTTGAATGACTTCGACCACACGCCAATGCTTTTCCTTGCTGATCGGTCGAGTCTCGACCATGCGAACCTGATCTCCGATCCGACACACATTCTGCTCGTCATGCGCCTTCATCTTTGTGACCCGTCGCAGCACTTTTCGATAGACCGGATGGATCACCGATCGCTCGACGGCCACGACGACCGTCTTGTTCATCTTATTACTGAGCACACGACCGACCCACTCACGTTTTTTCACAGTCCCGTCCGTCATAGTCATAACCCTTTAGCCTTCGCTTCTTTCTTTGACACCTCGGTCATCACCGTCTTCAGTCTGGCGATATCCCGCTTCGTTTTCCGAATCTGCATGGGATTTTCGAGACGCCCGGTGCCGAACTGAAAACGAAGATTGAACAGTTCCTGCACGAGCTGCTTTTCCTTATCCGCCAGCTCAGGCCCAGTCAGTTGTCGCAGCTCTTTCAGATCCAACGCCATATCCTCAACTCCTCACTCACACACAAACGCTTAGCTGAATTCTCCCCGTACGACCAGCCTGGTAGCAACAGGAAGCTTGTGGGACGCAAGCCGAAAGGCCTCTTTTGCAATCTCGGGCGTGACTCCGTCCATCTCATAGAGAATCCGGCCGGGCTTCACGACGGCAACCCAGTACTCAGGATTGCCCTTCCCTTTT
>DATIFR010000020.1:0-3126 GCA_035455145.1 Nitrospira sp.
CACCGGCGTCCTCTTCCCTCTCAACAGCTATGAAAACCGCGTCTATGAGATCGGGATCGAGGACGAGGAGACGGGAAAACCCACGGCCATCGTGGCCAAGTATTACCGCCCCGGCCGCTGGAGCCAGGAGACGATCGCCGACGAGCATGGATTCGTGGCGGCCCTCGCGGAGGCGGAAATCCCGGTGGTCGCGCATCTGCCGCTCCGGAGCCATCTGAAGGCCCTCCCGACGCTGGCCAAGACAGTCGACGGAATCTTCTACGCCTTCTTCCCCAAGTTTCGCGGCCGCGAGCACGCGGAAATCTTGAACGACGACCGCCGCTGGCTCGGCCGGAGCCTGGCGCGCATGCACAACGTCGGCGAGGCCTTCAAGGCACCGCGCCGGATGCGGCTGACTCCCGAGACCTACGGCCACAACAGCCTGGCATTCATCCTGACGCAGTCCTTTCTTCCGCCGGATCTGAAGCAGAGCATCGAGTCGCACCTTCAGAAGGCGATCGAACTGGTCGAGCCGCATTTCAAAAGGGATTGGAGTCCCATCGCCGTCCACGGCGACTGCCACCCAGCCAACATCCTCTGGAACAAGGACGGTCCGCACTTGCTCGACTTCGACGACATGGTCGTCGCCCCGGCGGTCCAGGACGTTTGGATGCTCTTCAACGGCACGGAAGACGAGAAATCCGAGCAGAAGAAGGTGTTTTTGGAGGGCTACGAGATTTTCCGGGAGTTCGACGACGCAAGCCTCATTCTCGCCGAACCGCTGCGCACGCTCCGGATGATCCGCCACGCGGCCTGGATCGGCCAACGCTACGAGGAACCGGCCTTTCAACGGGCGTTTCCGTATTACCGGGAGAGGCGGTATTGGGAGGAGTACCTGCAGTCGATCAAGGAGCAGATTTCTCTGCTTCAGGAATTGTCTTGGTCCTGATTAAACGATCCAATCATAAGGAAGGCAAATGGCGGATGTCGAAGCCAAGTAGGCTTTTGAACCTCGATGGAGGACGACGGAGGCGACGGTTTTTTTGTGTTTTTTTGCAAACCACGTGAGGCTCTTGAGCGATTTTTCGCTGGCTCCATCGGTCGCGTCGACGACAATCGCCAGGGTCGGAGAATCCTGGACGTCGATGACGAAGGGGATGCGGACGCCCCCGCGGGTCAAATAGGGATGAAACCGGAAGCTCGATGCGTGGAGGTAGTTCCATTGGGCGTAAAGCTCCTGATAAACAAACCGCTCCATGTGAAAAAGGGCGTTTTCGTTGAGTGCGGCTCCCAGAAAGCTCGCCATTCCGCAATCGGCGAAAAACCAGCTCTTCCCATGAGGACGGACGATAAAAAGATTCTCGAAGGCCCGGATCAGCTGGATAATCGTGGGCGTTGAAAGCTGAACTTTCCTTCCTAGGTCGGAAAGGGACAGGGACTGCCCCTGAATTTGAGCCATGGTGGAAAGAATCGCCCGGAGCTTCACGAAGGGTATGCGGGTTTTGACCAGAAACTGCAGGTCGCGCATCAGAAGGGTTTCCAGATGGCTCTCCTGCATTCTCCGGCGCACGAGAGGGTCCCTTTTAAAACAGACCCCCGGCATGCCTCCAAGACTCACATAATCCTCAATTCCCTTCCTTGGAAACCGTCTGCGCATGGCGCATTTCTTCAGAACGGTTTCGGGAGGGAATCGTGTCGCCTCTTTGATGAAGTCCGTTAACGGCCGCGAATGCGTCTCCGCCACCGTCAAGGGAAGCAATTCCAGAATGGAGGTCCGGCCCGTCAGGGATTCGCGGATCTGTTGTCTCGACAGGAAACGGACCGAACCGGTGAGGAGGAACTGGCCGGGTCTTTTTCTCCGGTCGACGATCAATTTGACCCGGTCAAAAAGCCCGGGGCTTTTCTGCGCCTCATCGACGACCAGGGGAGCCGGAGCCGACTCGATTTCCGTCCAGATCCCCTGCTCGAACCGTTTGAGAACATCGTCGTCGTCCAATGTAACGTAGCTCGTCCCGAGTTGTTTCAAGAGGGTCGTCTTTCCGACTTGCCGCATTCCCAGGACGGAAACGACGGGAGACCATGAGAGGTCTTTTTTCAGAATCGCCGCGAGATAACGAGGTCGAAGATGGGGCATGAGCCGACGATATCATGTTTATGCTATATGTAAATTAGTTATTTATACATTACATAAACGTGAATACCGCAGTCGCCGCGGCCCAACTGGCGGCGGTATTGGGAGGAGTACCTGCAGTCGATCAAGGAGCAGATTTCGCTGCTTCAAGAGTCGGCGTGGGCTTGAAGCGAATCCAAAGAATGAGACATCTTTTACTTTGAGGTGTCAGCAGATCCCGCCACGCGAAATCCAGCGAACGGAAGTTGTTTGTCCGGGTAAGAGCTAATTCGGAATGGGTTGCGCAGCTGATCCGGATTATATGCCGCAAAAAACCTCCTCGCAGACCATAGTGATCCTTTTGATTTGGATTTCTGGAGGTAAATTCAAAAACATTGCCTGTCATGTCATATAGGCCAAAACCATTAGGGGGATATGAGCCGACCTCACACGTTGTGGAGGAATTATAGTGGGCCTCTTCCTCGGTCAGTTCTCCGCTGCAGGTCCCATATTCGCCGGGATCGTCACCAGCGTAGGGAGACAAGGGGCTGAAATGGCCATTTTGGACTCCGGCAATCAGTCTCTTATCGCCGGCGGCCCGATTTTGTTTCTGGAAAACAACGGTAAAAACAAATAGTTATGCCAAGAGCAATGCAACCAATCGGCATGATTTTCAAACCGTATCCCTCAAAGGAACCCCCAGCGCATCTGCCAGACGCATCATGGTCTCAAGCCCCGGCTTGGAGACATCCGACTCGATGCGATTCATTTGCATGCGGCTGATGCCGGCCGCCCGCGCCAGATTCTCCTGGGTCAATACTCTCTCTTTCCTCAACTTCTTGATTCGTTCGCCCAAGGCAAAACTCCTCTGCTTCCCTCCCCGCGCGTAATGCTTGATCGAGAGACTGACTTCATCGATCTTCTTCTCCGATCCGGTTTCAATCCTTCTTGCCGGAAGCCTCATGGAACCTCGACCCATAAGTTTATGGATAACATGCCCTTAGTATCGTAGAATACCTCGAAAATCGCACGGAGGA
>DATIFR010000021.1:0-9213 GCA_035455145.1 Nitrospira sp.
CTTGGCGCCCAGACTCGCCATCTCCAACATTTCCTCGTAGGAAATCTTGTCGATCCGCCTGGCCGACGGCACGATGTTCGGGTCCGTCGTATAGACCCCGTCGACATCGGTGAAAATGACGCAGCGATCCGCCTTCAAGGCACCGGCTAGCGCCACCGCCGTCAGGTCGGAACCCCCGCGACCCAACGTCGTCACATCAGACTGTTCATTAATCCCTTGGAAGCCGGCGACCACCGGAATAACCCCTTTGCGCAACGATTCACGAATCCGCTCCGCAGTCACTCGGGTAATCCGCGCCTTGGTATGGGCGCTGTCGGTCATGATTCCGACCTGACGTCCCGTAAAGGAACGAGCATCCAGTCCCCGACCTCGCAGATCCATGGCCAGGAGTGCGATCGTCACCCGCTCGCCGGTCGAGAGGAGCATGTCGAGTTCGCGTTCATCAGGAATCGCGGTGATCTCGTGGGCCAGCTTCAGCAGGCGATCGGTCTCGCCGCTCATCGCCGAGAGGACAACGACGACTTGGTTGCCTCCTTTGGCCGCCTGCTCCACACGATCCGCCACACGGTGAATCCGTTCGATCGTGCCGACAGAGGTTCCTCCATATTTTTGGACGATCAATGCCACGACCGTTACGACCCTTTTGTGAAGAGACGTACCACGAACTTCGTGGCATCTCGGGGCGGGGTGGCCGATGCCTTGGCATCGGCTTCGGTAAACCGACGACCAGATCCTGAAGCGGATTTTGCCGCGCTATCCTGGTAGGCGTAAAGCCATTGCCCTTCCGCCATCTTTCCCTGATGCACGCTGCCGGGATCGCTGATCGTCACCAGACGATGAGGCCCCAGTTTCGCAAGCCCGTCGAGGAACGGCCCGACGAACTCCTTGTCGACCGCTTCAATCTCGCGCACCTTGGCTTTCACGTCAGGATCGTAGACGACCTCGTCCGGCAGCTCCAGATGCACATAGGCGAAGTCCTTCTTCTTCAACTCGTCGAGCGCCACGATGGCCCGACTCCGAAGATCAGCGCCACTCAGACGAGCTGGGTCAACCGCCTCAAGCCCGGCCACCAAACCGAGCCCGCGGTGGACATCGCTCGAAGAAATCACCACACCGGAAATGTCAAATCGCTCTGTCAGACTCGGCCAGGGAATCGCTCGCCCTTCGCCCCACAGCCACAGACAGTTGGCTGGTTTGCTCCCGGCATCGCGCCGGTCATCATTCACCGGATGGTCGCGCAGAATCAGCAATGAGGCATCCATCAGCTTGCGGAGGATATCGGCGCCGTCTCCCTTCGGCAACCCATCCACGATCGATCGCGAGACCAGTGATTGCGGGTCCGTGCAGACGGCTCGCGATTTCCCGTCGACCCAGACCATTAAGTGGCGATGGCCCGCACCGGGATAGAATTGAATCATCTCGGACCCGAGCTGCTCATTCACGGCGTCGATCAACTCGCGGGCTTCCTCGGTGCTAATCAGCCCGGCTGTCGCATCCTCCATCATGAGGTGGGGACCGAGTTTCTTGAGGTCTGAGCCTCCGCCTTTGGCGCCGGATGGCTGTTCGGCCTTCAGCGTCACCATCGTGCAACGGTAGACCACATCGTGCTCGCCGACGGTCACGCCCAGGCTCGCCGCCTCCAACGGCCCGGGCCCCTGGTAATATTTCTTCGGTTCGTACCCGAGAATCGACGTGCCGGTGAGACCGCTGCCGTGCCGCCCGTTTTCCAGCGCAACAGTGAGAAGGCCCAGCTCGCTGCCTTGAGCCAAACGATCGAGGTGAGGAGTCGACGCCGCCTGAAGAGGGGTCTTGCCCGCCAATTCCTGCCGGGGATGGTCGGCCATCCCCTCAGCATGGAGAATCACATATTTCATCGAACGCACACTCGCATCATACCCTTACACGTTGAGGAGACGAGCCACATCCTCCCTGGTCGCTTGAACAGTTTTCGGTTTCACCGACACGCTGATTGCGGTATCGGCGTCTTTCAGACCATGGCCGGTCAACGTACAGACAACCGTTTCGCCTTCCCGTAGTCCCCCCTGCCGGCTGAGCTTCATGATCCCAGCCACGGATGCAGCAGAGGCCGGCTCGCAAAAGACCCCTTCCGTCGCCGCCACTGCGGCGTATGCCTGCAAGATTTCCTCGTCGGTCACCGAATCGATCAAACCGGACGATTCTTTCATCGCCGTGACGGCCGCTTGCCAACTCGCGGGATTGCCGATTCGAATCGCCGTGGCGACAGTTTGTGGATTCTCCACGACCCGCCCGAGCACGATCGGAGCGGCCCCGGCTGCCTGAAAGCCGACCATGCGCGGCAATCGCGTCGTTTGATTGGCCGACCGATATTCCTTATAACCCTTCCAATAGGCCGTGATGTTGCCGGCATTCCCGACGGGAAGCGCGTGCACGGCCGGCGCATCACCAAGCTGGTCGCACACTTCCATCGCCGCCGTTTTCTGCCCTTCGATCCTGTAGGGGTTGAGGGAATTCACCAACTCGATGTGGTACGTCGCGGACAGGTCTTTCACAATCGAGAGGGCTTGGTCGAAGTTGCCGTCGATCTGGATGACCGTCGCCTGGTGCATCATGGCCTGCGAGAGTTTCCCCATAGCGATCTTTCCCGCAGGGATCAGCACGTATACGGCCAGCCCCGCCCTCGCGCCATAAGCCGCAGCGGACGCCGACGTGTTGCCTGTGGATGCGCAGATCACCGCACGAGCGCCGGCCTCAACAGCTTTCGAAATCGCCATCGTCATCCCGCGGTCCTTGAACGAACCTGTGGGATTGGCGCCCTCGAACTTCAAATAGAGATCGACGCCGGGAGCGATTTTCTTCGCCAGTCTCGCGGCCCTGATGAGCGGGGTGTTGCCTTCGCCAAGCGTGATCACCGGCGTGCGTTCCGTGACAGGCAGGAACTTGCGATACTCTTCGATGACCCCACGCCAGCGGTTCATGACATCACTCGTCCTTGCCCTCGACACGTATTAGGGTCGCCGGCTCGGACATGAACGCCATACGGTTGATTTCGCGGAGGGCAGATTGGACGTCGCGCTCCCTCGCCATATGTGTCTTGATGACAATGGGGACGGTTTGTCCCTCCCGCCGCCCTTTCTGCAACATCGACGAGATGCTGATGCCACAGCGGCCCAATTCTCCTGCGATCTGAGACAGAACTCCGGGACGATCGATCACCATGAATCGCAGGTAGTAGAGGGAGCGAATCTCTTCCATGGGGCGCATGCGAAGCGGACGTCGTTCATCCGGCTGGAACGACGCCGGAGGCACCCGTCCCGCTCCGCCCTTGAGCAGATTGCGGGCGCTGGCGATGATGTCGCTGACGACGGCGCTCCCCGCTGCCATATCGCCGGCCCCACGGCCTACCAACACGACGTCTCCGACCGCATCACCGACCAATTGAATCGCGTTATACACCCCTTCAATCTTCGCCAGAGGAGAATCTGCGGGAAGCATCGTGGGATGAACGCGCGCCTCGACGTCCCCCTCGACCAGCTTCGCGATCCCCAACAGCTTGATCGTATAGCCAAGTTCACGAGCGTAGGCGATGTCGTGTTTGGTGACGTGAGTGATGCCTTCTGTGTACAGCTCCTTGAAATTAATCGGCGTGCCGAACGCTAAATTGGCCAGGATCGCCAGCTTGTGCGCGGAATCAGTGCCAGCCACATCGAACGTTGGATCGGCCTCCGCATAGCCGGCACGCTGAGCCTCCACGAGCGTCTCATCAAATCCTTTCCCCTCATTGGTCATGAGGGAAAGAATGTAGTTGGACGTCCCGTTGATGATGCCGTAGATGGATTGAATCGTGTTGGCTGCGAGGCCTTCTTTGATGGCCTGAATGACGGGGATCCCCCCGCCCACGCTGGCTTCAAACCCGACGTCGACGCCCCTGCGGGAAGCCGCCGCAAAGATTTCTTCCCCGTGCAGAGCCAACAAAGCTTTATTGGCGGTCACAACTTCTTTTCCCGCCGCAATTGCATCCAGCAGGAGACGCTTCGCGAAGTCGTAGCCTCCGATCAACTCCACAACGATGTGGATGTTCGGATCATCCAACACCGCTTTGGCATCGTTCGTCAGCACCCCGGCTGGAAGGGTAATGCCGCGGTCGCGCGTCACATCGAGATCCGCAATGCGAACGAGTTCGATCGGCACACCGACCCGCCGACGGATCAGCGCCGCGTTTTCCAGAAGAATCTTGGCAACCCCCGTTCCGACCGTGCCGAAGCCGATCACCCCGACGCCCACGCGCGAGATCATTCCTCTCCCCCTTCGAGCTTCAGCGCCTTTCGAATCCCGCGGACCGCCTGCCTAGTCCGATGCTCGTTTTCCACCAAGGCGAAACGGACATACTCATCGCCACCCTCGCCGAATCCGATCCCGGGCGACACCGCAACCTTCGCTTCCCGAAGCAAGAGTTTGGAAAATTCGAGTGAGCCCATGTGCCGATAGGGCAATGGAATTTTGGCCCAGACGAACATGGTGGCCAACGGCTTGCTGACATTCCACCCGATGCGATTGAGGCCCCCGACGAGGACATCGCGCCGTTTCTGATACCGCTGGACGGTTTCCTTCACGCAATCTTGCGGGCCGTTCAGCGCGATGACGCTCGCGATCTGCAGCGGCTGAAAGATCCCGTAGTCGAGATAACTTTTGATCTTGGCCAACGCGCCAACGACTTCTCGGTTGCCGACACAGAACCCTACACGCCAGCCTGGCATGTTATAGGCCTTGGACAGGGTGTAAAACTCCACTCCGACATCTTTGGCGCCGGGCACCTGAAGAAAGCTGGGCGCCTTGTACCCGTCAAAGACCAAGTCGGCATAGGCCAAATCATGGATGACGATCACATTATGCTCTTTGGCAAAGGCGACGATTTTCTTAAAAAACTCCAGATCCACGATTGCCGTTGTGGGATTGTGTGGAAAGTTGATGACCAGAATCCTCGGCCGGGGAAAGGTCTGACGATAGACCCGCTGGAGATCATCGAAAAAATCGCTGTCAGGACGCAACTCGATCCCGCGAACTTCCCCGCCCGCAATAATGAAACTGTACATATGGATCGGGTACGTTGGAGTCGGTGTCAGCACGACATCGCCTGGCCCGATCATGGCCAAGGACAAGTGGGCCAGACCTTCTTTTGACCCGATTGTAACAATTGTTTCGGTTTCGGGGTCGAGATCGACGTCGTAATTTCGCTTGTACCAGCCGGCGATGGCATGACGCAGCTTCGTGATGCCACGCGAAGCGGAGTAGCGGTGGTTCTTTCCCTTCCGCGCAGCTTCGATCATCTTCTCGACGATATGGCTCGGCGTCGGTTGGTCCGGATTCCCCATCCCGAAGTCGATAATGTCTTCGCCGCGGTGGCGCGCCTCCAGCTTCAGGCTCTGAACCTGCGCGAAGACATACGGCGGAAGTCGCTTGAGTCGATAAAAGTTATCGGCCATTCCCATTGCAGTTGCCTGTCAAGTTTACCCTTGCCGGAAGGGAGAAACCAGCTCCCGGTTTCGGGAAGGCCTATTCTAATGGCGCGACTAGAGTGGAGTCAAATTATCTTGTGATTCTGTGGGGTTCTGCATCCGACACCTATCGAGTAAGGTAGTTCGGCCAGGGCGAAACCGTTCCATCCCAGTCCTTGCCCGTGACGCTGGTTTCTGTTACAACAGCGGCGACTTCTCTGTTTCATCGCCTGAGTTCAACTCTCCCTGTTAGCCCGGATCCCTGGAGGCCCCGTGCCCAGACTTGGTGTCAATGTCGATCATGTCGCGACGCTTCGCCAGACACGCGGAGGGAACGACCCGGACCCCCTCGCCGCCGCCGTGTTGGTAGAACTGGCCGGCGCCGACGGCATCGTCGTGCACCTCAGAGAGGATCGCCGTCATATTCAAGATCGCGACCTGCAGCTCTTGCGGGAGTTAATCCGGACCAAGCTGGATCTGGAAATGGCCGCCGACGAGACGATGGCCAAAATCGCACTGACCGTGAAGCCCGATATGGTGACGCTGGTTCCCGAACGGCGGCAGGAACTCACCACGGAAGGGGGCCTCGACGTCGCCACGCACAAAGACCGCATTCAGCAGATCGTCGAAATGCTGCACAACAGCGGCATTCCCGTCAGTCTTTTTATCGAACCGGACTTGGCCCAGATCAAGGCGGCACATAAGATCTCCGCCGATTTTGTCGAACTCCATACCGGCAAGTACGCCAATGCGAAACGATCGAAAGAGGCCGATGCTGAATTCGAGGCGATCACGCAGGCGGCCAAGCTGGCCTATAAATTGGGGATGGGCGTCAATGCGGGGCATGGACTCAACTACCACAACGTGAAACGCCTCACCCACATTCCGGAAATCGTGGAATACAACATCGGCCACAGCATCGTCGCCCGCGCCGTCATGGTCGGTCTCGATCAGGCCGTACGAGAAATGAAGGCGCTGCTCAGTTGATCGTGACCTTCGCTCAGCTCACCCTCGGTCGGCAAAGACCGTCCGGGACGATCCGACAATGACCGCAAGGGCCACCACATGAACATCGTGACCGGGACTCAGATGCAGGCCCTGGACCGCCGGACGATCACGGAGGCTCAGGTTCCCAGCTTGGTCCTGATGGAACGGGCCGGGGGCGGAGTTGCTGATTTCATCCAGCATCGGTTCTCGCCGCTTCGCGGCAAGACTGCCACGATTCTCTGCGGCAAAGGCAACAACGGCGGCGACGGGTTTGTTGTTGCGCGCTTGCTTCGCCAGCGCCACGCGAAGGTTACCGTGCTGCTCCTGGCACCGGGGGGTGACCTCAGTCGCGACGCTGCCATGATGTATCGTCGCTGGCTGCGAGTTGCGGGAAAGTCCTCCACAAGGCAGTTCCGATCTTCCGAACAAGCCGGTGCGATGCTGGCCTCCAGCGATTTCATCGTCGATGCCCTTCTCGGCACTGGCTTGTCGACCGAAGTCACCGGTGTCTATCGAGATGCCATCAGGCTTATGAACAGCGCGGGCCGGCCGGTCATAGCGGTGGATATGCCCTCCGGCATCCATGCCGACAACGGAGCCCTGCTGGGCGAAGCCGTTCGTGCCACCGCAACCATCACGCTTGGCCTCCCCAAGCTCGGCCTATACCTTGGAGCCGGCATCGATCACGCCGGGACCATCCAAGTCGTCGACATCGGTATCCCTCCAGCCTATGTCGAGGCGGTGAACAGCCGGGCCATTGTCGTCACGAACGAGTTGGTCGCGAAAACCTTGCCGGCTCGCCCGGCCTCTGCGCACAAAGGCACTTTCGGTCATGCCGGCATCATCGCCGGTTCGGTCGGCAAGACCGGTGCGGCGGCACTCGCGGCACGGGCCGCCTTGCGAATTGGCGCCGGCCTCGTGACGGTGGGAACTCCCAGCAGCGTCAATGATGTACTGGAAGCCAAGCTCCTCGAAGCGATGACCGTTTCGCTCCCCGAGACCAAGGCTCGCACCCTGGCCCGTTCCGGCCTGGATCGCGTTCTTGCTTTCATGCAAACCAGAACGGCTCTTGCTATCGGCCCAGGGTTGTCGACGCATCCGGAAACAGTCGAGCTCGTCCAATCCTTGATGAAACATTTGGATCGACCGTCCGTGCTGGATGCAGACGCACTCAATGCGTTGGCCAGCCGTGCTTCTCTGCTCACGGAATGCAAAATTCCTCCTATATTGACGCCGCATCCAGGAGAAATGGCGCGGCTTGAGGTCGATGCGACCTCACAAAGCGTGAATGCCGATCGCCTCGGCACGGCCAGACGATTTGCCCGTGAACGGGGGGTCTTCGTCGTGCTCAAAGGAGCGCGCACCGTGATTGCGCGCCCCGATGGCCTCTTGGCAATCTGCCCGACCGGCAACCCCGGAATGGCAACAGCCGGAACGGGGGACGTCTTAACCGGTATGATTGTCGGATTGCTGGCCCAAGCAGTCCCGGCCTGGGAAGCCGCTTGTGCTGCAACGTATCTTCATGGATTGGCCGGCGACTTGGCGGCCCAACAACTCGGGCAGGCCGGCATGCTCGCCGGTGATCTTATCGACCACATTCCCTATGCGCTCCAGGCGATCAACCGCTAGTCGTTACGTTCACGCTCGGTCGGTCGGGGCAACCCGTCCCGTCAGCGTACGATCGAATCACGTCTGGGAAGTGGCCTCCCCCTCGCCCGTCCATACGGATCGTCTTGGTCACGCCATAGGCCTGTCGCTGCAGGGAGGGGAAACGCTCGCGCTCTTCGGTCCCCTGGGAGCGGGGAAAACATCTCTGGTCCGAGGAATTGCCGCCGGTTTAGGCGCCCCCGCTAGCGCTGTGAGCAGCCCAACCTTCGTACTCATCCATGAATATCGAGGGCGGCTTCCGCTGGCCCACGTCGATCTGTATCGTGTCAATTCAACCCGCGAAGCCGAGTCAACGGGATTGCAGGAATATTTTTCAGGTTCGACGGTCGCCGCGATCGAATGGGCCGACAAGGGCCTCTCGATCCTGCCGCAGGACCGGCTGGAGATTCAGTTGCGCCACCAGGCGGTTGGGAGTAGAACGATTCGGCTGTCGGCGACCGGACCGACTTCGGCTGCCTTGATGGCCGAGGTCAGACGGCGATACGCTCGCACCGCGAAGCGACGCGTTACGACGCGGCCCTCGCAGCCACAGCCCAAGCGAAAGGCGTCGTCATGATTCGGCTCATTCTGGTCGGGACACTCCTTCTCTTATGCCTGGCCTTCTTTCTTCAGAACCAGGAACAAGAGGTCACGCTTCGCTACTTTTTCGGCTTGTTCGAAGCCTCGACGCCGATTTATAAACCGATCTTGGCTGGCTTTGCCGTTGGGCTCTTGGTCTCCGGTATTCTCTTGTTCCCTCCGTGGGTGAAAGGGCGCATCGAGGTGCGCAGGAAAACCAAAGCCCTCCAGGAAGCCGAGGTCGATCTCGAACGATTGCGCCACTCGCTTGAGAAATTCACCGGACGCACGTCACCTCCGGTGCCGGGTGATGTCCCGCAACGAGACCGGTCAGATGAGTGATCACGACGCTACGCCGCTCATGCGGCAGTATCGGGAAATCAAACGCGGCTATCCTGAAGCCATTCTGTTGTTTCGGGTTGGCGACTTCTACGAAATGTTTTATGAGGATGCGCAAGCCGCCTCCAAACTGCTCTCCATCGCCCTGACGTCACGAGACAAGTCGAGCACGGATCCGGTGCCGCTC
>DATIFR010000022.1:0-36490 GCA_035455145.1 Nitrospira sp.
GATTCGCGGCAGGTTGACCTATACGTCTGCAGAAAAGGACTCCATCAAGCTCTGGACGCCTGAAGGCGAAAAGGAGTTTGCGGTCAAACGGAATCGCCCCAAGTTTACGATGTTTCAAGACGGAGCGCTGATTACCGTGCAGTTGAACGACAAGGGTGAGGTCATCGATGTGCACCGCCAGTTGGAATTGGAGCTTGCGGTAGCCCCTGCTCCTCATATTGAGCCTGGTTTCCGGATCAAGCTGGAGGGAGTGGTGGCAGACATCAAGTCCGGGCAGGTGTTCGTGCAGACGCCAGGGGGACAGTACAGTTTGAATGCCAAGACGGCCCCGCAGGACGTCAAGGTCGGCGACAAACTGACGCTCTGGGTGAGTGGGAACAATGTCGCGATCGACCACCATGCGAAAGGGAAAGAGGGTGTCCATCGCCTCATTACCGGTTCACTGACCTATGCCTCCGGGGATATGAAAGAGATCAAGCTCATGACGCCGGAAGGGGAACGGACATTTGTAGTTCAGCACGGAGAGAGCAAGCTCTCCGGGATGAAAGAGGGGACGCCGATTACCGTCGAACTGAACGAGGCCGGCAGCGTGGTCGAAATTCGCAAGGCCGGATGAACGAGTGCAGGGAAGAGAATCCGCGGCATGGTCGAACGGATCATGCCGCGGGACTATTCACTTCCGCCGAGCGATGGGCCTGTTTCAGACGATCACGGTACGTCGTCTGCAAAGCCGACGGGCGGCAGCCAGACGCTCAAGGTTGGTCCCGCCGCCACGCGCATAGATTGTGGCATTAGGGGACAGGACTTCGATGTTACCCTGGCCCATAACTCCTCAGCTTGTTTAGACTGTCCTGTACAGGAGGGTACGGATTTCCCGAATCATCTTGTGGTTCCAATACGTTTGAGCGTGCCGCACATCTGTTGCAGAGTGGCATTCCACATGCAGATTCACGATTGGGTAGGACCATGAGGACTTACAAAGCGAGCCTGATCCAGGAAGGACGTATTGGGGGCTTCCCTCTCCGGCCCAAATTATCAGACATCTCTCACGCGATGAAGTGAAGGAGTCGCCATGTCCACATCACATCTTCCCCGGGATAAGAAAGATCGATCGGTTCGAGCGCGGAAGCACGACCAGTACAAGGCGAAGGGCAAACTCCAGGAGCCGTCGGTGTGTCGTGAGTGCAAAGCGCTCTACCACAAAGGCCGGTGGATGTGGGGCCCTGTCCCGTCGGGCAGTCACGACGTCGTGTGCCCTGCCTGTGAACGGATACGGGACGGATCGCCGAGCGGCGTGCTGCTGCTCACCGGTGAGTTTGTAGCCAAGCATCGGGACGAAGTTCTCGGGCTCGCCCGAAATGAAGAGACCCGCGTCAAATCCGAACATCCTCTGGCTCGCATTATCAAGATCGAGAACCAAACCGAAGCGCCCGAAGGGGTGGTCATCACCACGACCGACCCCCACCTCGCGCGGCGTATCGGCGAGGCGCTGCATCACGCGCATCACGGCACATTCACCTGTCGCTATGAGGAGAACGAAGACCTGCTCCGGGCGAACTGGCAGAGCTAAGCGGAGCAACAAGGGCGAGGAATCTCTGCCAATTGATTGCAGGAGATAGGCATGGCCATATCGTCTTGGCGTATAAAAGCCACGCAGAAGTGGGGAGAACACGCTCGATGGCTCAGCGGTGAGGGCCCGTTTGCTGTGATCGCTCCCTGTCGGGAGTTTGCCTTCTCCCTCTGGGACACGAGGGAAGCAGCGGACAAAGCGAAGGCCCATCTCGATCAAATGGGATGTGGTGGAGGCTGTAACCCCCTGCTTCATAAAGTCGTTGATCTGAGTGAATGACTTCGGGCGATCGAGCGAGCACGGACTGGGTGACGTTGTTGTCCACCGGGCATGGGGGCAGATTCTCTTTGAGTCCTTCTGAACCACGCATAAGTCTCTTCATGCCCCTTCAGGGAGGCTGATCACATGTTCATGTACCTACTCGTGCTGCCAATCGTCATGGGATTTCCCCTGTCAGGCTTCGCTCAATTCGTGGAGAGGGGCGAGTATATCGTGGTGGCCAAAGGCACGAAGCTCTGTGCGAACATGATCCTAGAGCAATCCAAAGGGGTGCTCGATCCAGGAAAGGTCTTTTGGCGAGTCACCAGCAACGTGCGGGCCAATGGCACGCAGACCATCGCGGCATTTGCCCGTGAAACCGTGTATGACCGCAAGAGCGGGGAGACGACGATCAAGGAGAGCCGTTATGACGAGGACTATGCGACGTTTTTCAAACGAGACCCTGAGCACAAGGGGATGCTCCTGATGGTCAGCCCGCAAGATGGCAGAGTCCAAGCGATTGTGGAGGTCTGCCAGAAGGGGAGATAGGTGAGGCGCCGAGTGTGCGGTAGTCA
Organism: Nitrospira sp.; assembly: GCA_035455145.1. GTDB lineage: Bacteria > Nitrospirota > Nitrospiria > Nitrospirales > Nitrospiraceae > Nitrospira_C. Next base: position 2,404 of record DATIFR010000022.1, read on the forward strand.
TCCTCTCGTGATTGCTGAATGACCTCGATGAGGAGCACGTGAAGGGGAAACCTCTTGGGAAGTTAACTAAAGTAGGTTAATATAAGAGCTAAAGAGATGTTTTTAGAAGATATTACTTGACTATTTATGGTAAAGTGGTCCAGAGTAAATCATGAGATGAGATCGCTCGAGAGGGGTTGGATGTAGAGTCACTCGCTCTCGCGCATGATGGGCCGAAAGGAACGCGGTGTTGACGTGTCGTTTCAAACCCTGACGTTCCAGTTACGCTGACTGTCCTATCCGTTGCGCTTCCCGCTTCCTTCCTAGCGCGATCGATTCCCCAGTCTCCGCCGCTTCGACGCCAGAGTACCTGCAACATGCGACGGCCTCGCGAGTTGTCCTCGTAGACGTGTCACGAGGGTGTCAGGCTGTCGCCGTGGTGACAGAGTCGACTTCCCGGTTACGTATCGGGATCGACGGCTGACAAGGAGATGGTGGTGTATTCAATACGGAGGTTCTTGCCATGAGACTCTTAACGATTGGGATGACAGGACTCGTGTTTGTCGGAATGACTACGCTCACCATGGCGAATCCGTCGATGCTGCCAAAGCATCCGGGATATCCGTCAGGTGGAGATTATGCCAACGATAAAGGCCAACAAAACCTGAGCTATAACCAATCTATGGTGGAGGCCGCGAAGTCCGGCGATACCAACATGGCTCCGACGCTCATAGATCCCAACAATGCCAGGCTGGTGGAGCATCAGGGTGCTGGTCAATTGCCCATCGTCCAAGGGCCGAACATTAAGATCGAGCCACCGGTGAAAGAAGGCACGAGAATGCCCGTGAAGTAACGCATAAGGCAGAGGCTTGGTGGGGCCGTTGTCCAAGGCCCCGCCGGGTGAGACTGTCGAGATGAAAAAGAAGCATATTTCTCGTGCTGCGCCTGGTGCTGGTCGGCAGTCATACGGACAATGTGGCGATCCGCGGCGCCTTGCTGAAGAAGTTTCCGAACAGCCAGGGCCCTGTGATGGTTTGGTCACACCTGAGGCCCCGAGCATGGAGAAGGTTGATCGTATGATTGCAGACGTTCAGGCACAGATCAAGTGGTCGCTCAGCCACGTCGAGTGTGAACGTGGCAGCGTTCATCATGGAGGGAGCCGTCATGAGACACATATCACTATTCACGACCTCGCGAGGGGCCTGGGTCAGGATAACCGGCTTGAGCATGCTGTTCCTGTTGGTTGGGGCTCCCGTCGTTTCAGCTGAGCCCACTGCCACGGAATCCGTGAACCGTGTCATCACCCAGGTGATGAGCATCCTCGATGATCCTGCGCTTAAGCAGCCAGCGCGGTCCGCCGAGCGTCGGCAGGCCATTGAAGACGTGGTGAAACAGCATGTGAATTATGAAGAAATGGCCAGGCGTGCTCTCGGGGCCCCGTGGATGGAAATCAATTCCCTCGAGCGGGAGGAATTCGTCGGTCTGTTTGTCGGCTTGTTGCGCGACATGCTTGCCGGCCGAATCAACCACTATTCCCTCAAACAGGTCGTCTATCTTTCCGAATACCGTGAGGGCAACGTCGCGGAAGTGCGTACGGCGTGGATCGGAGGTAAGGTCGACACCTCGTTCGATGTGCGGTTAGCCAAGAAGGCAGGTGACTGGCTGATGTATGACGCGGTCATCGACGGGGCGAGCATCGTCGAGAACTACCGGGCACAGTTTTCCCGAATTATCCGTGACGTCTCGTATGAGGGGCTCGTGAGCCGGATGAAGCAGAAAACATTGTTTGTCAAAGCGTTTGAATATGCGGCAGTTCGCTGAGTTGTCCTGAATGCCAGAGGCCGCCGTATCGATGTCTGCGCGGTGTGTGAAGGCCATGACCCACAACCGCTGACCGTCGGATGATGATTGTTGCATGCGTGATCGTCGGGGGCCCTGCGATGGCGTTCTTACACCTGAGGCCCCGATCAAGGAGCGTCATATTTATGGATAAGAAAAGTATGGTGATTGGAGCGGTGGTCATCGGAACCATCGTCGTTGTGGGTGGGATGGTTTGGAGCGCTGAAAAAGAGAAGCACAAGGAAGCGGATCAAACACAGGTAATCGCTATGGCGCAGGCCGCCAAAGTTACGATTGATCAGGCGATCAAAACGGCTCTGGATAACTTTCCAGGGAAGGTCATCGAGGCGGAATTAGAGAAGAAACACGATAAGGCCGTATGGGAAGTCGAAATTCTGACCGCTGAACAAGTCATCAAGGTGGTTCATGTCGATGCGGATTCAGGATCGGTGATCGTAACTGAAGAGAAGCCGTCGGAAAAGAAGTAAGCGTATGAAGGGGAAACGGGAGCGCGGTTTCATGCGAGGAGTGGAGTGCTATGGCGGGGCAGACGAGTGCCGACATCCCTGCCACGTGCGTCAGCGGATTTCGATTTGAAGGAGGTGGCTATGCAGCGGAGGTATGAGTTTATTGATTTGATTGTCGCGTTGGGACTCTTTGCCACGATTGTGGCAGGAGGGCTGTTATTCATGGCTGCCAACGGGACGTTGTCCCTGTCACTCTCCCGGCAGAGTGAGAGAGAGCAGCCGATCGGCCCGTCGAATGGCACGCAGTGGTTGCAGCCGGTTCTTGGCCAGGCGATCCTGGATCAGAACCTGCTTGATCTCCACTATGAGAAAGTCACGCCGGGTGCGGTCACGCAATTGAACGAGGTGACAGGCGAGCATGTACGGTGGCAAAACTCACCCTTCGGTTATCTTGATTCGATCAAGATGTTTGCGGCGCGGGGGGAAGCTGATCATGCGACAAGAGTGCAGGCATTCATGGGACGCGCGATCGTGCAGTTCACAAGGCGCGGCGTCCTGAGCGGAGTATTGCCCCCCGGAGAGAATGACTCTCCGTACAACACTCGGATGATCGGCGGAACAGAAATCGCGGGTCGACGGATGCACGCACAATTCCTTGCCAATTGGCAGCCTAATCTTGGGCACGCAATTGTCAGTGCCAGCCAAGATGGGACGATCGCAATAGCGCGGATGCAGGAGCAATTGGGTGCTGCAATTGTACAGGCAACCACTTTCCGCGCCACTTACGAGGGCCTACGCTCCGCGAATCAGGAGCAACTCGGCAGTGCCACCATGGTTGCGCTGCGAACTGGGTCATTTGCCAGACAATCTTATCGAGGAGAACTCCGTCAGCCGGCGGCAGTGGCAGTGACCGCGCCGCACACCTTGCCGGAGATTCCAACAACCACTCTGGTGGTAGCATCACTGATGCTGATGGGGCTCTTCATGGCGGGACTGCTCGTCGCGCCCACATTACCAAGGGTTACAGTGGGGGGATTTTAGGAGTTCGGGGGGTGCTGCGCTGGTGCATCCGAAAGTCGGGTAGAAGAAGAGACTGCATCAGTCGTAGTCTGTATGGAGAGGTGGCACATGGTTATGATGATCGGTTTCGTTACAATCGGTGCGTTGGTGTGGGTCCTCGTTTCCAGTATGGCAGTAGAGAGCGAGGCGGAGAAGCGGCGTGTGATCGTGGGATCCGAGCACGCTGTTCCCCTGCCTGACGGCGCGGCCCGAGAACAGACTAGAGAGGCCGCGTAACGTGAGTTGTCGAAGTGATGTTCGTCCAAGATGGTTTGTGAGGTCTGGACTATGGATGGGAAAGGAGCCCACAGTGAATGCCGAAGAGTAGCAAGGTGTACGTCCACGGGTTACCCCCTACGACAACCGACGAAGAATTGGATGGATTGTGTGGACCACATGGAAGAGTGAAGTCGGCCCGCGTGGTGTTGTTGTTCGATAATATAACCAGGCAGAGGCAGGGGTTCGGGATCATCGAAATGGCATCCGCAGGTGACAATCAAAAAGTTGTTGGGGCGCTCCATGGAAGCAAGCTTGATGAATCGATCCTGCGCTGTTTTGTCTTGCCAGTTCAACTTCATGAGATTGCACAAGAATGATACAGAGGGGAAAAATCTTTGGCTAACATGAAGACCATTACGGTTCAGGTGTTGGATGTGCTTCAGCGCAACCAGACCTGTGAATTCGATCTCCTTGTGCGTGACTGTTCGGAATTCACGTGGAGTCAACTGTTTCATGAAGTTGACCGGTTACGCCGCTTGGGTCAGGTCTGTTTGTATCCGGTCGGAGAAGGCCATTACTTTCTTCGACTCCCGCAAAAGGAAGACAGCCCACAAGAGAATGCAACTGAATCACAGACGGAGATAGTCGCCTTACAATCCTACAAGGCAGACAAGCCGGAACGTTGATCGTTCACGCCGACGTCATTGCGATGCAATTAGCCGCGGACGATCTCATCGCCGTCTAGCCTGTAGATAGATATGAGGGTGTCGATCCGATAGGGGACGGAGCTGCCGAGAGAATTGCCTTAGACCCGCCCGAGGGCAGTTGCCTATTCACCACAAGTTCAAGAATTATTGAGGCATGAGCGAACGAGGCCCGTGCCAGATCAGGTACGGGGGCTTCTTCATGAGCTCAGCCGCACGAGGGTAATGCCGAACGGCATAGTTGTAGGCATGCTCCTGGGCGCTGAGACAGGTGGACGCTTCAAGATGGTTGGAGATCATTTGAAAGGCTGCGCCATCATCTGCCGCAATGACAGCGGTATAGAGGGCGCAGGAGAAGTCTCCGTCTCTTGAACATTGGGTGCTGATGAGCAGATGCGACCCATCCGGAAATGTGAATAGCGGGTCTAAGTTAATGCGGCTCATGGGTGCTCCTCACGATGTCGACAAAAATTGTTACGAACCACTGGACGCGTAGGGGGTGACATACAGCCGCAAACAATTGCCGTCGAATTCCGTTCCTTCAAGGGCGACCACGGCTTCGAGAGCCTGCTCGCCGGATCCCATTTCCACGAATCCATAACCGGCCGATCTTCCGCTGTGCTTATGCCGGACGACGTGGGCCCGCGCAACCAGCCCATAGGTGCCGAAGAGGTCGCGAAGCTGGCTGTCAGAGATGGTGTCCGAGAGGCCGCCGACATACAAGACCCGTTTCCCCATAGCTGCTGCTCCCTATTCCCCCTGTACTGGTCAAGCCCGTGGCTTACGTTTGGTCCCGTGGTTCGAAATAGGCATAGGTCAGAACGCCGAAGACTCCTAGGGCATACAACATCGTGGCCCCCGCGAGAGGATAGTGGGCAAACCACTGAACAATTTGCGTGAGTGCATCCATAAAAATTCCAGACCTTTTCGTCCTATTGCCTCGATGAACAGGCATCATTGGCGTGACATGGTGAAACCAATGATGAAACCGCAGCCTGGCTTGCGACAGAGGCCAGGCTGCGACGGGACACGTAAATGTTTACCGACCGCCGGTTGCTTGGAAGGGTTTCCGGTCACCTTCGTCTCGCCGACAACTCTGCTCGGCGATCATGCGTTGCCCAACTGTGGCATCCTTGGGAATTCTGGAAAGGCAGGCCTGGAGAGAATCTTCGGTCGCTCCTGCCGCCAAGGTATTGCCGGGGGTTGTTGCAACTGGTTTCGCCGATGGAGCCGGGGCTTTGTCCGCTGCATGAGCAGGTGATGTGAAGGAGACTGCGAAGAGGATCATGCCTCCGGCGAGGAACATACGGTATAGAGATAGTTGGTTCTGCATAAAATGTCCTTCCTGTGATGAGGTCGAAGAAAGAGGACACTCGTCGTGGCCCCGATCCGATCGAGTGACTACGTTCTGGTGGACTTGCGCGGACAGATCTCGCTAGCCGGACGTTCCGAGGAACGGCGGAAACTATGGAATCGATCGCGCAGGCACCGGAGTAGAGGAGGGAGGCGCGAGGGATAGGATAGTGACCGTGGTTCGTAACGTTGCTAGAGTATCACAGTTCGGCGGTAATAGCGAATACACCGATGGCAAGGCAGGCACGGGAAGAAAGGGCGCTTAAATGAACCGGAAAATGAGGGGAAAATGAAGGGAAAATCAAGGAAGAGGTTGACGGCGGGGAAGGCATGCTGTATTGTGTGCGTACATGTCCTCTCATTGTAGTCCGGTGAGGGGATGTGCAAATCACAACGGACTTCGCGATCGCATCGCGACCAGGTCCAGTTCGGAGTTGCACCCTTCCCGGTTGTCTCTCCCCTCAGTTCTCTGATCCAGGCAGTATGCGATCACACTGAAAGGATTGCTGTAGTGGATACGTCTGTTCACGTTAATTTTCACGCCCTTGGTCTGTCTGAACCCCTCTTACGTGATCTCAGCCACGCCGGATTATCAACACCGACACCGATACAGGCGCAGGCCATTCCGCCGGCTCTGGCGGGACGAGATGTGATCGGCTGTGCGCAAACCGGTACGGGAAAGACCGCGGCGTTTGTCATTCCGATCATCGAACGACTGGCGCTCCTGCCGAAAGGAGAGCCGCAAGCGCTGATTCTGGCTCCAACAAGAGAGCTGGCCATCCAGATTCTGACGACGATCGATAAACTCGGGCGCAGCCTTGGCATCTCGGCAACGGTCATCGTCGGGGGGGCCGATATGCAGGCGCAGGTTCGAGGACTTCGGCAGCGGCCGGATATTCTCGTGGCAACTCCGGGGCGCTTGCTCGACCATATGTGGAATGGCACCGTCAATCTGGCACCCATCAAGATCCTGGTGCTCGACGAAGCTGATCGCATGCTGGACATGGGATTTGCGCCGCAAATCAATCAAATATTCGATGCCTTGCCGGAGGAGAGACAAACGTTGCTGTTTTCTGCCACGCTGCCTGCCGATCTGACGAGAATGGTCCAGGCGAGTGTGCGGAATCCCGTTCAAGTCATGGTGACGCCTTCGGCGACGACAGCCGATGGGGTAACCCAAGCGATCCATTATACGACGCATCACGACAAGGGAGATCTCTTGCTGTCGCTCCTAAGGGAAGAGCGGGAGACCGTGTTGGTATTCACGCGCACAAAACATCGGGCCGATCAGGTGACCGGAGTGCTCGGGCGAGCGGGGCACAAGGTGGCTGTGCTCCATGGAGATAAAACCTTGCCGCAGCGGCGAGCGGCGCTGGAAGGATTCAAACGGGGGACCTTTCGTGTGTTGGTCGCCACGGACATTGCGGCGAGGGGGATCGATGTGGCTAATATTGGCCATGTCGTCAACTACGATTTACCCATCTGCCCGGAAGATTATGTCCATCGCATCGGACGGACGGCGAGGATGAAGGCAACCGGGCGGGCGACGAGTTTCGTTACGGGCGAAGAACCGCAACAACTTAGGGCGATCGAACAGCTCTTGGGACACCCTGTGCCTCTGGCGCCTGGCAGCAAGCGTCCTATGAGCGGTCTGCAGCCGGTGGCGCACCGACCGCATCGCAGTCCGCGACCTTCGCACGGTCGGCCATCTCGGTTCGCAGGGCACCGCCATGGGGGAGAGATGCCTTTGCAAGGAAGCGAGCCCGCGCACTAGGCGGTGTGAGTGAAGCGCATCTCTTAATTCATGTCGTAAGCGAAAGGAAATGGTATGTCACAGGATTCAGTGATAGCAGTGAGTAAGGCGAGCCCGTGGATGAGGATCCCTGACGGGACCAAGGTCCGGCTGCGTGAAGGTGGGCAAGAGGGCGTGGTTGACGGGTTGACGGAACTGGTGGTCGGGCCGGGGCGCAATCCTGACGGCAAGACTCAATATCGGATCAATGTTGGCGATCAGGATCGCATGCTCACGGTCGAAACCGCGCTGCTCGTCCTCATTGATGGAGAAGGGCTGGTCATGATGCTGAAGCAGAAACCGGACTATCGCCGTCTCGTGACGGATCGGCTTCGCGGGACGCTCCCGGCGGATTGCTTTGTCTCAGTGTCCTAACCAGATCAGAGTGTAAGCCGCCCCTCATCGGGGCGCTTTAGAACAGCGGGGCTTGTGGTCCCCAGCGGAGGCCAGCCAAATCGGGATCTTCTCCGTCGGGGGTGGAGCTTCGCGGGGCTTTCTCCGCCTTGCGGAGTGCACGCTTGGCTTCCTTCTCCTTCCGGTTCATTTGCAGCGATTTCTCTCGGTCCCGTTTCGCGAGCGTTGTTTTTCCTGCGCGTCCGATGGTGTCCTCCTTGGTGTGAAGGTGATGAGGTTATTGCCGGTCTAGTGCCGACGCCTAATCGGTGGCTCCACGGCGTCTTGTTCTGCCTTGTCCTGGCAGGTGAGTTCTGCCAGAAGACTTGCTGTCGGTACCGGTCAATCGTGAGCGAGTACCCTGTCCGAATCCACGACTGGCAAGCGAGGACACTTCTCGCCGAATCGTCTCGATAGGAGTTGCGGTTTCATCCATGCTCGGGTCCGTCAATCCCAGCAACTCCCAACGGATTTTCGGCTTGTAAGATGGTCGGACCTTCTTCTTGCTTGCCTTGCCGCCTCTCCATCCCCCAGAGATCTTCATGAGTCACTCCTTTTTCGTGTCCCAGGCTCGAGCGGGTCGACTGTGGCTCGCTGAGCAGGGCTCGTCTCAATGTTGGAACCGGACTTTCCCCTCTGGCCAAGCGCTCCCAGGCATGGCATGCGGGCCGTAAGAGCAGCTGAAACTTCGAGATCAGTCGCGCAAGGGCTGGACCGGGGAATAGGAACGCGCGAGGGATTGAAACGTGGCTCGTACGGGAAAGCATTGTAGCATGCTTTCGCGAAGAGGGCAAATACGGTAACGAGATGGCAGAGATCGGAATATGCGGTATTATTGCGTAGTTTGCTGATCCGGGCCGGTTGGAGGAATCGATGATCATACAAGGTACAAGCACATGGTTTATCTTAATGCTGCTCCTGAGCCTCCTTTCTGCCTGTCAACGGGAGGCTCCAGCCGAAAAGGCCAGCTCTCAGCCACCGAGCCAAGCTGGTTCGGTTGAGGGAGTGGTTCGGCAGACCATCGATGGGATCAAGGAGCCAATGGATAAAGCGCGGACGGTGGAAGGGACGCTCGAAAAGGCAGCCGAACGGACAGCCGAGCAGGTGCAAGACGCAACCCAGTAGTGGTTGCAGCTTCGTTCTTCGCCGACTCAGAAAGCGGGAAAAACATTAAAGCTCCTTCCCATACCTTGTGGAAAAAGCCTCAAGAGCCATTCGGCTTCCCTTCCATGTGCCCCCGGACCGTCTGTCAGTGGTATTGGAAATAGCTGAGGAGAAGTCTATCCTGCCGCCTGTTGAGTTCCGAGTGAGCAGGTCTTCACCAGACGCTCACGGCTCCTGATCAAAATGATCCGAGCAGGGGTTATAGTCTTCATAGCCGCGGCAGGCTGTACGGCTTACACCTGTCGTGAAGTCGACATGTGGGATTTCGTGGGGTAAGAGCCTCGATTGGAGAATTGATCGCTATAAGGTCAGCGTTGGGCATGACGGAAAAACGGAGAAATCTCCATACAGTCAAAGCACCGGCCACTGATGTATCGTCCGAAGCTGTTGGCGTACAGGGGAAAGGGAGGTGGCAGGTGACCATTCAGGCCCGTCTGAAGGATGGAAGCTGTAGCGAGCCAGCGCTCCCATGTCGTTTAAGGTTGTCGATTTATGGCTTGAACAATCGCTGGGCAGGGACATGCGAAGAAGGAGATTGGAAACTTCATGACGATCAAAATTGAAAAACCTACGGTGATTCAGGCTGCGGGCAATCAACCAAAGCGCATCGAGGAGTTTGTTGGGCTGGTGAACAGCGGCACGGCACAGGTCAGCATCGCCAGAATGCAGAGTCCTTCCGGATGGTGCGAGCCGGGGCAAACGCCGGAATTCGACGAATATACGCTGGTACTCAATGGGATGCTGAAGGTAGAAACGAAAACAAGCGTGTTCGAGGTGCATGCTGGTGAAGCGATCATCACTTCGCGCGGGGAGTGGATCCGATACAGTTCTCCTGGCCCTCAAGGAGCGGAATACATCGCCGTCTGCCTGCCCGCGTTTTCTCCCCTTACTGTGCATCGTGATCCTTAGAGCCGTGTGTCCTTCCGGTATGGTCAACTTCCTGCGTTGGCTGAACGCTACGTAGCATAGCTGAATTTCCTTGCTGCTCGATTCTCAGAAAGCATTTTCTGAACAGGCGTTTTTTGTGTACAGTACCTCCTATGGAAGGACCGACTGTTGAGTATGAGGGCCATCGACCCTCCTTCATGAATCGTTTCCGCCGGCATCCGCGGATACGGATTGCGGCTCCATTCGTCTGTTCCCTTTCGCCGGTTCGACCGAGACGCTGGTTGAGACGCCAGACCATCGATTTGGGAGTTGTCTACGATCTGTCTGAGCGGGGCGCGCGGGTGAGCACGGAAGCATCGATAAGGCCGGGAGACGAGGTCAGGCTGAGTCTGCGGCTTCCGAAACAGATTCGGTCAGCCGAGATTGCTGTGGCAACCGTGCGATGGAAGAAGGACCAGTTTTTCGGTCTTGCGTTTAGACGACTCTCATCGGACGCTCACGGCCGCTTGAAAAAGTTTGTCGCCATCGCGGCCAAAACCTCAGGATAAGTCATCATGGTGCATGCCCAGAGCCAAGTCGGTATGACATCAGAGTTGCGTCGTTATCCTCGTCTGCGCGCGGCCCCGCCGTTCGCCGTCGCATTTTCCCGACTGGGGTTACAACGCTGGCAGTCTACCGATCGAAGGGGATTGGGCGTGGTGCTCGACCTTTCGATCAAAGGTGTGAAAGTGATGAGCGCGTCGGCCATGAACCCGGGGGATCATCTGACAATGAGTTTGCGGCTGCCAGACCTGCCGGCTTCCGTGAATGTGGATGCCACGGTTCGTTGGGGAAAAGATCACACGTTCGGGTTGGAGTTTGTAGCCGTCCCGCAATCAGCTGAAACTCGCCTCAAGAAATTCCTTTCGCGTACTGCAGGGTTCCACTTCTAGCGGCATTCCCCCATTCATTGATGGAGTAGAGGTTCGGGGATTTGAATGGCCTGTATCAGGTTCCACAGCGGTGTGACTTGTGGTGTCGGGAAAGGACGAGATGGGTCCCGTCCGGCAAGTGCCGGACGGGACCCGAGCAGGGTTACTTAATGGCCACGGCTTTTACTTCTTTGAAGGTGGTATGACCTTGGAGACATTTTTGGATGCCGTCCTGCATGAGGGTCGTCATTCCGTCCTCAATCGCGGCTTTGACCATCTCTTCCGTTTTCGCCTTCGTCTGAATCAACCGCTTCAATTTGTCCGTTCCGAGCAATAATTCGTGCAGGGCCACGCGCCCCTTGAATCCGGTCCGGTTGCAGATTTCACATCCCTTTCCACGGGCGAGACGAAACGTATTGTCTTGAGGGATGCCGAGTTTGTCCCAGTGTTCAGGGCCGTAGCCTTGACGAATCTCTTCGTATTCTTCTTTCGTTCCTACATATTGTTCCTTGCAGTCCTTGCAGACCCGGCGTGCGAGACGCTGGGCGAGGACGCCGAGCATGGCATCCGCGAAACTGAAGGAGTCGCATCCCATATCGAGCAACCGCGTGACGGTTTCGACCGCACTGTTGGTGTGGAGCGTGGTCATGACCAGGTGGCCGGTGAGCGAAGCTTCAATGCCGATATCCGCCGTTTCTTTATCCCGCATTTCGCCGACCATGATGACGTCGGGGTCGGCACGGAGAAAGGCTCTCATTGCCTTGGCAAACGTAAAATCGATCTTGGGCTGTACTTGAACCTGGCGGAGTCCGTACTGCGTGATTTCGACCGGATCCTCTGCCGTCCAGATCTTGATATCGGGTGTGTTAATGAATCCGAGTACTGAGTGCAGGGTGGTGGTTTTACCTGAACCGGTCGGTCCAACGCAGAGGATGATGCCGTAGGGCTTTTCCGCGATCTCTCTGATGGCCTTGAGATTCCGATCCGAGAACCCCATCTTGTCGAGCGGCAAGGGTTCGCTGGCCGCGAGAATACGCATGACCACGTCCTCGTTATAGCCGGCGGTCGGGATGGTGGCGACGCGCAACTCGATTTCTTTCGATTCACTGAGTTTAAACTTGATCTTCCCGTCCTGGGGTTTGCGACGTTCGGCGATGTCGAGGCTGGCCATGATCTTGAGGCGAGAGACGATCGCACGGCGGTAGCTTTGCGGGATCTTCATGTATTCGAAGCAATCGCCGTCAACCCGGAAGCGAACCAATGTTTCGCGCTTTTCCCCATAGGGCTCGACGTGAATATCGGAGGCATTTTGTCTGTAGGCGTCGGCGATGATTTGGTTGGCAAGACGGACGATTGCACTATCGTTTTCATCCAGTCCGCCTCCCAGTCCCGACTCTTCCATCGCCTCGGCCCCCGCCTCGGTGACCAATTCGCCAAGAATGTCGGAGACGTTTTCGTCTAGCTTGCGGCCTCCTGAATCGCTTCCCCCTGTCGCTGAATTAAGGAATTGAGCGATGTCTCGGCGGAGGCTGACGGCCATACGGATATTGAGCCCCGGGAAGGTGCGTTTGATGTCGGCAACCCGGTCGAGATCGCCCGGATCGTCCGTGAGGATTTCAATCGCGGTGCGGTCCCGTTTCAACGGCATCCAGTGGTTCTTTTTCAGGTAATCGACGTTCAGATTCCTGAGGAGTTCGATGTCGACGAGCGTCCGTTCGCTGTACTCAATATAGGGGCATTTATGGAACTGTGCGATAGATTTCCCGATCTCGATCTTCGGGACTTTGTATTTCTCAATCAGGATGGTTTCGAGATCGGATGAAATGCTTTTCCGGGCCTCGGCAATGGCGGCGTCCAGTTCATTCTGCGAAATTTTCCCGTTGGTTACGAGCAGATCGAACTTTGTCGCGGCTTTCTTCGTCGTGACTTTCTTGAGATTGAAGAGCGCGATACCCAGGGCCTTGGCGATCTCTGCAACGGATTCTTCATCTTTCCTGGTAAACCGGCTGCCGCTCTTCTTGTTGAGCAATTGGAGAACGCCCATCAAGTACTTGTTATCGGCGACGATGGGATAGGTCAGGACTTGCTTTGTCTTGAAGCCGGTTCGTTTGTCGTAGGACGTGTCATGGTTCAAGGAAGGATGGATGCCTTGGAGTTCCGCAAGATTATAGGCATCGGCGATGTTCACCGGACGCAGGTACTTGGCACAGAATCCGGCCAGGCTTTGCTCGGTGATCGGGATGCGGACCTCTTCGATCGAGTCGACGTGGGGGACCTTGGAAAAAATTTCCTTCTTGTCGGAGTCGAAGGCAAAGAGGGTGAGATCCTCGGCGTCGAAGAGGCTTAAGATGTCTTTATGAAGATCCAGAAGAATCTGGTCGAGATTGTTGGCCGCATGAATCTGGTTAGTAATCCGTTTGACGTGCTCCGCGAACTCGACTTTTTGCTGAAGTTCCTGCAAATTCTGGCTCGGGGATTTTGCCTGCATTCCTGCACTCCTCTCAATAAAACCAGAGGCTTGTGTTTGGTCGATGCTGCCTGTGGCCGAAGATGTTATCTGTCCACGACCGCTTTCACGAGGATCGAGACTCAGTCTAGACCAATAGGGGAGGAAGGCAAGGAAAAGATATTTTCTCGATGACCGCGAACAACGGGTGGCCGTGAAAGACAGGCCAAGAGGTACGGTTAAAGTGAGAAGATAATAAGGGAGAGCAAATTACCGGGAAGAGTGCATCAATGAGGCGAGTTGCAGGATTTTCATGGGAACGTCGGCCGGCCCGACCTTGATCTTTTCCCCTGTTTTCCGAGCCTTGATCTCCAGGAGTCCTTCCGCGAGACCCTTGTCGCCCACAATCACTTGAAACGGTGCGCCGATCAGGTCGGCGTCGTTGAACTTCACGCCAGCCCGTTCGTCACGATCGTCCCATAACACTTCAAGGCCAGCCTGTTGCAAGGTAGCGTACAGGTTCGTCGTCGCGTCAGCGACGGCGGAGGATTGGCCCAGCGGCAAGAGGTGGACATGGAACGGCGCGATGGGAAACGGCCAGATGATGCCTTTGTCGTCGTGATTCTGCTCGATGGCCGCGGCAGCAGTCCGACCCACCCCGATGCCGTAACATCCCATAATGGCCAAACGCTCCTTACCCTGATCGTCGAGGATCGTTGCATTCATGCTCTTGCTGTACTTTGTGCCGAGCAGAAAGACTTGTCCCACTTCGATGCCCTTGGCGAGCGTCAGGGTGCCTTCCCCGCGCGGCGAGGGATCGCCGCTTTGCGCATTACGCAGGTCAGCAAACTGATCTATCGTGAAATCGCGATTCCAATTCGCATCAACATAATGCGTATCGGCCTGGTTGGCCCCTACCACAAAGTTTCTCATGCTTTTGACCGCGTGATCGGCGAGGATTCGTACGTTCCTGAGCCCCACCGGACCGGCAAAGCCGAGCGGAGACGCCGTGAGGGTTTTCACGACCTCGGGTGAGGCCAGCTCGACTTCTGTCACGCGAAGGAGCCGTGCCAGCTTGACTTCATTGACATCGTGGTCGCCACGGATCAGGACCGCAATTGTTTCTTTCTCCGCCTTGTACAGAAGCGTCTTTACAAGTTGGCGTGGAGCAATTTTCAGAAATCTTGTCACTTCGTCGACCGTTCGTCGTTGCGGCGTCGAAATGGCGGTCAACGGACGTTGCGGGGAGGTATCGGCTTCTGTTGGCGGGAGAACTTCCGCCCGTTCGACGTTGGCGGCATAGGTGCCCTGGTTGCTATACACGACCGTGGCCTCCCCGGTGTCGGCCAAGACCATGAATTCATGGGATACTTCGCCGCCGATCAAGCCCGTGTCTGCTTCGACGGCCCGGAAGGTAAGTCCGCATCGAGTAAAGATACGGGTGTAGGCGTCGTACATCTTTTGGTAGCTGGCCTTCGCGTCCGTCTCATCGGCGTCGAAGCTATAGGCGTCCTTCATAATGAACTCACGCCCGCGCATGAGTCCGAAACGAGGACGGATTTCATCTCGAAACTTCGTCTGGATCTGGTAGAAATTCAGCGGGAGTTGGCGATAGGAGCGGACCTCCCGGCGAAAGAGATCTGTGATGACTTCTTCGTGGGTGGGGCCGAGACAAAAATCCCGCTCATGCCGATCTTTGAAGCGGATCAATTCCTTTCCGTAGTAGTCCCACCGTCCGGTTTCTTTCCAGAGTTCTGCCGGCGAAGCGATCGGCATAAGCAGTTCTTGCGCGCCGGCGCGGTTCATCTCTTGCCGGATGATCGTCTCGACCTTCCGAATGGTGCGAAGCCCGAGGGGAAGGTAAGTATAGATGCCGGCTGCCACTTTGCGGATGAGTCCTGCACGGAGCATCAACCGATGACTGACGGTTTCGGCTTCCCCTGGGTCTTCCCGCAGGGTAGGGAGGAGGAGTTGAGATGTCCGCATGGGATGTCAGTGCGAGAAGAAGATCCGTTCGAGGTCGTTCCAAAAGGCGAAGATCATGACGCCCACCAATAACACCAGTCCGACTTGCTGCGCGACCTCGCGCTGCCGTTCGCCCAACGGCTTGCGAAGAATGCCTTCGATGAGGAAGAAAAGCAAGTGCCCCCCGTCGAGGATGGGAATGGGCAGAAGGTTCAGCACGCCGAGATTGATGCTCAAGAGAGCGATCAGAAAGATAACATTGGAGGGTCCCTGGGCTGCGGCCTCTCCGGAGATTTTTGCGATCGTCAAGGGACCGCCGATGTTCTTGCTCGAAATGTCACCGATGATCATCTTATAGAGACCGATTACGGTGAGTTCGGTCCACTTCCACGTCGCCTCAAGCCCGTTATAGGCCGCAGCCAGCGGGTTCGCGGACTTCATCAAAGAACGATCCGGCCCTGCTATGCCGATCTTTCCCACTTCCACCGTCTGCCCGTTCACTGTGGAAGTTTCCCGTGCTGGCGTCACGGTCAGCGATACTCTGTGGTTTTCCCTCAGCACCTCCACATGAAGCGGCTTCCCTGGGTTTTCCTTTACCAATCCCGTCATCTGGGTCCAGGTATGGATCGGAGTTCCCTCGATGGAAAGGACGCGGTCGCCTTCTTTGAATCCCGCAGCGGCGGCTGGTTTCCCAGGTACCACTTCATTGACGATCGGCGGGACTTCCTCGATACCCAAGTAGTATCCGGCTTCTTCGCTTGTCGAGGTCTGGCCCGGTGTCGGAATCGGAGTGATCGTGAGGGTTTCGGTGCGGCCGTCCCGCAAGATCTCCAGGTTCAGGGGCGCGCCCTTGCCCTTTGCTGCGGCATCAAGGAGTTCGACCCGGGTGGCGATGTCCCGTCCATTGATCTTCTTAATTTGATCGCCGACCATTAGACCTGCTTTTGCCGCGGGAGAATCTGCGGCGATGGCCTCGACGACGGGGGCGATGTCCTTAAAAGAAGGGACTGGAAGAGTGTATCCGGTCGACAACCATGCAGCAAAAATGAGATAGGCCAGAATGAAATTGAATCCCGGCCCGGCTGCAACGATGAGCACTTTTCCCCACAGACCTTGATGCGCGAAGGACCGTCGGCGATCGTCCGGCGTCACGGCCTCGGTCTCATCTTCTCCGAAGAGCTTCACATAGCCGCCGAGCGGGATGGCGGAGAGTAGATATTCGGTTTCACCCATCTGGCGGCCGAAGAGTTTCGGACCGAATCCTAGTGAGAACTTGAGTACTCTCACACCGACCCAGCGGGCGGCGAGAAAATGGCCCAGTTCATGGAAAGCGACGAGAATGCCCAGCACGACAAGGAACCACCAGGCTTTTTGCATGAGAAGCCACATGCTATCAGGAGACCATGTCAATGCAGACATCATGATTGGTGCTCAGTTGTTAATAATGAATGGAATGTCAGATTCAACGTAACATGTTTCGGTTAATATTCAAGGTAATGCGGTCAGCGCGGTAAGGCATGAACCAAAGATCCGGCCTTTTCTCTCGCCCAACGGTCTGCTTCAAGCGCCACGTCGATGCTCTCGACTTCACGCGGAGCGTGCGCATCCATGGTGCTACGAATAATATCAGAAATGTCTGTGAAGCGTATGCCGCCTTGGAGAAATGCATCCACCGCGACTTCATTGGCTGCGTTCATGGCCGCAGGCATGGTTCCTCCGATCCGGAGCGATTCGTAACCGAGTCCGAGACAAGGGAACCGATCGTGATCGGGTTTACAGAACGTCAGCTTCCCGATCTCCGTGAGATCAAGCGAAGGCAGATCCAACGGAAGCCGATCGGGATAGCGCATGGCATAAGAAATGGGGGTCCGCATATCCGGCAGCCCCAACTGCGCAATCATCGAGCGGTCTTCATACTCTACCAAAGAATGGATGATGCTTTCTCGATGAATCATCACATCGATTCGCGATTCCGGAATGTCGAACAGCCAGCGTGCCTCGACGACCTCGAGCCCTTTATTCATGAGGGTCGCGGAGTCGATCGTAATCTTTGCACCCATCTTCCAGTTGGGGTGCTGCAGCGCGCGTTCGGGGGTCACATCCTGAAGTTCCTCCTTCGCCAGGGTCCAGAGCGCCCCTCCCGAGGCTGTGAGGATGAGACGGCGTACATCTTTGATGCGGTGGCCTTCGAGCGATTGGAAAATCGCGCTGTGCTCGCTATCGACGGGAAAGATTCTGACACCGTGGCGGCGCGCTTCTTCCTGCATCAACTTGCCTGCCATGACCATCGGCTCCTTGTTGGCCAGGGCAATGTGCTTCTTGCTGCGGATGGCCGCAAGCGTCGGAAGAAGGCCGGCGCCGCCGACGATGGCGGACACAACCAGTTCGGCTTGAGATGCCGAGGCCACCTGAACGAGTCCTTCTTGGCCTGCCAGGATTTCGACAGAGAGGCCAAGACAGCGCTGACGCAGTCTGGCCGCAGCAGCTGGGTCAGATAACGCCACCATGGCGGGTTTAAATCGACGTATTTGTGTTTCGAGCAATTCGTCATTGCTACCGGCAGTCAGTCCTGCCACACGAAATTCGGCTGGGAATCGATCGACGATGTCTAGGGTGTTGGTTCCGATCGACCCGGTCGAGCCGAGGATGACGATCGTTTTCATAGCAACTCCTTCACGCGTGCGATCCGAATTGACTGATCGTGGTCACATAGTAGTAGAAGGCGGGGGCACTGAACAAGAGACTATCGAGACGATCGAGCATGCCGCCGTGCCCGGGTAACACGCCGCCGGAATCTTTTGCACCGACGCTCCGTTTGATCGCTGACTCTGCGAGATCGCCCCACAAACCGGTGGCGGTAATGACCATTGCCAGGATCAGGCAGTCGAGGCCGGATAGAGCCGGCAAGAACCACCAGCGCGCAAGGTAGGCGACGACCGTTGCAGCGATCAATCCTCCGACCAAGCCTTCCACCGTCTTTTTCGGACTGACGCGCGGGGCTAATGGATGCTGGCCGCAGAGGGTGCCCACATAGTAGGCACCGGTATCGCCGGCCCAGGTCACTAACAGCACAAACAGGATGAGCCACTCGCCGTCGGGGAGCAGTCTTGTCAGGGTCAGAAAACTGAGGGTCAGCCCGATATAGAGCATGCCGGTCAAAGCAATTGCGCCTTCCTTGAGGCGCTCCTGCAATGGCATGTGCACAAAGAGCGGAACCGATAGGATTGCCAGCAGCGCAGCCAAGAGGCTTGGAAGGGCGATGCTGGATTGATGGGGTGACACGATGAGCGCTGTGCAGCCGAAGAGTCCGATGCCGATCGTTGTCGGGTGGTATGGCTGTGGAAGACACATTCGGTACAACTCATACAATGACAGCCCGCCGGCCAACGCGATGATGAAGGTGATTGCTGGGGCGGGGAAAAACCGAATGGCAGCATAGAGCAGCGGGGCCAGCACAAGGACGGTGTAAATACGGCGGGGATCAAATCGAGTCGCAGTTTTGCGGACAGTCTGGACCGGCTCCGGGTTCGTCGTTCCACACTCCAGCATGGCGGTGTTTCCTGTGCAGACTACGACGAAAGGCTGCTGAATACTCGGCCAAAACGTCTTTCCCGTCGTTGGAACTCGAGCAGAGCCAGCAAGAGTTCCCGGCGTCGGAAGTCGGGCCATAGGGTTGGCGTAAAGTAGAGTTCGGTGTAGGCCAGTTGCCAGAGCAGAAAGTTGCTGATGCGCGTTTCGCCGCTCGTGCGAATCAACAGGTCCGGATCGGGGAGGTCGTGTGTATAGAGGAATTGTTGGACTAATGATTCATCAATATCTTCCGGCTGGAGCTTGCCGTCCTGGGCTTCACGAACTAACCCGCGAATCGCGTCCACGATCTCTGAACGCCCGCCGTAGCTTAATGCGACTGTTAATTGAAGCTTCGTGAGATGGGCGGTTTCCTGCTCCGCTGCGCGAACCCATTGGAGCGCCGAGGTCGGGAGGGATTCCGTGCGTCCGATCGTGCGGAAGCGGACGCCCTGTTCGATCAGTTTATTTCGTTCCGTCGAAAGGTAATGCTCCAAGAGCGCCATTAAGGCGTTGATTTCCGTCGTAGGTCTGTTCCAGTTTTCCTGGGAAAACGCGTAAATCGTTAACGCTTGGATTCCGAGTTCCAGACACAGAGTAATCATCTCACGGACGGACTTGATTCCTTCGCGATGGCCAGCGACTCGGGGAAGGCTGCGTGCCTCCGCCCAGCGACCATTTCCATCCATGATGATGGCTAGGTGCTTGGGAAGGAGGTCGGGATCGAGTTTTGTCGTGAGCTCCGTGTCCGAAAGCTGATCGAGCTTTGAGGAAGGCCTGGTTTCCATAGGGTCTGGTTTTTGTAATGATCCTTTCTCTAAAGTACGCAGGGTAGGTGAGCAAAGTCTACTGACCGGGATGGGCAAAGTCAAACGATATTTCGTAATTCTCCTGAAAAAGCGACGAGTTGGATGTGTTCGCATTGCGCCTGCTGAAATGAATCGGCTATACTCCTTCTTCCCGCAGATAAACCTCCGACTCTGAGGCGTTCAACGATATGGACCAGCTTATTCCGCTTGATTCGTTCGGTGTGACCGAGCGCGAGGTGCTCGCCGCGTTAGGGCGTGTAAAGGTCCGCGACGTCGACTATGCGGATTTGTACTTCGAGTCCTGCATATCCGACTCCGTATCGATGGAGGAGTCGCTCGTCAAACGAGCGACCAAAAGTATTTCTCAGGGGGTAGGAGTTCGTGCGACGGCGGGAGAAAAAACGGGATTTGCCTATTCCGACGAATTGACGAAGAAAGATCTTGAACTGGCCGCCGATACCGCTCGCTATATCGCCAATTCGCCAGCTGGGTCTCAGGCAGTCCCCGTGCCGGTTCGCCATCGCCCTACCCGTGATCTCTATCCTGTCAAACGGGCAGAGATCGAGGTCGCGACGGCTGATCGCGTCATCCTGCTGAACCAGATTGATATCGAGGCCCGCCGCTACGACTCCCGTATCAAGAATGTCATGGCCTCGTTCAACACCGAATACAAGATTGTGATGGTGGCGACATCGGATGGCACCCTCATCGGCGATGTGCAACCGCTCTCGCGGCTCCAAGTCACGTGCATTGCTGAAGAGAACGGCAATCGACAGATTGGGTCGTTCGGGGGCGGCGGGCGAATCGGATTCGAGTTCTATCGTGAACGGGACCGGTACCTGGACTATGCGCGAGAAGCCGCCCGCATTGCGGTTCTTAATCTGTCTGCTGTGGAGGCGCCTGCTGGCGTGATGCCGGTCGTGTTGGGAGGGGGTTGGCCCGGCATTCTGCTGCATGAAGCGATCGGGCACGGACTCGAAGCGGATTTCAATCGCAAGAAAACTTCGGCCTTTTCCAGTTTGCTCGGCAAACGCGTGGCATCCGGTGTCTGCACGATAGTCGATGACGGCACGTTGCCGGGCCGGCGCGGTTCGCTCAACATGGACGACGAGGGGACGCCGACCAGCCGGACGATGTTGATCGAGAAGGGGATTCTTCGCGGCTACATTACGGACAAGTTGAACGCGCGACTGATGGGAATTCCGGTGACCGGGAATGGTCGGCGGGAAAGTTACCAGAGCATTGTGCTGCCTCGCATGACGAATACGTTCATGCTCGCAGGGGATTCAAATCCGGACGACATCATCAAGTCCGTCGATAAAGGGTTGTATGCGGTGTCGTTTGGCGGTGGTCAGGTCGACATCACCAATGGGAAATTCGTGTTCTCGGCCAGCGAGGCATACTTGATTGAAGACGGCAAGATTACCAAGCCGGTCAAAGGGGCGACGCTGATCGGCAGTGGCCCAGAGATTCTTACGAAGGTCTCGATGGTGGGGCATGATCTGAAACTCGATGAAGGGATCGGCACCTGCGGAAAAGAAGGGCAATCCGTGCCGGTCGGCGTCGGCCTTCCCACAATCAGGATCGATGAAATCACCGTGGGCGGGACCCAACAGGGATAAGGATGCGCATCGAATGAGCGGGGCGTTGCAACAGACGGAGGGGTATATCCAGTTAGCCTCCGATCTCTTGGACAAGGCCAAACGAAGTGGCGCGACGGAGGCCGATGTCATCATTGCCGATGGGGAAAACCTGGCGGTGCAAGTGCGCCTGGGAGCCGTCGATCGACTCAGCAAGGCCAGAGAAAAGCGGCTGGGACTGCGGGTGTTTGTCGGGAAGCGCTCGGCCTGCACCTCCACGTCGGATTTTTCGGTGGATTCTCTTAACCAGCTCGTCGCGCAGACCTGCACGCTCGCCAAAGCGGTGGTGGAGGATGCCGTGTCAGGGTTGCCGGCTGCCGATCAGATGGCGACCGAAAAGCCGGATCTCGATCTATACGATGAGACGAAACTGGACACGGATAGACAGATCGATCTCGCCAAACGGGCCGAAGCTGCAGCCATGTCCACCGACGAGCGGATTACGAACTCGGAAGGGGCGGATTTCGAATCTTCGTCGGGCCGCGTCGTTCTCGGCAACAGTCATGGATTTATCGGCGAATATCGCAGTTCCAGTTTTTCCCTTTCCGTCTCTCCGATCGCCACGGATCCTCAGACCGGTGCCATGCAGCGGGATGCCTGGTATGCGGTGCAGCGGAAGTTCGACAAACTCGATGCGCCAGAAGCGGTCGGCATCGAAGCCGCCCGCCGAACAGTCAGACGGCTCGGAGCGAGGAAAGTCGGCACCAAGCGTGTCCCGGTCGTCTTCGATCAGGAAATGGCCGGCAGCCTGCTCGGGAACCTGTGCGGGGCTCTCTCGGGATATTCGCTCTATAAGGGAGCATCTTTCCTCGCCGGTCAACTGGGCAAGCCACTGGCCCCTGACTACATCACGGTCTACGACGACGGACGGATGGTCGGTGGGCTTGGCTCACGGCCGTTCGATGGCGAAGGGCTTGCGACAAGAAGAAACATCATTGTGGAGAAGGGTGTCCTCAAGAGCTACTTGCTCGATACCTACTCAGGAAGGAAGCTGGGACTGCCTTCGACCGGCAATGCATCACGGAGTATAGGGGAGAGCCCATCTGTCGGCCCGACGAATTTCTATCTGGTTCCGAGAGAACAGAGCGCAGAGGACATTATTCGCACCGTGAAGGACGGGCTGTATGTGACGGAGTTGATCGGCTTTGGAATCAACATGGTTACAGGCGACTATTCGCGAGGCGCCGGCGGGTTCTGGATTGAAGACGGCGAGCTGGCGTATCCCGTGGAAGAAATCACGATTGCCGGCAACTTGAAACAGATGTTTAAGGACATCGAAATCGTCGGTAGTGATCTGGTGTTTCGCGGACGCATTGCCTGCCCGACCCTCAAGATCGCGGAAATGATGATTGCGGGCAACTGACGGAGCGAGAGCGAATAAGATATGGCTTGTCGCGAATTTCTGGCTATCGACGCGCCATATACATGCATGCACACACCCGCTATGCATTGATAGCAGCGGCGCTCACAGCTGCCATAACTGCAATGGCCGCCCTAGCTTGTGAGGAGGGCAACATGCGAATTGTCTCGACGGCGTTTAGCAACCAGAGTGCGATTCCGGCATTGTATACCTGCGAGGGCAAGGACGTTTCCCCCCCGATGGCATGGTCGGATCTGCCGGTGGGCACTAAGAGCTTAGCGCTGATTGTGGATGACCCGGACGCTCCGGATCCAGCCGCGCCGAAAATGACCTGGGTTCATTGGGTGCTCTATAATTTGCCGCCGACGAGTGACGGGCTACCGGAAAGCGTCAAGACGCTGCCCGCGGGAACCAAGGAAGGCTTGAATGACTGGAAGCGTACTGGCTACGGAGGACCATGCCCGCCGATCGGCCGTCACCGCTACTTCCATAAGCTCTACGCGCTGGACACGGTGCTGCCAGACCTGAAGCAGCCGACCAAGGCAAAGCTCGAAGAGGCAATGAAGGGCCACATTATTCGCGAGGCTCAGTTGGTAGGGACATATCAGAAGGACAGATGAAATTCGTCTGCTCGCGAGGTCGAGCATCGGGCTGTCACGTACCGGCCGCCCGGGCGGAACACCGCAATCCGCGGGATGATCGCGGGGAGTTAAACAGGCAAGAGAGGAAAGGTTATGCGAAGTGTATGGAGCTCGATTCTTTTGATAATAGTAATGCTTCTGATAATAGTAATGGCTCCCGGCGTAAGCACTGCAACCGATTTTCGGCTCATCAGTCCCACAATCAAAGATAAAGGCACTATCGGCAATGAACACGTCTACAACGGTTTCGGATGCAGCGGGAGCAATGCGTCGCCCGAGTTGCGATGGGAGCGAGCACCTAAGGGAACCAAGAGTTTCGCTGTGACGGTCTATGATCCTGATGCCCCCACCGGAAGCGGCTGGTGGCACTGGGTCATCTTCAACATTCCTGCGAATACCACCTCGCTTCCAGCGGGCGCCGGCAAGCTGGATGGCGGAGGAGCGCCGTCAGGCAGCATACAATCCATGACCGATTTCGGTCAGCCAGGCTATGGCGGTCCTTGCCCTCCGCCAGGTGATAAACCTCATCGGTATGTCTTTACGGTGTTCGCGCTGAAGGTGGATCAGCTTCCTTTGAACAAAGAGGCATCGGGTGCGATGGCCGGTTTCTATCTGAATCAGAATGTTTTGGGAAAGGCCTCTTTCACGGCCAAGTACGGTCGTTAATACCGGATCAACGTGGAGTTTATGGCGCGTCGCCAGGCGGAATGCTTTGACACTCCCCTAGACCTGGTGTTTATAGCGGGAAACCTATCAGATGCCAAGACCGCTGAACGCGTACTCACGGAGCAAGGAGTGGATTATGCAATTGCTCTCGAGCAATTTAAGCATGAGTCGGTACTTGGCGCAGTGTTTGGCAATACGTATAATGGCATATTCTTCTACGTTCCATCTGCAGTTCATAGAATGACGATGGATATCTTGGAAGGAGCTGGGATGCAGGATACTGTCCCATTGAATGCGGGAAAGAGAAACGAGGATTGATATGCCGCTTGATGCCGAATTTGGAAAGAAAATGCTGCAGTTGATCACGTCGCGCTATGACGATCGGCATTGGCGTAAGAAGATCGAAAAGACGTTGAGTCTGCCCCAATCGGGCGTGAGCGATCCGATCCAGCAGCAGATCTTTATGTATCTGAAGGTTGGATTGAAGGCCTATAAGTCTCGACGCGCCGATCCCGATTCATGGATCATCGGCGGCTATGCGACCAGAGAAGTCATCGATCGCGCCAAGTTCCAACCCAAGGAAGTTGGCTCAGAGATCGTCAAGGATGATGTGGCGTTTCTCGGGAGCGATCCTGGCTCCGAAGTCGATGAGGCTTGGTGGGAGGAGATGTTGGTACAATGGTTCGATGTGCCGGAAGAGGAGAAGCCTGCCGAGGAAGAAACAGTGGCTGATTCAGCGGCATCGGCGGAAGCGGAAGCTTCGCAGAAGAAGTAGAGGCCTGGCGTCACAGCCTATCAAAGCAGCGGGCTCTCTATTCGAATAAATCCATCTGCGCAGGATCCGGCGGTTCGATCTGAAGCGTAGGTATGGTTGCGGGCGAGGCATCGGTCAGTTCTGCCGGTTTGGTATTCCTGTCCAGAAATTCTTTCAGCTTCCTGAAGTCTTCTTTCAGCGTGTCGAGCAGCCCTCCTTGGTGTAAGGCTGCAGCCGGGTGAAGGAGGGGGAAGATCACAAAGTCCTTCATATAGAAGGCCTGCGCCTTCACCTTCGTGATCCCGACCTTTCTTTCCAAGAGTGTCTGTGTCGCCCAATTGCCCAGCGTGCAAACCAATTTGGGCCTGATCATCTGAATTTGTTGTAAGAGGAACGGCTTGCAGGTCTCCACTTCGTCCGGTTCCGGATCGCGATTATTCGGGGGACGGCACTTGATCACGTTGGCGATGTAGATTTGATCGCGCGAGAGGTTTGCAGATTGCAAGAGATCGTTTAAGAGTTTCCCTGCTGCTCCAACGAACGGCTCGCCCTTTTGGTCTTCGTTAAATCCCGGGGCTTCTCCAACGAACATGATGCTGGCGTGTGGGTTGCCGACGCCGAACACGACTTGGGTGCGGCCCAACTTAGCGAGCTTGCATTGCTGGCAGTTGTGAAGCGATTTGGCAAGTTCCTGGAGGGTCATGGGTGCTGACCGTAGAGTGAAACTCGAAGGGCATATTATGGAGGGCAACCGTGCTTGTCAATCATGTGGAACCAAGGAGGCGTGTCTGTCTGGACACTCGTTACGCGACCGTACCTCTACCATCAAGCGCGGAGTCCGTTATACGGGTTTGCGACCATTAATAATCTCGGCGCAACGCTCACCGCTGATGATGGCACTTTCCAAAATGGCGGGCCATCCCGTGTCGGTCCAGGCTCCCGCGAGAAGCAAATTCGGAATGGGGCTCAGTTGAATCGGCCGCCGGGCCTTTGTCCCAGGCTGGAGTCCCAGCACAGCGTGAGCCACCTCGTGCTGTCTGAAGCTGGTCAGTTGGCTATCAGGTTGAAGGAGTGCGAGCGACCTGAGAAGCGCGGAGACCTGTTCCTGTGTATCGATCGTGGATTGATCGGGAGGTATGGTCAGCACGGCGACGAGACTCTTGTCTGCTTCGGAGGGCTTACAGACCATCCAGGGAAAAGGACCCGTTCCCATCATGATGTGTCGAGACGCATGAACGGTTTGTGCGGTGCGAACCTGGATGACCGTGAAGGGGGTTGTCGTGAGTTCCGCAATTTGCTGGAAATACGCATAACGGGTGAGCCACCGTTCCGGCAGGAGTGGCGTGAGTTGGTGGTGTGCCACTGCCGCTATGTACCAATCCGCCTGGAGTATCCTCCCGTCCTGGACGCGGACACCGGTAATCCGTTCATGTTCGAATTGAAATTGCATCGCTCTGGTGTCCAGTAACAGCGTGGCGCCGGCCTGTTGTAGACGGTCGGCAACCGGCTGTACGAACATGTGGTGCCACGGTTGTCGTGGAACACAAATACGATTGTCGGCTCCTCGCGACAGAAAGATCGGCTTCGCTGCTGCGACAAAGGCATCGGCGGAGAGGTTGCGTAGGTCGTTGCCCGTGAGCCATTGGGCCAAGGGATGCCAAACAGTTTGGATGGTCGACTGACTGTGCCCAAGCGATTCGAACCAGTCTTGTGCGGTTCGATGTTCGAGATCGGCGGCAAGTTGGAGCGCGCCCTCCCAGAGTTGTTCAAGCCAGGACAGGAGCTTCCAGCGTTCCCCCCATGACAGTGCTGCAAACTGCCCAATGGTGATGAGTTGATGAAGCGGCGCAGGAAGCTGGCTTGTCGGATAGCGTGCCAGGCGGCCGTTCGGAAGTAGAAACTCCAGCGAGGCGTTGTGAAATGTGGTCGGCATAGGAGTGATGCCGAGGGAGCGCAACAATGACCATGTTGCATGATGACAACCCAGGATGGCCAGGGGTGGATCGCCCTCACGCCTGAGGTGTTCTCCCAAAGCCGACGATTGGCTCACCACCGTCACGCGATGGCCCTGAAGGGTCAACCGGTAGGCGGCGGTGAGTCCCGCCGGCCCTGGGCCAATCACGATGACTGATCGGGGGGTAGAGAGTGTCACGAGAATCGAGAGCGAAGCCAAACTCCGGCTGCTACAACCAGCCGGTGCGAGGTCGATAGTCGGGCCCTTGGACCAAAGATCTGATGGCCGGGGAGTTCAATCCGTTTCAGGATACGAGAGTATAACGCTCGCATGATTTCCGCGACGGTCAGCGCCCGTTGATCGCTGCCTGGCAGGCTCTCCAGTGCCACCTGTGCTTTGGTATAGAACCGACGGGCTCTGTCGGCCTCAAAGCGGAGAAGGTCCTGAAGCTGAGGGCTGTCTTTGCGTTGAAGGAGGTCCGACTCCGTACAGCCGAACCGGGCGAGATCTTCTTGCGGGAGGTAGATCCGACCCTGCTCGGCGTCCGCTCCAAGATCGCGAAGGATGTTCGTAAGCTGAAAAGCCATGCCGAGGTCGACGGCATAATCCTGGGCATGAGGTGAGGTCGGGCCGAAGACATGCAGGCAGATGAGTCCAACGATGGATGCGACACGGTAGCAATAGACGGACAGTTCGTCGAAGGTCTTGTAGCGGGTGGTGAGGAGGTCCATCTCAACCCCTTTGATGAGTTCTTCGAAATAGGCTTTTGGGATCGAGAGCTCTCGTGCATGGTGGGCAAGGCTGATCGTGATAGGCCAAGTCGGGGTACCAGCGTAGACGGCGTCGAGCTCGGCACGCCAACGCCGAAGTTCTTCTTTCGGGTTGCTGTCGGGCGGGGGTTCATCGACGGCGCTGTCGACTGCCTTGCAGAACGCGTAGATCGTGTACATCGCGTCACGACGAGTCTTCGGCAGAAAGAGGAAGGAATAATAGAAGTTACTCCCGCTCTTTTTCGTCAGATTGACGCAGAAGGCCTGAGCTTCAGTGGCGGTCATGGTCATGGAGATGGACTCTCGGCCAAAGGAGTGCCGGTGATGTCCTGAACGACAAATGCGTCGAACTGAGTGCGAGCTGATCCGGAGAATAGCGCTGCCAGAAGTTCGAGGCCTTCGACGAGACGCGGGCCAGGCCGACTGAAATAGGAACCGGCATCGACGACGTACGTGCGTGGCCAGGATGCCAATGCACGCGGCCAGTCCTTGGAGAACTTGCTGATAGAAGCGATCTCCGCCAGCGTGCGCTCCACGGAGAATCCGCAGGGCATCAGGATGACGATATCGGGGTGTGCCACAGCAACTTCATTCCACCCGACTTCACGCGAGGGCTGATTCATCTGTCCGAGCACGTCCACTCCTCCGGCGATCTCGACCATCTCAGGTATCCAATGCCCGCCGATGTAGAGAGGAGACAGCCACTCGAAACAAATCACCCGTGGTCGTGCCGGCAAGGCGGCAGAGCGGGCGCGGACGGTCGCGATTCGCTGACGGAGCGATTGTGCGAGGTCGCGTCCTTTCGAAGGCTGGCCGAGTGCTGCGGCAATCCGCTCCACATCGTTTACGACGTCGTTTAGCGACGCAGGGTTCAGCGTGACCATCCGAGGTGCGGCTGGAAAAGAACGCAGGACGCGACGTAACTGGTCTGGGGTCACGGCGCAGACATGGCAAAGGTCTTGGGCGAGGATGACATCCGGTTGAGCCGCCAACAAGGCTGATTCGTTCAAGCGATACAGATGTTGACCTGTCGAGGCCAGGTCTTTGACCTGTCGATCGATGTCTGCGCTTCCTAACGGTTCGTGGCCGACGACTGGTTCCACCATGATGGGTATGTGACGTACGGACGAGGGAAAATCACACTCGTGGCTGATGCCGACAAGGTGATCGGCCAGGCCCAGAGCGGCGACGACTTCCGTTGCTCCCGGTATGAACGAACAGATCCTCATCGATCGATTATTCTTTGGTTGGAGGCCATAAACGGGTCCGGAGGTCGGCGAGGCTGGCTTCTTTCAAGCTGTGGGTGATTGCGTGCGCTTCATGGAGGTCTTGAACCGTGTGCGTATTCGTCACGGCGAGGACTTTCATGCCAGCGGCTTTCGCACTGCGAATTCCGGGAAGCGAATCCTCGATGACCAAACAGGAGGAGGCCGAGAGGGAGGGAGTCCGCTGCTGCAGGGCCTTCAAGGCATGCAGGAACGGTTGCGGGTCCGGCTTCCCCTTGGTGACATCCTCGGCGCTGACGATAGAGAAAAACTCCTTTCGCAGACCGGCTTCTTCCAAGATGTATTCGATTTCATGCCGTAGCGCTCCAGAGGCGATAGCCAAAGGATAGGCACTGGCCGCTTCACGCACAAACTCGTGAACGCCGGGAAAGATCACGCGATGATGCTTGACTGATTCAAGGTAGGCCGCGGCCTTCCTCGTCATCAGCTGGGCGAGAGTGTTCGGCTCGATCGGCCTTTGATTTGCAGTCAGGGCTGCGATAAAACATCCGCGATCGTCGTATCCGAGGTAGTCCGCGTAATACTGGGATTCAGTCAGATCGATTCCGATCTCGCTCAACGTCTGGCGCAATCCCGCAAAATGGAGTGGTTCGGTGTCGGCAATCACCCCGTCGAAGTCGAAGATCAGTGCGCTGAGCGTTTGCATAGCTGGAAGTCTCAGTCCTCACGGAAAATAGGACGATCAACGGCGCGGATTATAGCATAGAGGAAAAAAAGAGAAGGCCGGAGATGTCTCCGGCCTTCCGCAGGGAGGAATAAAAACAATGGCGGTTAGAACTTGAGGCGGAGCCGGTTTTCGCTGATCCAGCCTTTTGTACCGTCGTCGGCTCGAACTGAGTAGACCCAGCCACCCGGCTGCAGGTCGCCGTCGAGGACACTTAACGTGACTCCAGGCCGAACCGCAGGACCTGGTTTGGTGCCGGCGGGATCCAATGTCAAAGGGATCATTTCAGCTGGAATCGTCGGGTTGCCGATCACGGTGACTTTTTGCCCTTCGCCGAACATCGGAGATGAGACTGGACTTGAGGCCGGTGCCGCAGGAGTTGGTGCCGGAGTCGACGCAGAGGGCGTCGGTGCAGGAATCTCCGGTGCCGGAGCCGCGGCGCTCGGACCAGGCGGTGCGGGAACGGCGTCAACGGGAGCCGGTTGTGTTGATGGTGCTGGAGGAGCCGGGGTAGTGGGCCTGGGTCGCATCGCGACAGCAGGCGGTTCAGTGGGCGTGTTCTCTCCAATAAGGGGGGCCAGCCATTCCGCCAGTTGCTCCGGCTCCATCGCGATGTATCCGATTCCTGCAATCAAGGCTAGAAGGAGAATCCACAGTAATGGCCGACCCCCGCCTGATTTCTTTCTGGGTTTCAAAGGGGAGGTCGATCTGGTCGAGGTGGTCTGGTCGAGTTCCTCTTCGGTGAATTCCAAGTCAGGCTCCGGCTGACGGGCGAAAAAGAGCGACGATTGGATAGGATTCCCGACAGCTGTCAGGTTCCCTGCGAGCGCAGCCATGAGCATACCTCCCTCCTGAACGGTCAGAGGAATCACAAGCGTACAGTCTATCTGCAGAACTACTTATCACCAACCTTCCGCACTGTCAATTTTCCTGAAGTGTTCTGCGGGAGTCTGACTCAACAAGGCTTTGCCTGGGAGCAGGAGAGGACCTGCCGCTCGCGGCTTCCGTCACGAAAGACGGTAAGGCCCTTGCACCTCAACTGATAAGCCAGGCGAAACGCATTGGCGACGTCAGCCCTCGTTGCGGTTGACGGCAGGTTGATGGTCTTGGAGACGCCGCTGTCGCTGTACTGTTGAAAGATCGCTTGCATGCGCACATGATGGGCCGGCGACACGTCATGGGCGGTGACGAAGAGCCGGCGTACGTCCTCCGGAATGCGGGTCAGGTGTTGGACGGAGGGGCTCGCCTGAAGCGCCCGTTGAAGCGAAGAGAGATCGAGCCCGCGTGCCGTGACCATACGTGCAAAAGCGGGATGGAGTGTCGTCAGATTGAGTCCTTCCATGACTCTGCGCACGACCTTGATGCCATAGAGCGGCTCAATGCCGGGAGAACAGCCCGCGATGATACTAATGGTGCCGGTGGGGGCAATCGTCGTGACCGTGGCGTTCCGACGAGGCCGATGCTGCCTTTGAAGCTGACTGCCGAGATAGGCCGGGAATAGTCCTCGCTGCACGGCAAGCTGGTGAGAGGCCTCATGGGCGTGAGTTTGGACGAATGCCATTAACTCACCGGCTGTCTCGATCGCGGCCTCGGAGTCGTACGGAATCTTTAGGGCGATCAGGAGATCAGCGAAGCCCATGATGCCAAGGCCGATTTTTCTTGTGCGCCGGGTGGCGGTTTCAATCTGAGCAAGCGGGTAATGGTTCCGATCGATCACATTGTCAAGAAAGCGGACGGCGAGTTCAATCGTGCCGGCCAATTTCGGGTAATCAATCCTCGGTTGCGTTGGGCTTGTCAGAATAAATTTCGATACGTCGATGGATCCCAACGTGCAGGATTCGTGGGGCAGCAGCGGCTGTTCTCCGCAGGGATTAGTCGCTTCGATGTCGCCGAGTTGGGGCGTGGGATTGGCAGCATTGATCGTATCCAGAAAGATCACTCCCGGTTCTCCGGTCGCCCAGGCGGCGTCCACGAGCCGGTCGAAGACCAGTTGCGAGGAGAGGCGCTTGGCCGGTTTGCCGGTCCGAGGATTGACGAGGGGATAATGTTGACGGCGATGGAGGGCGCGCATGAATTCCGCCGTGAGGCCGACCGACAAGTTGAAGTTTGTCATTTCAGTCGGGTCCTGCTTCAGCGCGATAAATTCCAGAATATCCGGATGATCGACGCGCAGAATGCCCATGTTCGCTCCGCGCCTCGCTCCGCCTTGTTTAATGACATCCGTGGTCAGATTGAAGATGCGCATGAAGGAGATCGGTCCGGAGGCGATGCCACTGGTCGAGGCGACGAGGTCCCGTTGCGGACGAAGATGGCTGAAGGAGAATCCCGTGCCACCTCCCGATTGGTGAATGAGCGCCTGTTGTTTGACGGCATCAAGGATGGAACTCAGCGAATCTTCAACCGGCAGGACAAAACAGGCGGCCAGTTGTTGCAGCGGTCGGCCGGCGTTCATCAGCGTGGGGGAGTTGGGGAGAAATTCCAGCCGGACCATCGATTCATAGAATCGGCGTGCCGCCTGGGGCAGCCGCGCGCGGGACGCATAGCCCTGCTCGGCTTGTGCGATATCGGTTGCGATTCGCCAGAGGAGTTGCGGGGCAGTCTCTGTGACCACGCCGCGGGAATCCCTCGCGAGGTACCGCCGCCGGAGGACAATTTTAGCTTGCGGGGAAAGCCGGGGAACAGGGGATGCCGGAAGTGGGGTCAGCCGAGGCGAAAACGTCATGGCCTATTATAGTCTCCGCGTCGGTGAATGACGATATGCCTTCAACGTGATATCGGACTTGAATCTCTGTCCCTGCGGGAAGCAGAATGCAATCCCTGGACTTGGCGCCATGAGATCCTACCGTGAAGAACTCTGGTTCGAAACCACAACGCGTCGCGCGTACATCAATATCACGCCGCATGTCGAGGCGGTGGTAAAAAAGAGTGGTGTCAATGAAGGACTGGTGCTGGTCAACGCGATGCACATTACCGCGAGCGTTTACATCAACGATGACGAACAGGGGTTGCTGCAGGACTACGACCGATTTTTGGAAGCCATCGCACCACACAAGGCCGCTTATCGCCACAATGAGACCGGGGAGGACAACGGAGACGCCCACATCAAACGGCAGTTGATGGGACGTGAAGTGGTGGTGGCGATTACGGACGGGCGTCTGGATTTCGGACCTTGGGAGCAGATTTTTTACGGAGAGTTCGACGGACGCCGGCGCAAGCGCGTCCTGGTGAAGGTCATCGGAGAGTAAACTGTGACGATTCGGTCTGTCTCGGAATCGGTATTCACGCGCAAACCGGTCGAGCGCTTGCTCCTGGGGGAAAAGTTTGGCAACATGAAGGAATGGATTGATCGTTAGTCCGCCCGGAGTGTCGCATGCAAAGTTGGTCTCGCCCTGATCCTCTGACCAGAGATTTGATCCATCTGATCAATGCGCGCCGGCACGACCACGGCGACACGGATGCCGCGATCGACACGCTGCAATCCTTTCTCGAGCAGGGACGGGAACACGATCTCTTGACGGTCTTGGCCGCACTCGATGAAGACATGGCGGAGTGGTTGTTCGACCTGGTTGCGGAAGCCACCTGTTCCATCCTCCTTGATGGCCCGGTCGACGACAAGCTGTCGTATGCCGTTATGGCCGCACTGGAACTTCCGTTGCAGGCGAATCTCACGCATCCCTTGAAATTGAAGATCGATCCGGTTGCGACAGCAGACATCCTCCACAGGCATCTCCGCTTGTCGGCCGGAACCGTCGTTCGCGTAGAACCACGACTATTGACCGACGCCACACTTGAGGCGTTGACTCTGCAAGCGTTAAACGATCATCTCGGCACCGTTGCGGATTCCCAGCGGGCCCGTTCGATCGCTGCCCGTTTATATCCGCCGGTCGAGAATACCGCCTTTCTCTTCTTTGAGTTGATCGGTGTGCCGGATTCGGGTTTGCCCGATTCCCTCGAAGATCCGCATCGTCGCGCGCTCTTGGAGGGATTGGTGGAGCAATGTCCCGAATTAGCGTTGGCGCCGGATACCCTGGAAGCTCCCGTCTATGCCGCCTACGCCATGTTCGACGCGCAAAATGCTGTCAGGCTCCATCGTCTGGCCGATGAGACGGCGGCTGTGTGGAGAGATCTTGATCCACTCGTGCGTGCCCGGACGATTGTTCATCTGCATACCCAATGCGGGAACGGAGTCTACATGCCGGTATGGACCGATTTGTTCGATCCTGAATTGCCGGATGAGCATGGTCCGGTCTGGACCTCACCTGACGTCTGGGTCTTCACCGCAGACCTGCCGATTGAATGGCCGGGAGAGATGCTGACGAATCGATTGCTGGCCGAAGGCTGCACCAGGTTCGAGAATCATATTGTCGAAGCTCCGGAAAACTGAATCCTTCCTTTCTCTTCCTTACCGACCCGCTGGCAACTTTGATGTTCAAGGCCTGCGGCTATCTGCAAATTCCTCATATTCCGTCGATTTTTTGGGGACCTTGCCCTATCCTGTGGGCTGGAATTGTAAGGAGGAATTATGGGGCAACCACATTCGTCTGGCCGTATCGTCGCTGGGGTCGTTACGGTTGTCGGACTTGGCATTGTCTGGCTGGCCATCCTCATGAGCCTTCCATCGCAACAGGAGCTTTCCGCGAAAGAACCGAAGCTATCGCAGCAACCAATTTCAGCTTCTAAGGCGCAACTTCCTTCCGAGCCGACGTTGGATCTTTCGATTCCGGGTGTGCCTTCTGCTCCGCCGGCTCCTTCCGATCAGGATCCTGCCGCAACTGTCGGCGGGTCGTTATCACCCCC
>DATIFR010000023.1:0-14387 GCA_035455145.1 Nitrospira sp.
CGTTACTGGCGTCGGGCGCCTTGTCGGCAGAGGCATTGAGTGACTTGTCCGACATCCCCCGCCTGGTCGGTGAACATTCGTCCAGCCGGGCACTGGTGCTGGATACGGCGGCGACGGTGCTGACGCTGGCGGCCGGATGGCTGTTCTTCGGCGATCACTCGCTCGGCATTTCCGGGATCGGGGATCACATTGCGAGACAGCGGGCCAAGGACCGGGCGGCCTCGACCTTCATTCTTGGATCAAGTCTGGGCTCGGCGTTCTATTCCGTGTTTCCGCCGAAGCCGTCGTTCTGGCAGGTTGTGGGCGCGACTTTCACGGTGGGGCTCTTTATCACGGGGATGAGCCTGCTGGTGGGATTGGTGAGCGACCCCTGTCTGAAGCGTGCGGGCTTTCAGCATGCACGGCTGCATCTCTTGATCGATGCCGTGGAGGACTGCTTGCATCGACAGTTGCGCACGCGGCTCAAGCCCGCCATTCGACAATTGGCTGCGTAAGACAAGGGGATCAGGTCCAGCAACCGAACAGCCGCTTGGCTGCCGTCCATTTACGCTCCGGCCGCTCGGCCGTCTGTTCATCCGAAACGACGTCGCACCCCAACATGCGGACACAAAGACGACGTGAAACATGATGTCGCTCCACGGACCGAAGAGGTAGCCTTCATCTGCGCCGTGGGCGTAGGCGAGCAAGAGGGTCAGTGCGCCGACCGACAGCCATCGGGCTCCGGTGATCGCTGCCGACTTTCCTGGTCGGAGAAACAGCAGACCCCCGGCGGACACGAGACTTCCGAGCAGAGTTAAGTCGAATGTGCTGATCATGGAGCGCTCCTCGCGGGCGATATACCACCAGACGAGTCTTTCTCAGTGCTGAACGTTCAGAAGCTGAGGGATCGATCGGCGGGAATGTGGTGGTAGGCGTTACGACATACGACTCACGATTTCTTCACGACGGCCATGCCCTGGACGGGGGGTACGGTACAACAAGCGAATAGCTGATTCAAGAGGGCACGATGGGGCCAGCTTGCACGAATCCGCCATCCGGGAGTAGGCTGAGCCCAGTAATTATCCCGCTCATCCCGGGGTTCACGATGTGGATGGTCTGGCTCCTCGGTATCCTCTTATTCGCCGCTGCCGCTTCAGCTGAACCTGGCTTCTCCGAGAAGTACGAGCGTGACTACAATATCTTTCATTCAATCAATCAGTACCGCTCCGACAATCCCCTGAATCCCATCAGCGCGTACGATCTGACGAATCCGTTCAACTCGATCAATCAATATGATCCCGGCAACCCGGCGAATCCAATCAATCAGTACAACCTGAACAATCCCTTCAATCCCATCAACCAATACAATCTGCAGAATCCACTGAACCCGATCAACGAATACGATCCCGCCACGCCCTTTCAGCCGCTCAATCGCTCGCGGTGAGGTGAGGAGGGTGTGAGGATCAGAACAGGTACCGGGAGTATGTTCTGTGGGAGGAGGTGAGCCATGACTCACGTTATTGATTTCGACAAAGTCACCACGGTGCTGCTGCAGCATGGCGAGTGGTATGAAGTCGACCCCGGGACGTTCACATCAATACCCGCCGCGAACTTTTTATCCGGTCACTCAGGAAGCAATGCCTATGCGTGGAAAAGTCATGGGGCCAGTTTAGCCTGCCCATGCAGCGCGCTCGTTCTCGTCCGCTATTCAATGTAAAGCTTCCGGCCTTCCGGGGCTTTCCTTGGACCCATCTCCACTTCTCTCTCGTTGCGCGGGGAGTCAGATCTGTGTGTATTCCGGGTCTGCAGGTTCCCAGATATCCAGATGTTTGCCATCCACTTCAAAGAGCTGTTGCGCACTGAAGATCTGCTCCACCTCTTCGGGTGAGGACATTTGCACGACCCCGAGAGAGTGGCCATACGCACTCTTGAGGACTTGCGCGGACTCCACATTCCCGAACGGGACGAATATCCGACGGAGTTGCGCATTGGTGAAAAAGAAGGGGAGCCCGCTGATATGGATTTTTGATGCCATGCCTAATCCTCCTTGTGAGAGGTAGGCATTGTCTTGTTGAGCAGGGGCAGGAAAATAAGCCCGAGAGTGAGGCCCGAAACGGGGCTTGTTTAGGAGCTCTTGCGCAAGGCAATGTCTGCCTTAACGGTGATCGAACTACTTTTACCCTACACGTAAGACGCCAGCAAAGCAACCAGTCTCGTCATTCGAGCGTAGGACAATAGCCTTCGTACTGTGAGGCGATCTCTCCGTGATTGACAGATCCAGGCCTTCATTATACTGCTTGACTCTCATGCCCGATGCGTCCAGGGTGAAGGTGTCCGGTGTGAAGCTCCGCTGACTGTCCTATCTCTTGCGCTTCCTGCTTCTTCCCAGCGTGACCGATTCCCCAGTCTCCGCCGCTCCGATGCCAGAGTGTCTCTGAACGGCGCATGCCGTGTGTTGTGGTCTGCTTGATGGAGCGGCCAGGATGCCGGCTCTGCTCGAGACACCCATTTGACTGATGTCCCATTCCATAGAGAGGAGTGAGCCATGCTTTACTACGCACTCGTGTTCCTGGTCGTCGGCTTGATTGCCGGCGCGTTGAATCTCGCCGGAGTGTCCTCGGTGGCGGTCCAGATTTCCTGGATCCTGTTCCTGATCGGAATCGTGCTGGTCGCGGTCCATATGGTCACGGGACGCAGCGCCCGGGTGGCGTGACCGGCGTGGTGGGGTGGTCCGCCGGTTTCCGGTGTGATGACCTGCCCGAAGTTAATCTGTCGAGAGAAAGGAGAAAACAATGAATGCTGATCAACTCACCGGTCAATGGTTGCAGTTCAAAGGTGAACTGAAACGGCAGTGGGGCAAGTTTTCGGATGATGACCTGCAGCAGATCGCCGGGAACTACGAAAAATTTATCGGCAAGGTCCAGGAACTCTACGGGGAGAAAAAGGACGAGCTGATGAAATGGGCGGATCGGTGGCATGAGAAGTCGGAACCGCACGCCGTGGGAAAGAAGTAGTCCCGCTGCATGGTAGCGAAGCACACAAGACGACTGTCGACACACTTTTACTTTATTGTGGTTAAGGAGAAGATAATGCAAACACGCACTGTTTTGACATTCTGCGCGGCTTTGATGATCGGTGGAGCACTCCTCACGGGTTCGGCGAATGCCCTTGGCAAGGCCGACGAGAAGACGCCGGGCAATGACGCGTATGTGACGGCGAAGACCAAGATTGCGCTGTTCGCCGATGCGCGGGTCAAAGGGAGTGAGATCAATGTCGAGACCAACCAGGGCGCAATGATGCTCCGTGGCAAGGTGGATTCCGACACGGCAAAGCAGGCGGCGGAAGGGATTGCCAAAGGGATTGACGGCGTCAAGAGTGTGAAGAATGACCTCCAAGTCGTCGCCCCTGCGAAGCGCGAGGCGATCGATGACAAGGACGAGGCGATTACGAAGCGGGTCAACGAACAGATTTCGAAAGACCCTTCGCTGACGAAGGCCGGGATTCATGCGCAGACGAATGCGGGTGTGGTCTCGCTGAGCGGCGAGGTACAGGACCTCATGTCCAGCGCCCAAGCGTCTTCGATTGCCTGGCAGGTTCCCGGCGTGAAGTCGGTGAAGAACGATCTTACAGTGAAAGAGAAGGCCTAAGTCGTTCCTCATAAAACAAAGGCGCTCTCCGTCCGTCGATCCGGATCAGTGGTATCGACGGACGACAGAGTTGCTCACTCAGTCAACCACGAACCACACGGCAGCGTGAGGAGGTGCACGATGGTCAGGGAAACTGTTTCGAATCCAACAACGCCGAGAGTGTCGGCCGGCACGTCCAAGGTCGGTCCAAATGCTGAAGAGTCCGGTCCCGCGATCCGGATATCGAAGGCCGATTGGGATCACGAGCGCGTTGCGCGGCGGGCCTACGAACTGTATGAGCAACGCGGTCGGCAGGACGGCCGGGACTTAGAGGATTGGGCGAAGGCAGAACGGCAACTGGCTGGCGCATCGAGTCAGTAATCACACACACCGGCGGTCGAATGGATTTCCATTTCGATCACCAAAGGAGATGAGGCTATGAACACGCTCTTACGTTGGGACCCCATCACGAGAACTCGATGGAATCCTTTCAAAGATCGGGATGAATTGGAAAGCCGGTTGGCGACGATGTTTGCCACTCGGGAAGCGACGGGGAACGGGGGAAAGGAAGCTCTGACGGTGGCCCAGTGGTCGCCGCTGGTCGACATTACGGAGGATGAAAAGCAGTACGTTATCAAGGCCGAATTGCCTGAAATGAAGAAAGAGGACGTGCGGCTGACGGTGGAGAACGACGTCCTGACCATTTCCGGCGAACGGAAATTCGAGAAGGAAGAAAAGGGGAGAAAATATCACCGGGTCGAGCGCGCCTACGGAAGCTTCGTGCGCACCTTCTCCCTTCCGGAGGATGCGGATGGGAGCAAGGTGACCGCCGATTATAAAGACGGCATGCTCCAGGTGCATCTCCCGAAATCCGAGAAGGCGAAACCGAAGGCCATCGAGATCAAGGTGGGCTAGTGTTGCGTTGATTCGGGGGCGTCAGGGAAGACTTCGTACGCAGCAGCGACGATGGGGTCTTGCTGACGCCCCGTGCCCGTTACTCCCACGTTATAGGTTCTCACTCGCGCCCGCCTGCTGGACAGACCAGCAAAGATCCCGCATGAGCATCCCGCGTTTCTGATGCTCTAGAGGAATACTTTAACTACACGGAGGTCGTCATGAGTGAGTTCAAATCAGGATTTTTTACCGGAAGCGAGGCCTGCAACGGGAGAGTGCTCGTGGTGGATGACGAGCCGGACATCCGGACGGTGGTTCGACTGTCGCTCGAGAAGGGCGACTACGAAGTGCTGGAAGCCGAGAACGGCGAGCAGGCGATTACGATCATCAATGATGGCGAGAACCG
Organism: Nitrospira sp.; assembly: GCA_035455145.1. Taxonomy (GTDB): domain Bacteria; phylum Nitrospirota; class Nitrospiria; order Nitrospirales; family Nitrospiraceae; genus Nitrospira_C. The sequence continues at coordinate 4,906 of DATIFR010000023.1, forward strand.
TCTCCTGCTCGACGTCGTGATGTGCGATGTCCGTATGCCGAAGATCAACGGCATCGAGGCGATCGCCTATTTCCAAGCCAATTACCCGCGTGTCCCGCTGATTGTCCTGACGGGATTCCCCGACACGGGAATGGCCGCAGCGCTGTTTCGCCAAGGCGTCATCGATTACCTTGTCAAACCGATCGAGAGCGAGGCGCTCAGAGCCTCGGTCGCCCGCGCGATGGATCGACGCGAGCCTGCCCGCTTATGACAACCACCTCCACAGCGATGGGACCAGCCGGCAACCTGGAGGGGAGAACGGCTCTCGTGTTCTCCCCACTCACGGACGTCTTACCCAAGCACGCTGACGGGAACACCAACGGCACGGTCGCGGCTCCGGCGACAAACGTCGCCATTGTAGGGGCAGGTCGCGGAGGGACAGCGTTGCTGGAACTGTTGCATCAGATCCCCTCCATCCACATCGTTGGGATTGCCGATCGCGATCCGCTCGCCCCGGGACTTCAGCGCGCTCGCGAGTTGCGCATCCCTGTCTGCGACACGATCAGCACGCTGATTGGCCATCACCATGTGAATCTGATTGTCGACGTGACCGGCGATCCGGAGATGGAGCGCTCTCTCGCTGGCCACAAAGGGCTGACGGTGGAGATCGTAAGTGGCTCGGTGTCCCGTCTACTCCGGAAACTGGTCCAGCACGAATCCCGCCTCCACAGTGAGTTGATTCAAGTGGATAAACTGGCCGGCATCGGCTCGTTCGCCGCCGGGATCGCCCACGACATCAACAATCCGCTCCAGCTGATCATGGGATTGGCGGAAAACCTGGTCGATGAGCAGAACCCCGCCGTCGTCCGCGAGCACAGCAAAGAGATCATCGAGGCGGTCAAGCGGACCAGCGCCATCTGCTGCGATCTCACGCAATATGCCCGCCCGGCCTCCATGCCAGGCGACACCGTTGTCTGCCTCAACGACCGGCTCGACGAGGCATTGAAGATCGCCCGCTATGCGGCGAGCTTCCACGACAATGACGTGGTCAAGGCATACACCCCCGGCGTCGCCGTCCGGGGCAATCCGGATGAATTGCTCCACATGTTCGTGAATCTCATCATCAACGCCATCCACTCCATGGACCACAGTGGGGGGACACTCACGCTGGCGACATTCCTGTCCGGCAACGGGGCCGGCGTTCGGATCACCGATACCGGCTGCGGCATCGATCCGGACACGTCGGGCCAGATTTTTGAACCGTTTTTCACCACCAAGGAACGTGGAAAAGGCACGGGACTCGGGCTCTACAATGTCAAAACCATGGTCGAGAAGATGCACGGGACGATTACCGTCGAGAGCGAAGCCGATCGCGGCACGACCTTTACGCTCACCTTTCCTGCGAACGACCCATCGGGAGGAAGCGGTGCGTCATGAGTCCTCCTCCGTTCGCCCCGACCGTTTCACCAACGCTCATGTCAGCTCCGCAATCTGAGACCGTTCCAAAGGAGAAGGCCGGACCACCTATGAACTCGGCGCGAGAGAAGAAAAAGGTACCGAGGTCGTTTGCTGGGAATTGACAAGTCCTTGAGGCCCTACGAGAATCAGTTCCGTTCATGCCACCGAAGCGGATCGAACTATCGAAATAGAAAAAGGGGTCGCGAGTCTGTTCTCGCCGCCTCATTCTCTGTACACACCTCTTGACACAACTTGTTTCTGGGTTACCCTAGCGCTGTCGCAACATGGTGCTTGTCCCCTACATCGACGTGCTTTCGGCTGCGTTCTTGATGGGATTCGCGGCGGCTGCGCCGATGGGTCCTGTCAATATGCTGGCCATCCGCCGTGGTGTGATCGGCGGTTGGCGCCATACTCTGGCCTGCGGGATGGGCTCCATCGCCGGCGATCTCATCCTCTTTTCTGTCGTCCTCCTCGGGGGTGACTACTTCCTTCCTGACCTAGCGAACCCGACGTTCCGGGCTGTCCTGGCGGCCACGGGTGTCATCGTCTTGTTTCCGTTGGGGATCTATTTCGTTTTCCGCGCCGTCAAGGAGCCCCTGCGAGCCTATGCCAGCGCTTGCGAACGCTGGGACGAAGGCACGGTCCGCGGGCATCTGATTGCCGAAGTCGCCGACGCTGCCGCGATGACCGTCTTCAACCCCTTAACCATCGCGTACTGGATTGGTGTCACCGCCAACTGGCTTCCCTTCGCCCATTCGGTCTTGGGCTACAGCGCCCCCGGTTTTGGAATCGTGATGGTGACCGCCGGCCTGATGACCTGGTTCACGGCGCTCACCGTCATCGTTCGCTTCGTGCCTCACCGCATCGGCCCGAACTTTTTCCGCCTCGTCAACGCTGTCCTCAGCCTTATCCTCCTTGGCTTTGCCACCTTCTGTGCCATCATCCTGTCCCGCCATCTCCTGTACTGAGCGAGCAATCCGGAGACATACCTCTCCCCATTTCTTGAGGCCTCGGGAGATTACTTGCGCTGTCCTACAGGCCTGGAGTAGGCTCAGCTCCTTTGCCGCTCCCGCTTTTCGCAGGAACGCGATGTGGGATCGGATATGGCATTCACCCCCAGCTCCATGAGGCGACGCCTATGCAAATGGTGATGATGGTATTCAGGACTTCGCTCGAGCACGACCTGTTACCGTGGATTGAGCAGGAAGAGCTGCCATTCACGCGAATCGATAGTGCGCTGGGTAAAGGTGCGACGGGCAATATCCCTGGCAGGGCGACGTTTGGCGGATCAAATAGTATTCTTCTTCTTGCTATTCCGGATGAGCGCTTGGCCAGCTTTCGAGACCGGGCGCATCAATTTCATGACGAACTCTTGGGTCGTCATAAAGGCGTTGGGACTCCGTTTCACACGTTTATTCTTCCCTGTATCCAGTGGTTTTAGTGCGTTGTCCCTTTTCAGGCTGGCTCGTTTGTCCTTTCTCATCGCTTCTTCCGCATTGGGCCTCTCCCGATTAAATAGAGAATACATCCCACCATTGCCACAATGATGAGACCGGGCCAGCCGCCGAACGGGGGCGACTCAAAAAGCATAAACGGATCGGGACTAAGGTTGGGCCACAGTGCAGCCAGCGCAATTGGGATTGCCAGCATGATGCCCATCAACGCTTCACCGGTGATCAGGCCGGCAGAGAAGAGGAGTCCACGCCGCGACGCATCGTCACCCTTCGCTGTCGCTCTTCTGGCCAGGGCCGAGACCACGCCGCCTACGAAAATGGCTGCTGAGAGTTTCAGCGGCAAGTAGATGCCCAGGGCCACGGCGAGCACCGGCAGACGAAAGTCGCGTCCGCGCGCTTCTTGCCGTCGATCCACCAGAATCACGATGATGCCGATGGCCATGCCCAATCCGACGAGCGGCCAGGGCAGCCCGGCCCCGAACACGCTCCGCGTCAGGCTGGCCATGAGTGTGGCCTGCGGTGCGCTGAGGGGATGGGGGTGGCTGATCGTCGGCTCTCCGATGCCGTACTTGGCTTGGAGTAAGGACAGGACCGGAACCAGGACCACGGCGCCGGTCAGCACCCCGACGACCTGCATGATTTGCTGCTTCCACGGTGTCGCGCCAACAAGATGACCGGTTTTCAAGTCTTGCAAATTGTCTCCGCCCATGGCGGCGGCACAACAGACGACCGCTCCGATCACCAGCGCCGCCGCCGGTCCGGCCGGATGCCCGGCTCCCATGAACAGGACGAGCAACAGCGCGGCGCACATAATCGTGGCGATCGTAACGCCCGAGACGGGGTTGCTGGAACTTCCGACCAACCCGGCCATGTAGGCCGCGACCGAGGAGAAGAGGAACGCCGCGAGCACCATCACGATCGTCATGAGGAGGCCGATCAAAGGACTGTTGACGACGCTGGTATAGATCCAGGCCATCGGGATCAGTGAGAGACCAAAAGGCACGACGATCCAGGGGAGCGACGCGTCCTGTTCCGTCCTGGCGATGACCGCCGCAGATCGAGACGTTCCCGCTGGACGATAACTTTCCCGGAGCGTCTGCAGACTTCTCCACAAAGGCTCACGCAACATCGTCAAGGTCCAGAATCCGCCGGTCAGCATCGCGCCGATGCCGACATAGCGGATCTGGCCGCTCCAGATCGTTGTCGCGGCCGCCAGGCCGGTGAGATCGGGCGGCAGACCATACAGGAACCCATAGGCCGGCATCAGGACCATCCATCCCACGACGCCGCCAAGAAAGACGACCACCGCCGTCTGAAGCCCGATGATGAAGCCGACGGCTAGCAGCGCGGGCGACAGATTGACACCCGCATAGAACACGGTGCGTCCGACCTGCGCGGCCCCTTCCAGTGATTCGGCCCACAGCCGCACGCCGCTTTCGCCAAACTTCACCGCCCCGCCCAGGAGGGCGGCCGACAACAGCGCCCGGAAATCGCTGGTCGATTCGGCCGGGGCGGCATTTCGTCGATCAGGTGCGGCGACCTTCAAGACTTCTGCGGTCGCCACCCCTTCGGGGAACCTCAGTCGAGCGGTGACGATGAGCGCCCGCCGCAACGGGATGGTAAAGAGCACACCGAGGAGACCCCCGACTGTGGCGATCGAGGCGGTCTGCCAGTAGTCAAAGTCGGACCAATAGCCGACCAGCAGCAGCGCCGGGATGGTGAAGATCACGCCCGCGGCCAGTGCCTCGCCCGACGAGGCCGCCGTTTGAACGATGTTGTTCTCGAGGATGTTGGACCGGCGGAACAAGCGAAGAATGGCCATGGACGCGACTGCGGCTGGAATGGATGCGGACACGGTCATGCCGGCAAACAGTCCCAGGTAGGCGTTGGCCGCAGCCAGGATCGCCGCGAGGATCACCGACAGCACGACCGCTTTGACGGTAATTTCAGGGAGTGTGACGGTGGCGGGAACGACGGGCTGGTCGTCTTTCATGCGCCGTGTCGAACAGATGATGCACCGTACATAGAGACACTCGTGCCCGTGGCAGCCAGGGTGCTGACGGAGGTGGTCGCATCATAACGCAGCGCACGAAAAAGGCAACAGAGGACACATCACCGTATCGAGTACCGTTGTTGGCCTTAGCCGTCAGTTGTCAGGTTTGGCCTATTGCGCGCAACGATCGTGTCCGTTCACTTTCTTTCCGCCAGCAATCGAATGAGCGAATGCGCTTTGTCGTCCAGCTCCAGCAACGCCTCAAGAATGCGAAATAACAGCATCCCCATCTCACACAACACCCTCCACAGGAGGTTGCCGATGCCCAGGACTGTGAGACCTCCGAAGAGCAGCGCATCCCGGTTGGTGTCCGTGTACTCGGAAGCAACACCTGTGAGGACCAAAGTGACCATGAGCACGCCGGCCAGAGTGATGAGCACTGCGCCGATGATGTAGGCCACTTGGATAGCTGCCGGGGTGATCAGCGTCCCGAAGGAAAAGAATCCTCCGCGACGGTGTCTGGTGTCGATCGCGAGAGTCTCCGTTGAAGGAGGTGATGAAGCAGGTGCTGTGTCATCCGGGAGGGTGGCGCGACAGATTCTGCACCGACGAACCCCGCTCGGGTTCTCAAAGAAACATTCCACGCATCGCATACGAGACCTCCTGACCACCGCAGAGGGTTCAAAAATGATAGGTCATCCTTGTGCCTTAAGAAAGGGAAAAGGTGGCAGGGAAGGAACACGTGTCGGGAATCTCCTCTGGCTGGCTTGCGCATAGCTTTGTATCCTCCCTAAAATAGATTTCCCTGCGAGGCGTTCATGCCTGTCACCCTTCATATTTGTCGCGGCTTCCCTGCGCGCTGTTCCGAGGAGGTATCCATGACTTGTCTTCGGCAGTTGGGCGCAATCGTCTTTCTGAGTGGGATACTCGCCGGGTGTACGGACGGCGTCGTGAAACCGGTCGGTCTGGATGTGGCGCTCAGAGGAGTGGAAGAGGATATGAAGGCCGCCTCCGGAGTGAGTATGCACGATATTCTCAGCGGGGACGCGGCGCAAGAGGAGGAGTTCAAACAGGCGATCCGTCAAGAGCAGTGTTTCTACCGGAGACCAAACCCGCTTGTCCCTGTCATCAATAAAGAGTTTACCTTGACGCTACAAGGAACCTTCACAGGACAAGGAAAGTTTCTGGTGCTGGGGATTCCGGTTCCAGCAGGAGGTGTCGAGATCAGTGCGGCGAAGACTCTTCAACAAACGCTTGCCCTTCCGGTCAACTTTACGTCAGTCTCGTCCTTGCCTGATGTGTATCTTCAACAGAAGGCCAGTTACGTGAAAGACTTCCCGGAGTCGGAGAAAGCCATGTACCTCGAAGAGGTGTTCAAGGAACGCGATGTCATACGCGCCAGCATCAAAGAGCTGATCGCGAGCTATTCAGAGGAACGTTGTCGCCGGATGCCTCCGGATCCACTCTCGAAGAATCATCCTGTCGCCCCAAGACCTGCTCATTAAGGCCAGACGAGCGAGGCAGGCGAGATGGGCGAGACGAGCGGGAGGCGTAAGGCGTGAGGCGGAAGGCGGGGCAAGCGAGAGGAGCGGGAGGCGTAAGGAGTGAGGAGTAAGGGGTGAGGAGTAAGGGGTGAGGAGTTAGAAGTGAGGAGGAAAGAGCTGATGGCTGACAGCTAATCGCGAAGAGCGGAAAGAGCGTGAGGTGGAAGATGCGACGAGAGCGAAAAGCGGGAGGCGTGAGGTGGCGGGGAAGGTCGAGGCCAAGCGCTGGCTCCTCGTCGAAGCATGTAAACCGATTTGTTTAGGCAGGAGCCACTCAGCCAGCGATTTATCTTCTCCTTCTGAGCCTATATTGATCCATCAGAATTGTGATTATTCGTCCCCTCGGGTATAGTGCGCCACACCCTGAATGATCACGCTCGACGAGATACGTCAACGCCTTGTCGCGGGAACGTTCGAGTTCAGTCGCCATGCTTTCAAACGAGCCGTTGAGAGGAACATCAGCGAGCGCGATATTCGAGAGGCTGGCCGTCGAGCCGCCATTATTGAGGACTATCCCGACGACAAGTATGCGCCGAGTTGCCTGATCTTGGGATTCACGGATGCCGGGCATCCCTTGCACATTCAGGTGTCATACATCGAATCAGATATGCTGAAGATCATTACGATCTATCAGCCTGATCCCGAAGAGTGGTATGATTACTCCCGGCGGAGGTAAAAATGTTTCGCTGTCATGTCTGCGGGAAAACTGAGGCACGCCAAGAACTCGTCAGTGAAGTTTTTGACATCGATGACAAACCCGTGCGTGTCGAAGCAATTCCGGCTATTGTCTGTGCGAATTGCGGTGAGGCCGTCTTCAGCCGGGAAACGACAGAACGAGTGCGTCGCATGGTTCACGGGGAAGCAAAGCCGGTGAAGTCCGTCCAGATGGATGTGTTCGCCTATACGAAGTGAGGACTGGAGTCGTTGCCTCCACATCGGGCGCCAGCGACTGTTTTCGTCCATTCAATCCCCCATCCAGACAGTCCGGATAATCTGCTGACTCGCTCCAAGGTTCATCACTAGCTACGTCCGTGGTGTAGGCTCCTTCCTTCGATTTTGCTACACTGTTGCCCCTGGAGAATGTGCCCGTGAAAGAACAACTGACCGCGGCGTTTCAACAAGCGCCGGAGGATTATATGGTCCTTGTCGAAGAGCTGCCGGCTAGTCATATCCAGGAAACGTGCTCATGGTGACGCCGATGTCAGTCCTCGCGCCGTTCCTCGCCGGTCTCTGTCTCGTCGCGCTGCCGGTGTCGACGCACTCGGTGCAGCCCGAGCCGGATCGAGGCGTTTGGCGCACGGCGGCGCCTGCGCCGACGAAACGGACAGAGGTGGCTGCCGCGACATTGAACGGTAAGATTTACGTCGTGGGCGGGTTCGAGCAGCCCGGCTTGGGTAATCTGCTGAATCTAGCGATTACCGCATCCGTGCAAGAATACGATCCTTCCACGGATCGATGGACCACTAAAGCGTCCATGCCGGTCGGCCTGCATCATGTGGGCATCGGTGTGACGGGCGGACGATTGTATGTCATCGGCGGGTACACACAGTCGGGACTCACCGTCTGGCACCCTGTCGCCACTGTGTACGCCTACGATCCAGCTACGGACAGCTGGGCCGAGCGGGCGACCATGCCGACCGCCCGCGGCGCGTTGTCGGTGACCGTGCACGAAGGGAAGCTGTATGCCATCGGCGGCTACGACCGGAACGCCAATAGCGCAGCGGTCGAGGTCTACGATCCCGAGCGCAACGCCTGGACCTCGCGCGCACCGCTTCCGACTCCTCGTGATCATCTGGCTAGCGCGACCGCGGCCGGGAAGGTGTATGCGATCGGCGGGCGAGTGAATGGGGACTATCGTCGGAATCTTTCCGTCATGGAACTGTACGATCCCGTCACGAACCGCTGGGCCCGCGCTGCGGATCTTCCGACTGCCCGCAGTGGAATCACCGCGGCTGAGGTCGGCGGCAGGATCTACGTCTTCGGCGGCGAAGGCGGCGGCGGCACGTTCCGTGAGAACGAGGCGTATGACCCGGTGCGCGACACCTGGCAGACCATGGCGCCGATGCCAACCGGGCGCCACGGCCTGGGGTCGGCTGTGGTGCAGGGGCGCATTCACGTCCTCAGTGGCGGGCCGACTCCCGGAGGCTCCTTTAGCGATTTGAACGAAGTCTTTACACCGCCGGGAGAGAGAATGACGAAAGAAGGATAGGACGGCCGTTTGAGGCGAACTCCTCGAAATTCAGTCGTTGTCGGTGTGGATGTCGGCGGAGTGAAGAAGGGCTTTCATGCCGTTGCACTCAGAGACGGGCAATTCTTCGGGAAACTGAACACCCTCGACGCTGTGGCAGTGATCCAGTGGTGCCGGTCTCTTCGTGCGTCAGCCGTCGGTATAGATGCTCCCTGCTGTTGGAGCCTTTCAGGACATGCGAGGCCCTGCGAGAGCGCACTGGCTATGGAAGGTATCCATGCTTTCGCAACGCCGAGTCGGGCGGTAGGGGGGCGCCATCCATTTTATGGCTGGATGCGAAAGGGGGATGCGTTGTACCGCCGTATCGCGCATCATTATCCGCTGTTCGACGGGACACTCCCGACGTCCAGGCCGGTCTCTTTCGAGACGTTTCCTCATGCGGTGGGTTGTGCGCTGGCGGGAACGATCCTCTCTGGCAAGCGAAAGCGCATCGATCGCCTCAAATTGCTTCGCGAGACGGGACTCTCCACAGAGTCGCTCACCAACATCGACCAGATAGATGCCGCCCTGTGTGCCGTGACCGCCCGGTATCTCCTGGCGGGGAACGTCAATATGTACGGCAACTTAAAGGAAGGCTTTATCGTCGTACCGAAGATAGAAAGGTCCTCACGAAAGCCCGCTTCCATTTTTTGAGGGCATCAAGGGGAAGCCTCGGGCACAAGAGCCAATTGTTTGAGCCATGAGCTTTCTTGCTCGCTCTGTGAATTGTCAAAGAGTCATTCGTGTGAGTAGGCCGCCCATTCCACCAATCGATCCTTACGAAAGACCAGGCTCCATTCATAATACCGGCCTCGTTCTCTCTCCGA
>DATIFR010000024.1:0-31669 GCA_035455145.1 Nitrospira sp.
AGTCCTTGTCTTCCTCATCCGCACGCAGCCGCGAGATAAACTCCCGCTGCATTTTGATCTTCGTATTGTCGGCGATCTGAAGCGTGACCGTCTCTTTCCCTAAATTGGTGACCGTTCCCCAGATTCCGGAGGACGTGATCACTTTATCGCCCTTCTTCAATGCGTCTAATAACGCCTTTTGTTGTTTCTGCTTCTTTTGCTGAGGGAGAATCAGCAGAAAATAGAAGATGACGAAAATCAGCACAAACGGCACGAGTGACAGCAGCGTTCCCGCACCCGACCCCGATCCGCTTCCACCAATTCCCTGAGCCCACGCGACAGATTCCATCACCATACAACAGGTCCCCTCTCTCGATTAAACGTCCAGTGCAGTTCGCCGTATTGTCCCGGCCTCACGATTCGCCAACGCGGCAACCTCCGGCGCTTCCCGCTTTTGGGCACGATAAAACGCCTCTCGAAATTCGCTGAACGAGCCTTGCCCGATCGCCGTCCGCATCCGGCGCATAAAATCCGCAAAATACCAGAGATTGTGAATCGTATTGAGCCGCGAGGCGAGCATCTCTTTCGCGTTGTACAAATGATGCAAGTAGGCACGGGAGTACCGGGCGCAGACCGGGCAGCCGCAGTGCGGATCGATGGGCTGTTCATCGCGCAGATACCGTGCTTGCTTGATGACCACACGTCCGAAACTGGTAAACAACCATCCGGTTCTCCCGTGACGCGACGGCACCACGCAGTCAAAGAGATCGATCCCGCGCGCGACGCCTTCGATCAGGTTCTCCGGCATTCCCACCCCCATCAGGTACCGAGGCTTCGATGCAGGCAACTCAGGCACGGTGACGTCCAACATCGCGTACATCTCGTCCGTGCTTTCACCGACCGAGAGGCCACCGATTGCATACCCGTCGAACCCCAGCTCGACCAGATCGCGGGCCGAGGCGGCCCGAAGCTCGCGATCCAATCCGCCCTGTACAATTCCAAAGAGCGCCTGATCCGTCCGCCGTCTGCTGGCCTGGCAACGCTTGGCCCAGAGGGTGGTCCGCCGAACCGCATCGCGAACGACGTCCCGCTCTGCCGGCAATGCCACGCACTGGTCGAATGCCATGATGATGTCTGCGCCCAATGCTTCCTCGATCTCGATCGCCGTTTCCGGGGAAATGAAATGCGTCGAGCCGTCGAGATGTGATTGGAAACTCACTCCGTCGTCCGTGATCTTGCACAGCTTGGCCAAACTAAAGATCTGAAATCCCCCGCTATCGGTGAGGATGGCTCCCGGCCAACCGGTGAAGCGATGAAGCCCACCCATTTCCGCAATTACTTTATGACCCGGCCGCAAATAAAGATGATAGGCATTGTTGAGCATCAGATTGAAGCCAAGCTGCTTCAGATCTTGAGGCTCGATCCCCTTGACTGGCCCAAGCGTCCCCACCGGCATGAAGGCCGGCGTCTCGGTCAGGCCATGGGCCGTGCTGAGCGTGCCGGTCCTTGCGCTCGAGGAACGATCTTGCCGTCCCACTGAAAAATTCACATCCCCTCACGCATCGCGCACTCGACTTACATGTGATCCGGCGCCGAAATTCCCAGAACGCCGAGCCCGTTCTTGATCACCTGCTGCACGCTGCTCATCAATGCCAACCGAGCGGCTGTCCGCTCCGGGCTGAGTGTTTCCCGCTCAGGCTCCTCACCGGTCGCGATTCCCGGCAGCACCTGTTCAAACACCTCTTTATCCGCCGCCGGGGGCAGAATGCGGTGCTTGTTGTAGAACGTATGGAGTAACGCGGCCAACTGCTGCAGATAGTAGGTGATCCGATGCGGTTCGTAGCCGGCGGCGCTCGCTTGCAGAACCGACGGGTAGGCAGACAGTTTTCTGATCAGTCCCAACTCGTCCGGATCGGTAAGCACCGTCAAATCCGTCTGGCTCGGTGGCAGGCAGGCGATCCCTCGCGAAGCGGCCACCCGCCACAAACTGGCGATCCGAGCATGGGCATATTGGACGTAATAGACAGGATTGTCCGCGGAACGTTGCTTCGCCAATTCCAAATCAAATTCCAAATGCGTGTTGGCATCGCGCATCAAGAAATAGAACTTCGCCGCATCGGCGCCGACTTCATCGATGACTTCCCTCATCGTGATGAATTCTCCGGTCCGCTTCGACATTTTGACTTCCACGCCGGCCCGCAAGAGCTTGACCAGTTGAACCAAAATGACCTGTAACCGCTCTTTCGGATGGCCATACGCCTGCATCACGGCTTGCATGCGGGGGATATACCCATGGTGGTCAGCTCCCCACACATCGACGAGCACGTCATAGCCCCGCTGGAGTTTGTCCCAATGGTAGGCGATATCGGAAGCCAGGTAGGTGTACTCGCCGTCCTGCTTCTTCACCACCCGATCTTTCTCATCGCCGAATACCGACGAGCGGAACCACCAGGCACCCTCCTGCTCAAACAGGAGCTGGCGGGAGGTCAATTCACCCAGCACGCGTTCAACGGCGTGCGACGTCAAGAGCGAGGCCTCGCTGAACCACGATTGAAACTCGATTCCAAAGGATTTGAGGTCTTCCTGAATGAGTCCCAGCAGCTCCTGATAGGCCAGTGCTCGGCAACGTTCTTCGATTTCGGCGGGAGAGTGTCCTGCGAGCGCGTCGCCCAGCTGCTGCTTCACACGTTCCGCCACGGCGGTAATGTAGGTGCCGTGATAGCCGTCCGCAGGAAATTCGACAATCTGACCGCAGAGTTCCTGATAACGGGCATAGACGGATGCCCCTAAAAACTTCATCTGGCGACCGGCGTCATTGATGTAATACTCACTGACGACGTTGTAGCCGACGGCCTCCAGCAACCTGGCGACGGCCTGTCCCACCGCAGCACCTCGACCATGGCCGACGTGGAGCGGGCCGGTTGGATTGGCACTCACATACTCCACCAGAACCCGTCGCTTCCGGCCGATATCCGCTTTACCGTAGTCTGCACCCTGGGTCGCGATTTCTTTGAGCACTTCCTGCCACAGGGAGGGCTTGAGAGTCAGATTGAGAAATCCCGGCCTGACGATTTCAACCCGGTCGAAGAGTTGCTCCCGTTGTGGCAGATTGTCGATGATAATCTGGGCGATGTCGTGCGGTGTCCGTTTCTCTGAGGAGGCAAGCGACATCGCCACCGTCGATGCGAGGTCACCCCATTCCGGCCGTTTGGGAGCATCGAGACTGAGAGTCGGCCAGGCCTCCGTTTTCAACTGACCCTTTTCTTTCGCCCCATTGAGGGCGTCAAGCAGAGCAGTGGTCACCTTATCTTGCACGACGCCTTGAGACACGAAACAGCTCCTAAGTCCTTACCATTGAAAGGAAAAATTAACTTGCCACTCTAGCATACGGGGTAGGAGGAGACAAGGCGGGGCCGCAAGAATGCGGGGGTTTTTCGCAGTTTTCCGTGGTTCGGCTCCATGTCGTTAATCCCTCGGATCGCCGATTGAGTGCCTTGTTGCAGACACGTCAGAGAATGGCATCGCTAAAGATTCAGAGGCATGAGGAGCCTTCAAGATGGTCACATGGCTTCCTAGCGGAGCCCACCGGTCCGGATCGGTCGGGCCAAAGAATGCAATAGTAGGGACCCCGAGTAAGCCGGCTAGGTGTGTGACACCGGAATCATGACCGACGAAATTTTTCGCGAGAGATAAGACGGCGGCCAGTGTCCGAAGCTCAAGATCCCGCAGGACAACCGCAGGGAAAGGCAGCTTTTGAAGCAGGCACCCTACAGCCTCATGATCAGCCGGCCCCTCGATGACAATCGGCAGCATCCCCTCGCCTCGAAGCCTCGCCATCATCGTTGCCATCGTCGCGATCGCAATGGACTTCCGGGGACTGCCGCTTCCAGGATGAAACGCAGTGAAATTGCAGTCCATCCCCACGCCAGATTCTTCCATGCATGAGCGCCCCCGTAAGGAGACTGCGTCAGGAAGCTGCAACCGATGCAACTCTGCATCATGAATTAGCAACTCTTGGACTGTTTCACAAAACCGGTCGCTTTGGTGGGAGGCCTTCAAGGTCATCGAGAAGGGAGAGCAGACGATTGCTTTCCTGGCGCCGGCTTTTTCCAGGGTCCTTGCAAGACTTCCATGCCGGTCCTGCATCCATGCCACCGCGCAATCGCAACGTTCTAACCATTCCTGTAGCTCGCCTCCAATGGACGCTTCCGGATCAAACAATTCGGCGCAGGCTCGCCCTTGCACGGATAGCCAGGCATCGATCACACGGTATTCTAGAAGAAGCCGAGCAGCAGACTCGTTGGAGCAAAGAACAAGCTCGTGTTGCGGGAATTGCGCCCGGAGCTTTCTCATGGCAGGGACGGCAAGCAAGATGTCCCCGAGCGCCCCCGGATGAATGATGAGGATTGAGCGTCGCATATCGCGATCAATGAGCGTGAGGATCTCGTGGAGGCCTGTGCAGTCTTCGAGCGGCTTCAAGATCCGCTGGTGTGTTCACATTGAGAAATGATCGGCCTTCTGGATCAATCCGGCTTAACTCAGCCACGTTGATTAGCCGGACTTTGAGCGATGGATGTGCAACGATGTCTTGGATCTTCAAGTGATGCGTCCGGACCATCTCCTCTAAGACCGGAAGACAGCGTCGGCTATAGACCGCATGCATCGGCTGCAAGCCGTTCTCCCCCTCCGCCATGACGATATCCGCCTCCTCCTTCAGGCCGATCACATATCGCACAGCCTCCTGGTTGAGAAACGGCATGTCACAGGCAACGACGAAGACGTGCTCGGTCGTGGCTTGGCTCAATCCCGTATAGAGGCCACCCAAGCTTCCGCAGTCCGGCACGAGATCGCGAATGACAGCCGCATCCGTCTCCAGAGGGGGACTATCCTGCGCAATCACGATAAGAACATCCCGAAAGATGGAGCGAAGCACCGCAAGGCTCCGGTCAAACAGCGTATGCTCCCCGACGTGAAGGAATCGCTTATCCCCCCCCATGCGCCGACTCTTCCCGCCGGCCAGCAAAATGCCCGTCACATCGGTAATCATGCCGTGCTCATATTCCGTCCGATTCCAAAAACAAGGAGGGGGTGGGTTTCCCCACCCCCTCCGTTGTGTCTCACACTCGGTCTTCTCGCGAAGCTTAGAGGGTCTTACCCTTCTTTTTGTTCGCGCGACGAGTCAACACCCACCCTTCCAGGAGGACCACACCGAAGGCGATCACCACCGGATAGATATAGGTCTCTTTTGGAGTCGGGGGCTGCATGAACGTGTAGTAGAAGGCAGATACGGCCATCTTGCGTCCTGCATCGCCATTGTGCCCGTCCCAGGCGAAGAAGACGGTGGGGATATATTGACCGACCTCAAAGAAGGTATCTTCATCGTAATCCTGGTCCTTCTTGTTCCCCAACGGACGCTGAATCATGACGTACCAGCGGCCGTTCTTCCACTCGCTCTTGAGAACCTTCAGACTTTCTTCGTATGTATCGCGCTCTTCGAAGTCCTTGTCCCATCCTGTTCCTTTGAAGGCGCGGATGGATCCATCGGCTTCCCACTTCACGATATCGACCGGGAACTGCTCGTTGGTCCCGAACAGGTAGCGGGGCTTAATCGGAGCGGGTAATTCCTTCCACTTCACCGGAGTCTCAATTGCGATCGCATCGTTGTAAACCGCGTATTTGTTTTGGTTTGCCGCGATGGAACCTTCCTCACCGGTCTTCGGATCCTGCTCCTTCACATCGACGTTGACTTGGGTCGGCGCCCAGGGAAGCTTGCCCTCGGCCACACTCTTGGTACGGTCATCCCACTCAAGCAAATAAACCACTTCCTTGTCGTTATAGAGCGAGCGCACCCAAATGTCATCGATGCGGTTCACGAAGTTTCGCGGCTTGTGGGTGATCTGCCCACCCATCGCGACATAGCGCTTGGGAGTCTTCTGCCACGCTTCATTTTCCATATCGGCCGGAATCTCGCCCTCCACCGGACTCGATGGCACGACGAAGTTGATCTTCGGCTTGTCGGTCAATGGGTCGATAGGGAGGGGCTTTCCATCCGTATCCCGCTCGCAGAGGAAATTGACCCAATTCGCAATATGCCAACGTTCCTCAATCGTGGTGTTGTCTGCGAATGAGGGCATCGGGGTCCCGTTCACACCGGTCGAGAAGGTACGGAAAATGTTTTTCACATTATACGGATCCTGGCGGCTGCCGCGGAAGTTCCAGCACTTGTGCCAGTCTGCCGGTTGAATGGCAAAGCCCCAGTCATCTTTCAGATTGAACGCGTTGCCATCGCCACGGCCTTCTGCACCATGACACTCAACGCACTTCTTTTCGACAATCAGCTCCGATCCCTTCTTCAGACTCTCCTCCGTCGCAGCTATCGGCTTGAGATCGCCAAGTTGGAGAATCGTCTGCGCCTCCGACTGCTTGTCCGTGAATTTCCGATCCTTCACGAGCTGGGTCGTGACGAAGGACAGCACTTGGAGCCGTTGTTCATCCGTCAGAATACCTTCCCAGGACGGCATGGCCGACCCAGGCAATCCGTGGGTCACCGTCTCAAAGAGGTCGTTCTGACCAGGGACCGGCTTCTTCGCGTCGAACAACGGAAGCTCACCGCTCGCCGTGTGACGGATCTTGAAGGTTCCCTGATTGAAGTTACGGGGACGAGGCCAGAGACGATCGGCGCCAGGCCCATCGCCTGCACCATCCACCCCGTGACACCAAACACACTTGGTGAAATACACGCGCTTACCCGCTTCGATCATCTCGGCAGAGGGTTCAGGGGCAAGTTCCCCCTTCTTAAACCCTTCAGGGACTGCATCTTGGGCAAAGAGTGAAACCCCGGTGCTGCCTGAAGCCAGGATGACTCCGAAGGCGGTCGCGATTACCACTCTTGCCTTCCGACTTAAACTGTTCTTCATATTTACCCTCATCTCGTATATCCAGGTTAGCGATGAATCCCGTAAGCGATTAATCCCAGGTACGGGGATAGTAGCCAGTATGCCAATACTCGAATAGGATCACCTTCCAGATTTCATCAACCGTCAGGTGCTGTTCCCATGGCGGCATCACCGAGGCCCAGGGGAATCCTTCGTTCGGCAATCCGATACCGCCCTTGGCTACGCGCCAGAAAATAAACGTTTCTTGCAGTTGGGCAATCGTTCCCGGATCGGTAAAGTTTGCCGGAATCGGGTTGAATGCGAAGGCGTGCAAGCCGCGACCGTTCAAGTTGTCGCCGTGGCAGAAGTGACAGTTCTGGAAGAAGATCTCTCCCCCTTCGCGGACGTACTTCAAGTACCCCTGATTCTTATCATCCCAGGGATTGGCATTCGGCTTCATTAAGCGGCCCATACCCTGTTCGACGATGTTCGCGTTGGTGAACTCCTGATCGTACTTGCCTTCAGGATTGACGCGATACGGATTCTGCGATGTTTGCAGGACATAGGTCTTGCCAGCCACCTTGGTGCTGGCTGGAGGAGCCGGATGCACCGTACGCAATTCGATCGGCTCTTCCGACTTCGGCACCATGGCATTGAAGGAGGTCCACCCGACCAGAACAGGGATGAGGATAAGATACCCATATCGGAGTAGCTTGTTTGCTCCGGACTGGGCATCCAACACATTCATGATCGGCTGCTTGAATTTTTTCCAATCTTCTTCATTCGCCGACACCCACATAAACACGGCGACTAACGAGACCGTCCCGTACATCGCCCGAACACTAAAGGGGATCGGGGGGTAGACGCGGAATTTGAGATAGAGCAGGACGAACGCCCAGAAACCAATGCCCTGCCAGAAACGGGGGATGGCCATCCCCATCGAACTTGCCATATAGCTTAAGCCCGTAAACCCCGCCACGAATAAGGCGAACTCCAGCAACATCTGAACGGGCATATAGCCCTCGACTAAGCGCACAGTATTCGACGGGATGACGTCGACGATCATCCCTACTAGCAGGAGGAGTCCAACGACTCCAACCAGCGCGCCGACTGACATCAATGCTTTCATGGGTTCACTCCCTTTAGTCTACAAAAAGATAGACAGCAAAGATTAAGAAATCTTCGGAGGCGGCGCACCCGCCTTTACCTGCGACAGATAATCAACGATCTTCTTCAGTGCTCCCGCGCTCAGCTTCTGTCCGAACACCTTTGGCATCAGGTTGTCAGGAAATCCTTTGACAACGTACGTACTGGGTGACACCACAGACTCCATGATGTACTCTGGAGTGCTGTGCGCAGTCCCTTTGTACGCCGGATCCTTGATCCGCTGAGGTGCGTTCGTTCCCTCTTCTAGCTTGGGGCCTTGGGTGCCTGTGGCACCAGGAATACCTGGAATGGTATGGCAGACCACGCACTGTGCCTTTGCGAAAATTTGATCGACCGGCTCTGATCCATCAGCCAGTAAGGCAGTGGCTCCAGCAGGCTTGTCTTCCTGCTGTTTTGGCCGATCGGCTTCGGGAATAAACTTCTCGTACGATTTGACAATCTCTTCGAACGACGGAGCTTCACGCCCTTCACGAACATAGAGCCACGTGTCCACCGCTGCCAGCTCCGGCAGCGAGAGCGATATTGGTGGCTTGTGGATCTTTGGCATGGGGCTTTCTTTATCGTTCGTCCCCTTCACGCCGTAACCAGCGACCACATAGCAGCTGGGACAGGAATGCGACTCGGCAATGTATTCCTGACCGGTCTCAGCGGTTCCAGCACCTGGAAAGGCTTCCTTTTCGGCATAGTCGCGCTTGGAAGGATTCCCCTTGGAATATTTGGGATCTTCGAGCCGCTCCTTCCCCGCACGTTCGGGAAGGCCCAACAGGTTTGGCGCACGTTCGCCGAGCATACCAGCGTGGAACGCGTGGCACAGCGGGCACTGCCCCTTACCGATGGCACCCTGAACTTTGTTCTGACCGATGCCGCCAAAGATGATCTTCTCACCCTCGTCGGCCAGTTGTTGCGGGGTCATTGAACTGAAATCGAGCTTTTCTTCTTTCGGAGGAAAACCACCTTCAACCTGGGGCAGCCAGTTGCCGTAGCCCGAGAGGAAGGCTGCCACGAAAAACATAAATCCACCGATTTTCAGCAAGGCCCCTAGATTGGTGAAATACAACGCCAGCACGAACGAGGTTGCGGTGATCATCACGAGTGATACCGGGAGAAGCCGGTTCTCACCGTAAAAATTGTTCTTATAGTTCGCGATCGCAATGAACAGCAAGAACGCCGCGATAATTCCGATAAAAGTCTTGAACGTCGCGCGCTTCTTGGCGGCAGGGTCGCTGATCGACACCTGGAAATAAATAAGCAACCCCGCTAACAGGGCTAAGACCACCCACCCCATCGACAGGGCTTCATTAATGAGATTACTCACGGTTTTAACCTCCTGCGGCTACCGCCAGGGAGCGCGCTTTGGGCACGCTCCCCCAACGAGCCAATGCTCAATAAAAGATGGTTAGTGGCTACCAGCCGGCTGCGGCGCGCTCCCGGGAACTCCCGCCTTCTCACCAACTGGGACCTTCTTCGCCGTCAAGCTACCGAGCCAGAAGACGAACAGAATGCTGACCCAGAAGAACAACACGTTGAATGAAATCATGTTGGCCGCAAACCCCACGGTGTGGGTGTAGGCCCATGGTGAGTTGTCACGCATGATTTCGTTCACGTGCCAGAACAGACGGACCGAGGAGCGGATGTAGCCCATCAATCCCATCATCCAGGTAAACGCGGTGGCCAGCATGATCAGGGCGTATTGCGAACGGGCGGAAATCTTTCCCCATTCGATCGGGCCCATCTGCTTTGCCCCCTTCATCATCACGCTGTTCAGCGCAAACATGAAGAACAGACAAGACAATGTGGTGGCCACTTGCGGCACTGACAGCCCGACTCGCACGTTGGCTGGAATGTAGTACCCATAAATGGCGAGCCAGATAATGTTGACATAGGCACAGGCGAAGAACACGCCCATGAAAATATTGCCGAACTTCGCCCAAGATACGGTGGAGACCTTGTTGCCTCGCATGTACCATACGAAGCTCAACACTGTGGTGGTAATGATGACGTTAATGCCGCCGTTCTTAGCGGACATGACGCCGTAGTTACCCAGCACCGGGTGCTGCTGACCGCCCATAGCCTTCAATTCGGCAGGACTCATCACCATCGTGTGCGGCGTGATGAATACCAAGAAGCCGCAGACAAGGAGAAATACGAGGTACTTGATGTAGCGCTGATACTTCTCGGCGCCTCGCATCCGGCCCATGGCCTGCCACAAGTAGTAGTTGGTGCTCAAGAAGAGGATACCGATCATGGTGGCCTGAATGATGAAAAGCCAGGCAAGCAGTCCTCCCATGAGCGTGATGCCCATCTGTTGGCGATATGCATAGACTTCACGCATCAGCCAGTAACCAGCGAAGGGCAGCGGGATCAAGAAGGCCACACCGAGCGCCATGGCGATATAACCCATCCAATCGTAATGAGCCCGATCTTCCTCGGTCTTCGCCGCGAGGAACTTATAGGCCGCATAGGCTGCGACGACACCGCCACCGAAGGCCATGTTGCCAAGGATGCGGTGCACGTTGAGCGGGTTCCACAACGCGGTGTGAATGACGTGCCAGATGTTTCCGAGGAACCGGCCCTGCTCATCGACACCGGCCGGCGACATCATGAAGCCGATCCACGAATTGGCCAGGAACATCAGTAAGGTCCCGATGACGTTCAAGATGACCGACATGCTCAGATGGATCCACTTGAGGAATCCTTCCTTCATCTTGTCCCAACCGTAATAATAAATGTAGAGGGTTCCGCTCTCCGCCACGAACATCAGCGCGTAAATATGCATGACCGGCCGGAAAATGCTGGAAAGATAACCGAAGAACGCAGGATAGAGAGTCAGGAAAGTAAAGATCAGGATGCCGCCCAGGATCGCCGTCAGCGAATAGGCCGTAAGACTGATCTTAATGAAGTCGTAGGCCAGCTGATCATACCGTTTGGCGAGCGCTTTATCCTTGGTCACAACCCCCATGAACTCGATGACCATACAGAAAATCGGCACGGCGAGCACGAAGCTGCCGTAGTAGAGGTGCTGCTGGTTGGCGAACCAGAGCAACACCCGGCTCTCGAAGTTGTACCGCGGATAATCTTTTGGACCATCCGTGGTCTTCGGAGCAGGGGCACCGACCACAATGCCTTCCGTCTTGTAATAGACGTCACGCCCCTTCTCAACCTTATCTCCATCCTTCTTCGCTCCGTCAACCGCTGGAGTCTCCTGGCCGGCAGCCAGCGTAGGCAACGACATGACGATCGGAAGCAGGAGGAGGCCAACCATCGCGCAGAGCGCCATGATTGAGAACAGTTTCTTTCGGGCTATAAGACCCATGGGATACCTCCTTGATGCATTTCGAAAAAAAATCACGAAAAGTCCAACAGCGTTTTGGGGCTATTGCCGCAACTCTACTTGCGGAATAGATACCAGTAATCCAACCCCTGCATGTCCATTAGGAAATGGTCGACCAACGTGAAATAGGCCACACAGATAATCAACGAGATGACCCCGTACACAATCGACTGACCCATATTCGCCCCTCCTCAGCTCAAAATAATGTTCAGGAAATCCCGGCTCGTGGCCCTGCCTAACAGGGGCACTGAATGCCGGCAAACCAATAGAAGAACCACAGACCCACCGCGGCTGTGATATAGAAAATCATCTTGCCGACTTTTACCTTAAGTTCGCTGTCTGGTGCCGTCGCCGTTGCCATCGTATCTCCTTCTCCTGATGGGAATGGTTAGGTGAGTGAATTAGATCAGGGCATTCCTTGACACGCACACGTCCGTGTGTTATTCAAAATTTGTCGTTGGGCGCGAAAACACAGGAAAAATCATGACAAAAAACTCAAAAGTGTTCGACATTATAGTTTTGGCTGGTATGGTTGTCAATATAATTTTGGCCGTGTTTTTGATCCTTTACTACTTTGATTTTCTTTAGTTTTATCCGGACTTCTCCTGCCGTTTCTGTCCCTCTGAAATCCCCAAAATCGCACAGCGAAACCCGATCGTTTCATCGCGGAAATCCGGAACCATTTTGCTCCGGCTGGTGATGCGGATATCAGCCCCGGTCGTGGTGTAGCTCCCCCCTCGAAGAACGCGATATGTGCCGTATTCTGGGCTTGGGGGATTCTCCTCCGGCGAGCTCTTGTAGTACCCCTCGTCGTACCAATCAGCCACCCACTCCATGGCATTGCCGGCTCCATCCATGACCCCGTAGGGGCTCTTGTCGGCATGGAAGCTTCCGACACGCGCTGACACCTCGTGCCCATCCTGCACTCGAGCCCAATTGGCTCCATTGGGTTGCTCGGCATTTCCCCAGGGCCAGAGTCGGCCATCGGAACCGCGCATCGCCTTCTCCCATTCAGCTTCCGTCGGCAGCCGTTTGCCCTTCCAGCGACAATATTCGCTCGCATCGTCCCACGACACATAGACGGCAGGTTGATTTGTGCCACGCATTTTCCCAATACTCTTCGCATAGCGCGAAGGCGGACCAGCCTTGCGATGTCCGGTGGCGACGACGAATTCCTGGTATTGGTGATTGGTTACCTCGTATCGGTCGATGGAAAACGTTTCGAGGAAAATCGTTCGCTGCGGCTGCTCATCGAACCCGCCGCTCGTTGTCCCACGGAGAAAAGGCCCGGCGGGAATCGTGACCATCTCTTCTCGAATCGGTTCTTCTTCGGGCGCGGCCTCCGGTTCGGATCGAGCCGTTTCGATGGCTCCCGGCGGTCCCGCTTCAAACGGCGTGAGCGTGGTGCCACGAAGAATGCCTATGATCGGAATCGCGGCAAAGGCTAGAACGGTAAGAAGAAACGCAACCTTGAATTTGGTTTCCAGCATACCGGCTTAAGAAGAGGAATCGCTGTTTGTGCCATCCAGATCGCTGGCGCAGCGAATGCCAATGGTAATGTCGGTTCGCCAATGCTTCGCCGCAAATCGTTTGGACAGACGGGCATTGTGCTCAGTCTCCCGCCACGACCCGCCACGAACGACCTTCAAATCTCCGGCCGTCGGCCCTTTCGGATCGCGATAAGGCGATTTCTTGTAGTAGCTCTCGTCATACGTATCCGCGACCCACTCGGCGACGTTACCGGTCATGTCGAAAATCCCGTACGGACTCCTTCCGGCTTCGAACGAGCCGGGAGGCGCCAGGTACTTATATCCGTCATCGCTTCCGGCGACATTGGCCGCGTGTGCGGCAAACCTTTCCCCCCACGGATACTTCCGCTTTCCTTCGCCGCGCCCCGCCTTTTCCCATTCCGCTTCGGTGGGAAGGCGCTTCCCGGCCCACTTGCAATAGGCCACTGCCTCATCCCACGACACACTCATGGCCGCAAACTCCGGCTGCAGCAGCTTGGATTGATCGTCTTCAAAAACTTCGATCCTTGGCATCGGACGCTTTGTCATCTTGGCAAATCGCATGTACTCATCCTGCGTGACTTCTTTGCGATCGAGGTAGAAACCTTTCAGGAAAACCTGATGCTCCGGCACTTCGTCCGGATCACCATCCTGACTGCCCATCGTAAAGGGCCCTTCCGGAATCTGCACCATTTCACGCCCCTCATCGCCCATTTTTGTCTTATACATCGAGTAATCCTGTGCAGGAGCGCTGCTCACGGTCGGCCGGCTTTCAGTCTTAATGGACTGCGCCAGCTCCTTCATTTTATAGGCCTTGTTCGACTCCCAGAGCATCAGGCCGATCATCAGTATGAAGGAGCCGAACACGAAGATGATTGATCCAATGAGAACGCCCTTATTTTCCATAACCGCTCATTCTCTTTCACTCATGCTTCAGACTGAAGGCCCAGACTGCTCAGGCGACGTCTTCCGTGCCGCGCGCAGGTCCAAGAGCATTGAAATCTGCACACCCAGAAACCCACCCATCGCTGCTCCGGCCCCGGCACCGACCCAAATTCGCTCGTCGCCCGCTACGAGCCAGGCCAGAGCGCCCCCTAGTACGGTTCCCACCAAAATGCTCACGAGAAATCGTCGACCGCCGAGGAATCCGATGACGCCGCCCAGCGCGAGGCCCACTCCGATTGCCACAGGCACCAACCCGCCGCCCATGATGTATCCGATCAGAGTCCCCACGGTTCCCATAACCGCCAACCCGAACACCATATCGAACACCTTCTGAAGCGGCATGGAACTGGCTTGGGTCGTATCCATGAAAAACGCTCGCCTACTTTCCCGACATCGCGATCATCGGACCAAAATCAATTTCGACACCAGGCCCGGCAATGATGGAAATGCCCCAGGCCTTCGCTGCCGGCTCGTGTTGATGAATCCGTTTGAAGTCTTCGTAGACGTTCACTTTTTCTTCAAACCACTGGCCCACGTCTTTTGTTCCGTATTGCACCACGATTTCTGAACCGCTGAACATGCCACCTTCGGTCAACGTACCTTCCGGCTTTGTGGAACTCCAGATATATTTCGTGAACACCGGAATGAACAAGAGATCCGTGTCGAGCGAGGCATAGATGGCTGCAACCGGTTCGGTTCCCGTTGCAGCCTTATTCAACCGCCAACGCCAGGTCAATACCGGATATGCCTTGGGATCCCAGTCGATTTTCTTTTTCTTGATCCGCTGCCCTGCATCTTTGGCGGATAAGAAATTCGCGCCGCCCTCCGTCTGCACCTTATAGGCCTCGCGCCCCTTGGATTGACTGCGCTGGTTCTCATGATCCCAATTCGAGGGAAAGCCGTCCGCTTCTTTTGCCTGGAAGTCTTCGAGCACGAGCGTCCGCCCCTGCGCACGAGCCGACCCCTCCATCACCGCGATGCTTCCCGCCAGCCACGACATCGCCGCCAATCCACAAAGTACCAGCCTGCTCTTCATCGGTCCGATCACCCTTTCTCTGCCGTTACACTTCTTGCGAGGGAGCCGGCGACAGCGCCGGAGACTTCTCCTCGACCAACTCTTCGCCCATCGCCGGTTGCTGCCCACGCTGGCACATCCAGAATAAGGCAAACACGGCGCCCCAGAACACCACCATATTGAGCGTCACCATTTTTGCCGCAAACTCCAGATCCGGCGTGAAGGCCCAGGGGGATACGTCTGCCATCAATTCGTTCACGTGCCACGACAACCGGCCGGAGGAACGGATATAGCCCATGAGGCCCATCACCCATGTAAAGGCCGCCGCTAATCCAAAGAGCCCGACCATGCCGCGAACGGGAATCTTGCCCCATTGGACTGACCCGTGAAGGGTTGCACCCTTGAGCATGAACCGATTGATCAGCACGCTGGCGAAGATGACCGTCAACGTGGTAAAGGCCTGCGGCGATGAAAGACCGACCCGCACCTTGGCCGGCAGGTAGAACCCGTAGATCGACAACCAGATCACATTCAGGATCCCCACTGCAAACAGCCCCCCGATGACGATATTACCGGTTCTTACCCAGGAGACTGTCATCGTTCTATTTGCCCGGCGATAGTAGAGAAAGCTCAATGTGGTGAGGAGGATCATCACATTGATCGCACCGTTCTTGGCCGACATCACGCCGTAATTCCCGACGACCGGATGTTGAGCCCCACCCATGGCTTTCACTTCGCCCGCCGACATCATCACCGTATGCGGCGTCAGCCAGATGAAGAGCGCCAACGTCAAGGCACCGAGCAGAAGTTGATAATAGGGTTGATACCGTTCCCCTCCCTTGATCCGCGCCATGCTTTGCCAAATATAGTAGTTCACGCCGAGAAACAGCGCGCCGATCAACAGCGCCTGGACGACGAACAGCCAGGTCAGCAGCCCGCCCATCATGGTCACGCCCATGCTTTGACGAAAAGCATAGACCGACCGCATGAGCCAATAGCCTGCAATGGGCATCGGTAGAAGCGCACAGACCGTGACGAACAGGAAAATGTATCCGACCCAGTCGAAGTAGGCCCGCTCTCCTTCTGTCTTGCTGGTGAAGAATCGATAGCAGGCATAGGCCAGCACGACCGCCCCACCGGACATGATATCGGCGAGAAAGCGGTGGACATTCAGCGGATTCCAGAGGGCAGAATGAAGGAGATGCCACCCGTTTCCCAAAAACCGTCCCTGCGCATCCACACCGGCCGGCGACATCATAAAGGCCGCCCAGGCATTGGCCAGTAACAGCAGCGTCGTTCCAAAAATGTTGGTCAGGATGCCGATCGCCGCGTGGATCCACTTCAAACCCGGTTCCGCCATCCGATTCCAACTGTAATAATAAACAATGAGTAGTAGCGACTCGCCGACAAAGATGATCGCGTAGGCAGGCATGAAGGCTTTGAACGTCCCGCCCATATATTTCATGAAACTGGGATAGAGAAAAATGAACATGGCCAGCATGAGGCTGCCCACAACGGCGGTAACAGACAACGCCAGGAGTGCAACCTTTGCGAGGTCTCTTGCCAGGCCGTCATACCGAAGCGACAAGGCCGGTTTCTTCGTGATGAGCCCCAAAAATTCGAGCAACGCACAGAACAACGGCAACGCCAGAACGAATCCGCCGAAGTAAGTGTGTTGCTGCGTCACAAACCACACAAGAAGACGGCTGTCGAAGGAGCCGATCCGGGGATAGACCGTCTCGGTCGGAGAGGGTGCCGCCGGCCCTTGCGGAATTCCTTGCGTCTTGAAGTACAGATCAGCGGCGTCTTCGGCAAACGCCGGGTGCTGCGCGCCAGGACCAAGGACAAAGAGCGCCGCAAGCAATGCGAGCGGGACGGAGAGCGTGAAATATCTGAGCATGGTGAATTGCCTGGCCATAGTGTTAGACCTTTGATGCAGGGGCAGCGGTGACACCGGCGCCCATATTTGTAGACTTTCCAAGAATCCCCATCACGAACGGGCACCGGAGCAACGCATTGCTCAATCCTTGTCCCTGTTGCTCTTCAACCTGCCGGCGATACCCTAGATAGTAACCGTAGAGCGCCATCAGTCCGGCAACGAGCCCTCCACCGACCACGGCGTAGGCGGTCGGGATTCCCGGCTGCCTGAGCAGGAAGATCACGATGCCGGCTGCCACGAGATAATAGGTCGACGAAAATGCGAGACCGGGCCACCACCAGTATTTGAGCAACTCGCTCGGCTTGGTCTTGAGCAATCCCGCTGTCCATGACTCGTTCGGACGGAGCCCGCCGAAGTAGGCACAGAGCGCGATGGCGCCCCCGAGCAACGTCACAGCTGACAATTGAATGAGGACCGCGACCTGGCTGTTCTCCGTGATGTGTCCCAGCAAGGCGCCCGTGGCACCGACAATCAGACCTCCGACGATCCAAGGACCGACTTCGGCGGTGCGACTTCCGATCAAGCCTCGCAAGGCGACACCGTTGGGAAACGTCGGAAACGGCCGGCCCATGAGACCGATTTTCCGAACAAGGCCGATTTCAAACGCATCGCGGGCGACAGCCGTACAGGAAATAATGATCGCCATCATGGCCGGGCCGTCCGGATGTTGCAGATAGTCATATCCCACGAGCCACAACAGCGCCAGAACAAGCAACGAGAGCTGGATGCCGTACACAAACCCGATCCAGCCTGCCATCCACGTTAACAGCTTGATGCCATCTTGATGACTTATCACGCGCCAGGCAGTCCTGCGACCTACTCGATAGGCCAACAAGGCGGTGATTAATCCCACGATCCCGCTGACCAGCAACAAGACCACCGGCTCTGTCAATGGCAGCATATGCTTGACCAGTCGATAGATACCGAATGCGACAAGCCCCGGAATGAACATCACGATTCGCTTCTGCTTGCGAACGGAATCCTCCGTCACCGCGAGGCTGAGACTCGGCAAGACTCGTAACGCCATTCGATGCAACATTGTTAATCCGTTAGACGTGAAACGTGAGGCGTTAGGCCATGGGAAATTTTCACCCCCTTACGCCTTACCCCTTACGTCTTCTGAGCCGCCATCCCAAAATACTTGGCCTTGATTTCTTCCATCAGCGCCACGGTGATTCGGGTCTGCCCGCGGTCCGCGGCCGTGCGTTCCAACTCAATCCGGGCCATCGCGCGCACCGGAGCCGGGACATTATCCAGCCGACGCTCTGCTTCCGGCTCCCACTCAATCCGTTCTCCGGTACGCGGGCGAAGCAGCGTGTCATACGTGATCACCCGTTCTCCGCGCGCTCGCACGTCCTGTTCAACTTCCTCTCGAAACAATGGAGCCAGATACGGCGGCATCCGGTCCAACCGATGCAGCGCATCATCGGTCCACATGACGCGATCGACAAATCCGTTCACCTGACCCGCCGGCACATCCACCCCAACCTTGAAGCCGCACCCGCGGCACTCGGATCTGATGAACCACTGCAACGCCCCATCCTCGTAGGCTCGCTCTTCGATCCCTTCAGTATGCATCCAACGTCCGCACCCGCAGGTCAGCATTTCCAACACCAAGTTCTGAGTGCTGAGTCGCGAGTGCTGAGAATCATGTGATAGCGCCAACTCTGCATTTCACTCCATTCAACAAGTCTCAGCACTCGGATCTCAGCACTTCTTGTGTCACCCGATCTTTCCCGGGTACAGAATGTAGAGCATCGTGTAGGTGGTAGTTCCGGTGACAAATAGGACGCAATAGATGATCATCGTAAAGCGTCCGAGAGTCCGATGGCGTTGCCCGCCGTCCGGCCATATACGCTGAATCGCCATTTCGACGGCGAATACAATCGCGATGAGGGCGAGAAGTCCGACCCACACAACAAGCCGTCCCATCCGAAAACGATCTGCTGCCACCAGGTACAGCAAGTACACCGCCACCAGCGCGCAGAGGACACCGAAGATCATGCCGATCTTCCCCCAGGTCGTCTGAAGGATGCGACCGCTCAGGATGCGTCGCCCTTGCTCGACCGCCTGGGCACGAAACCCCAGCACAATCATATAGACCGCCATGACCAATCCAATAATCACAAGAATGATATGAAAGGTGAGGAGAGGGATGAACACATTGTGATAAAGTGCGTCCGAGCCGCCGAAACCTTCCTTCCCTTCAAAGGCCAGCACGCCCAATTGCCGGAACAGATAGTAACTGACGAAGAACCCGAGCATGGCTACCATGCCGCCCAGCATCAGCCAGTGGTGAGCATCCGATTGGCGCTTCCGTGCCTGGATCCAGCCGATCACGAACAGGCAGGTGAAGAAGGTCGCCATGAGCTGACTGATATCGGCGCCGATCGTGGCGTGTGTCCCAAAGAAGCCTGGATTCTTTAACCAATCCATTTGTGCGGTTACCTCGTAGGTCTCATCCCTTGGACGACCGCCGTTCGTTCCAATTCAATGACTGAAACAAATCCGGCTTTCGTCATCCATTGCATCGCCTCAGCTGTTTTGTAACAGCCGCCCTGTTGCGTATTCACCAGAATGTGCACGGCAAACGCCGTAGTCCAGGCCGGACCAGTTCCTGCCTCATCCAGGAATCGATCTTTGATGATCAAGCGTCCTCCCGGTGATACTTGCGTAAAGACTTTCTTCACCAAGGCTTCGTTTGTCTCGAAAGTCTGATAGTGCAGGATGTCGGACATGAGCACGACATCGTATGGGCCGCCGAGCGGATCTTTGTTAAAGTCCCCGGGAAGAAGCGAAATTCGCGACTCCAACCCCGCATCCTTCACCGTTTTCTCGGTCAACCGCAGCGTGGCGGGAAGATCGAAGACCGTCGCAGTCAACTCGGGATAGATGTGGCAAAACGCGATGGCATTGGTTCCCGCACCACCACCCAAGTCCAACATCCGCACCCGTCCGGCCAGCTGCAGCCGTTTGGCGAAGTCAGGGCCGCTCTGCTGACCGATGCGGTGAAGGACCGCAAGCACATTGCTGCCTATTTCAGGATCGGTCTCGAACACATGCTGATCGACCGACCGGTGGCCGGATCTGATCGTTTCTTCCAGTTTCCCCCAATTGTTCCACTCGGCATCGTGCAACAGCAGCAAGTGCCCGATGTACTGGGGCGAGTGACGAACGAGATGCTTCTCAGCCGCCACCGAGTTACGGTACGTCTCCCCCTCTTTGGCCAGCAATCGCATGGCCACAAGGGCATTCAAAAGAAGAGTCAGGGTCGGTTCATGGGCCCCGATTTTCCCCGCAATTTCCCGCGCTGTCCTCGGCTTTCCGTCCAGCACAGAAAATACGTCCAGCCTCACGGCCGTCAGGAGAATCTTGGTCTCCCAGTAGTAACCAAGCTGGAAAATTTCTGCCAGCGAGAGTTCCCGCGACACACCCATCCCCTCAAGCGAAATATCTTTGAAAGTCGGCATCTTACCTAGATCGGAAACTGAAAGGCAAGGCGGCGGAAGCTGTGGAACATAGGGCAAAAACACAAAGGGCAGCGGATTGCTCCGCTGCCCTTTGACGGCGGGTTGCCCCGCCAAATACGAAATGCGGCTTACTTGATTTCAGCCTTGAGGTTGGCGGTTCCGCCTTCCGGCACTTCAACTTCGAATTCAATCTTCTTGCCCTTGGCGGCAAACGGATGCCAGGCCACGACCTTGTGCTTGCCGGCCGGAACATCCTTGAGCTCGAATGAGCCGTCATCCTTGACCACTGCGAAGTGGGCATTGGATACAGGGAGGAAGAAGGACTGCATGAATTCATGCTGGTCGCACTGCAACCGATAGAAACCATCCTTTTCGGCGCCGCCACGGAACACGACCGGCTTGTCGAGCTTATCGCCCTTCTTGGCCAAACCGATGTTGAAACCGGTCGCAGAGCTGGCACCCTTCACCACAAAGCTGTGCGGATTGTGGAGCACACCCTGAACCGACTTGGGGTCATCCGGATCGGCATCAGTGTTCTCAACCTTGAAGGACTTGTTGTTCACAACCACGCCGCTAAAGGGCAGGAACTGGCAGAACGCCGCCGTCACTTCCGTGCCGGCATAGCCGTCCATGAATGGCTTGTCTTCGATATCAGACACGGCCACGACGGCACCCTTGAGGCCGCCATCCTTACCGACTTCAATGGTCTTGAGGAAGCGCTTGTCTCCATCCATCAAGGTCTTGTCCGGGATCTTCGGGCAGAACTTCGGGTTCGGGAACTTCGCGAAGGAGAATTCCTTCTGTTCAGACTTCCCCGCATAAGTGACCTTGCCGGCAATGGTTCCGCCAGCAAACGAGGTGAGAGGCGCCGCGACGAACGCGACGGCTGCCACGCCAAATACAACTGATAACGCACTCTTCATGGGACTGCCTCCTTGTGATTAACGATTCGCCCTGATTCCTAGCTCGCTCTTTCCTCCCTTGATCTACCGACCTGTTGAGAGAAAGATGGGAACTGCTCCCTCTCTGGCGGACTCGATCGACGACATGCTGGCGAGGCTGGTCTGGGACCGAGTATGTATATAAAATCCTACCCTACCCTGTCAACGTCAAACAAGGGGCTGTAAAGGAGCTTCCAGGGCCTATTTCTTGCGCTGCATCAGGTG
This sequence comes from Nitrospira sp., assembly GCA_035455145.1. Classification (GTDB taxonomy): domain Bacteria; phylum Nitrospirota; class Nitrospiria; order Nitrospirales; family Nitrospiraceae; genus Nitrospira_C. The sequence continues at coordinate 21,396 of DATIFR010000024.1, forward strand.
AAGCAGCGCGCCGGCTGCTGTTGAGCGTACTGCTTCATTCTGATCGTGCAGCGAGCTTTTCAGGAAGGGAACAACCTGCCGGTCCCCGATATGACCGAGCGAACGAATCGCGACGATCTTGGGTCCAGGCAGAGGATCAGCTGCAAGATTCGATAACATATCGACTGCACCCGGCACATTCACACCTGTCGCTTTCCCAAGCGCAAACGCTGCGGATGATCTGGCTGCGGTATCGTTCTGTTGCGCGAGAGCCCGTACGGTCGGCGCCACGGTCTCAAAAGGCTGACCAAGCTGGAGCAAGGCCGCCACCACTGCGGCACGTACCGTCACGACGCCGTCTTTCAGTGCCTGATTTAACGCCGGAAGGGACTCCTTCCCCCCAAGATCAGCCAAGCTCGCCGCGGCAGACTCGCGTACGGCAGGAACCGGATCCTTGAGCAACTGCTCGATCGAACCACGCGCCTCTTGCTTTTCAAGGTGACCGAGACCTCTTGCCGCCGCAGCCCGTACGGAAGGTTGCTGGTACGTCAGCAATTCCATCATGACAGAGGCGCCGCGCTGGTCTTTGAGGTCGGCAATCGCCCGAATCGCCTCCGCTCGATCTTCCGGATTGGGGGCCTCGACTCCCTGTCGCAACTGCTCCCACGCGTCCTTGCGGCCCAGCCTGATCAGTGCCCCGTAAGCGGCTATCCTGACGGGGGTCAATTCATCTTTTGTTGCCGCTTCAATAAGGGGCATCACTGATGGATCACCGGACTTTCCCAGCGCTTTGACGACGCGCGCCTTCACAAGACCAGCCTGGTCATCGAGCGCAGCCCGCAGCTTCTTGGATTTGCGACCTGCCTCAGTACGGCCTAAGCCCTCGACCGCCAACACGCGCACAGGCCCGGATCCATCACTGAGTCCATCTTCGAAATAGGGGACGATGTCGTCGGAATCGATTTCTTTGAGCGCCGTATAGGCGGCGCCGCGCATCTGTTCGCGCATGTCCTTCATCATGACGACGATAAATCCCAGAGCCACCTCGCGTAGAACAGACTGGTCCTCCTGCCTCAGCATCGCTTCGAGTGCGTCATATTCCTCGAGCGCTTCCTTGGGCTTACCGAGCTTGAGGAGGGATCGGATTTTCAGCCTCTGCACCTCCGGAGACGCAGCCCGTTCCTTGTCCAACTTGCCTATCTCATCCAGAGTCTGTTGAAACTCATTCTTGTCATAGAGATTTTGGATTGGTTTCGGCACCGTCGCCGTCCCTCCCGCAAAGGCAGGCCCAGTCGCAACAAACAGCCAGAAGAGCCCGATCACGAAGCTCACCCCAAGTCCAACGCTTACGTTCCTCATCATCATCCTATCCTTGCTGTCTTGGACCAGCGGCGCCGATTCGTTTCTTGTAGCCGGGCGGTTCATCGAAGTAGTACGCAGGCTGCGGGGACAGCCTGATCCTTTCATATTCGAACGACCAGTCGCGATCCCGGCTGACCAGCTTGAGGACGATCCCGACTTCTTTATCGACCCATTCATAAAACCGTTCGGCACGACCATGACGATCCGTCTGAACTTCGTAGAGTTGCGCTGTGCGACCAGCCGCTGTCGCGTCGCCGACCAACATCCGGTCTCGTTCCCCCGGAAGCCCGGCTCTCATCGGCAGGACATCATCCGGATCCAACGGAACCACGAGCAGTTCTTTTTGTTGCGCAAGAAGATACCAGGTCTCCGACTGGTCCAGACGGATGATTTCGATGGCTGCATACCCATGCTCCGTCCGAATCGCATACTTGTACTCCAGGCGCAGACGGTCCCCCTTGGCGAACACCTGCGCGTGATACTTCTTTCCGTTCACCTGCTTGATGATGGTGCCCGAAAACTCCGGTTGAATGGGAAGTGTATCGCCGGCCATTGCACGACGGGCCGGCGACCAGATTGACAAGGAAAGAGCAAGCCCGAGGAAGACCAGTACGCGGGTGCTCCTCGCGAAACCATTCCTCATCGGCTGTCAATGCTGATGTTCGACCAGCGGTTGGATATCGACCGGATACCCCAGCGTGTCCGGGCCAAAACGAGGATTATCCATCACCTTAAAAGCAGAGCGATTCCCCTTGGGAGGATTCAAGGACAGCTGTTCGACCAATTTCCCGTCCGGTTGAATGGTCACCATCTTCGTGACGCCGGGACCGGTTTGAGGATGCCACACGACCAGCTGATAGGTGCCCGGAGGAATGTTCTCGATCTTATAGGCTCCGTTGGCATCAGTGAGCGCATAGTACGGGTTATTCACCGCCATCGCCCAACTTTCCATGTAGGCATGGAACCCGCACTGCATATAAAAAGTCCGCCGGCCCTTGTTCAAATAGATCGGCCCGACCAGCGACTTGCCCGGAGCATGGTTGTGTATCGCGTGAAGATCCCCGCGTCGATGCTGATGGTTCATCACCAGGGGAGTATTGAAGAGCGTGCGAGCCCCCGCCTCGATCGACGTCTCGTAGCCCTGAATATCATGCATCACAGGATCCATATTGATCACTTCCACCGCGTGGCCATTGCGCACGATCGTCATGAACGGCTGGAACATGCAATCTCGCGCCTCAATCAAAGGCACGGACATTTCAAACGGCTTGCCGGCTTCAACCCCTTCGAGCAACACGATGGCATCTTTGAGTCCACCTTGAGCATCCACGACGAAATCGTGCAGCAGGCGCCAGCCGCGACCGTTCGAAATGCGCCCGCAATAGGCAGGATCAGGAAATGTAATGAGATTGAATCCTTTTGGCTCCGGCACCGCCCCATCCAGGAGGACCGTGCCCTCGATCATCCCGCCGTGCTGCACATCAATCACGTCATAGGCCGGCGCGGGCCCGACCGTCAGCACAACGAGAATCGTTGAAAGAGCGCCCAGCAGCCCTGTCATCAATTTGTCGTTCATGCGTGCAGCTCCTTATGGCTCACGGCACCTGAAGTTCCAACGTCGGTCTGATGTCTACGGTTTTTCCGAGCGCCTGAAGCCCGAAGTGGGGATTCTCTTCAATTTCATGAGCGCTACGGCGCCCCTTGGGCGATTCAAAAAGAAAATCGGTTTGAACCGCCCCCTTTGCCGGCACGGTGATCTTCTTCTCCAACACGGTGCCAACCCCTGGATGCCATGCGGTCAGCAGATAGTCTCCCGGCGGCACGTCAGAGAGCGAAAACGTCCCGTCACTGCCGGTGACCTGATAGTAGGGATTCTCGATCGCGAGGCCCCAACTTTCCATATACGCATGAAATCCACATTGCATGACGAAGAATTTCCTCCCCTTCGTCATATGTATCGTTTCTGTGACCGGCTGGCCGGCCAAATGCTCGTGGCTCTCGGCTCCGACGCTTCGCTTGTGATGAGGATTCATGGGAAGGGGCGTATTGAACAGCACGCGCGGACCAAGATGCGACGTCTCGTAGGCTTGTATATCGTGCATCACGGGATCCATGTTCATGATCGTCACGTCGGCCTTGTCTTGCACCACGGTGACAAAGGGTAAAAATCGGCAGTCACGCGCCTCGATTGTTTGAGGCTCGAACTTGAACGGCTTCCCCTTCGTCACATCCGACAGCCACACGACCGCGTCCTTCAGCCCGCCGTTGGACGCGACCTCGAACTCCTTCAGAATCCGCCAGCCTGTTCCGGTCGAAATTCTTCCGCAGTATACGGGATCGGGAAACGTAATCAGGTTGAATCCCTTGGGGACAGGTTTCCCGGCCGTGATCGTCACCTTCCCGCTAATCGTACCGCCGTCAGTGACGCGAATTTCTTCGTAGGCCCAGGCAACCGAGGATGTGACCGCCAGCCACGAACACAGTCCTATAGCTAAGGCGCTGTTCATTCCATCCTCCACTCCGATGGCTTCGGATCATTCATGCAGGAAGTTCTGTATCGTACCAAAAGCTTGCACAAAAGAAAAAGGGGGAAGCCGTTGGCTTCCCCCTTCTCCTTGTTGCACGCCCTCTCAGCAGGAGGGCGTCATGTTACTTTGCTGCAACGGGAATCGCGTGCGCTGCTTCCTCAAGCGAAGCGCTCTTCATCCCTGCACCGGCTCCGGCAAGAGGCAACAACCGCTGGTCGCCTGCCGGCAACACGCGGAGATAGCCCCACTGGCCAGACTGCGAGTACGGCAACCGCTGGTTGCTGTACACATAGTCGCCCGGCAGGCGATAGGGTCCGCCGGCGGAAGGAATGAAGGCATCCAGCGTTTCCGAACCGGAGTATTCGACCACGCTGATCTGGTCGGCTCCACGCATGAAGGGCTCGATCGGCCACTCATGCTTCTCGACACTGAACATCCCGTTCTGTTCGTTGCTGGCACCGATCACATGGATACGCACGGGATCGCCCGCATGCGACTCAATGATCGGCGTCGCAGGATCTTCCGGCTTGTCCGCTTTGCAAGGCTGGAATACCTTGCCCAGCGAACAGCCCTGCTCTTCACGATACTTGTACGGCTCCGACCGATAATTCACGCCGGTCAGACCAGCCACGTTTTGCACATACGGCATGAAGCTGGTGCCGATGATATTGTCTTCGTCCTGGAAGAACAAGGCCACATCGCGATAGTTCGGACGGGTCTCGTTCCCCGGCACCGAGCGATCGATGATCACGTCGGCGGCCCAGGCATTCTTGTTCGAGAGGTCCGCGCCGGTCTTCGGGTCACGATACTTCGAACCCTTCGGACCGACCACGACGGCTCCGAACAATCCGTTGCGAGGATTCGTCATCACATTGCCCCAGTCCCACACCAGCGAAGTCGTTTCGCCGTTAAACGGATCCGCATAGTACGTGTAGGTCCGTTCACCGCCTGGAGCGATCGTCTGATCGCCGGCGTTGTTCCCGACGTTGGCACCCAGCGAGTCCTTCGGATCGAAGGCCAAGCCGATGGCCGAGAAGGATGCCTTGCTGTCCTTCATCTTGTTCTTCAAGTTGACTTTCACGCAATCCCCGACATTCACGCGGAGCGTGAGCGGCATCGGTTGCGCTCCTCCGGACACCTTGGCGGCATCTTCCTCCAAGGCATAGATCTTCGCATCCGGATTGGTGATCTGGATCTTCCGCTCGAAGTCCACTTCGATGGACTCCGGCGCCTTCGCATTGAACTTCATGCCGGGATAATCCAGCGCCACGACGTTGAAGCTCTTCACCGGCGCGTCAGCTGGACAGACCGGCAACGCCTTCGGCATCTCTCCCTTGCTGGAGAATCCGGCCGGCAGCTTCTTCAGATCGGCTTGGTCCTTGTCATACACACGAATGATGCCCCAGCCACCCTCGGAGAACTTCGAGGAGCGGCCGTTGAAGTGGATGTAGTCGCCGGCTTGATGCCGCGATCCACCCGCCTCCGGCACCACGAGATCATAGCGTTCCGCGATCCCGATGTGAATCGAGTTCTTACGGTTCGCATCCGACGCATACCGCTCCGACCAGAACGTATGGCCGGAGATGGTCCACACCATCGATTCGTTCATGAGGGTGTGCAGGAGACGAAACACCATCGTGTCTCCCACGTATGCCCTCAGTGTCGGCGTATAGGGATCGCCGTGGATCTGGCTATTGAACGCTTGCGACACGTCAGGATTCGTCGCCAACCGCTGCGCAATTGGTCCCGCCCTGAAGTTCAAGCCGCTGCCGGTTGTATGGGTCCCGCCGTTCAGGAACGGCATCGGCGTCATGTACAATTTTTCCGGCATCATGAAGGACACGGTCTTGCCTGCCTCGAGCGCCACTTCAACCGGCTGCCCGGGCGGATTACCTGCCGTCACGATATTGACGGTATGCGGCACGGTGTCGTGCACTTGCACCATCAATTCGCGGAAGCTGTTGTTCACGCCGTGGCCCACCGGCTCGTTGGTGTGAATATCAGCAATCGGTCCGCTTCGGATAGCCTTTCCGGTCTTCGGATCGTGATAGGTCGACCCCACTGGCTCGGCGATGAACGTACCGAACCCGCCGTGCGGCCAGGTGGTCGCGCCGAATGCGTGGTCGTGCCAGAAGACCGTTCCCACATCCGCATCGACCCAGAACCGTTGACGAACGAACTCCACCGTGACGATGTCGTTCGCCGGGTGATCGTTCTTGAGACCCTTCGCCAAGGTGATCGCGTTCCCCTTGATCGCCTTGATCCGGGACACTTCGTTGCCCTTCACGTTATCCGCACCGACAAGAATCAGCGTGCCGACATGGTACTGACCGGCATTCTTTACGGTGATGCTGGTTGCGCCCTTCTTCGCCGCGGCCGTCAACACCGTGTTCATCGGAGCCGGAAGGCCTTTCTTGGTCTTCTTCTCCAGCATCGTGAACGGCCGAACCGACTGCTCGTAGGAGAAGCCGGTGATGACGCCGTCAGACGCCTGATTGTCGAACTGCAGGAAGTGCCAGTGGGTGTTAATCTTCGACGACTGGAAGTTCGTGTAGTCGTCGTCGTCCCACTCGCTGGTCAACGTCCAATCCAAGCAATCATAGATGTTGCCGCGAACGACCAACGGATACTTCAGGTCGTCGTTGGCACGGATCGCCGCCTCTTCTTCGTGGAGCACGTAAATCAAGCCGTTCGGATCCACCACGGGTGGCTCTTTGCCCTGTGCCTTGGCGATCTTGATCGGCATCTTCACGAAGTGCACATTGTAATGCTTCCGGCCCGCGTTCTCTGGACAGAGACTCCAGTTGCCGTTTTCTCCGGGCAACGATTGATCCACACTCTCCTGACCGTCCGCATCCCGGCGGATCATCTCCAGCCAGGGCGCGCCGACGTGGTTCGGGGAGAACATCACCCGTTTCCCGAAGTGCGGCGTCAGGTGCGGCCATGCCACTTTACCGGTCAACGGCTCGAACATGATCGGGTGCCGCTTGCCGGGATGGGAGGACTTGTACTTGGGATTGTCGGTCGTGCTCTCCTTTTCGCTCATCGCCACATTGCCGTTCCAGGTCCAATCCAACACGGTGGCGTCGTAGGAAATAATCTGGCCCTTCTCGTCATCTTTGTGGCCGGGCTTGCCCATCGTCGGGAGCTGCATCTCCACCCAGTCCTTAATGGTGATCGTGGCCGGGTTGGACTTCCAGTCACTCTTGCCCTTCTCGACGATCTTGAAGGCTTTCCCAAACCAATCGACGGTCTGGCCGATCAGCTTGTCGGATGAAATCGGGGTCTTGATGCGGCCCTTGCGATCCGGCAGCTCACGCAAATCCGGCATCACGTCGTTCCGCAAATCCCCCTGCTGGATCGTGTTGTACACACGCCAGTAGCCCCACATCCCCGCCACATAATGGTGCGCCACGTGGCAATGGAAGAGGAAGTCGCCGGCCAGCTGCTGGCAGAGACCGGACCCGCACTCCGTTTCCAGGTCAAGCGCTTCGGACGGGCCAATAACTTCAACGTCGACACGGTCTGTCTTGGCACGGATCACCGGATACTTGACAGGACCATTTCCACTGGTCGTCCAGAGGTTCATGTCATCGATGGCCCGCGGGCTGCGCGGCCAACGGATCGTGCCTCCGTGCGGATGATGGCTGTGGAATACTTCCGATCCACCGTGAACCAGGCGGAACTTCGCCGGGTCGCCGATATAGGAACGAGGAATCGTCGGGGACGGATCGCCGAACGTATAGGAGCTATACCCCATCGACTCGTCTTCGAAGCCGAAGTATTCGTGCTGCACGTGCATGTTATTGATGCCGAACGGCTCGCTGCGATAGTTGATCGCACGGCCGCCCGGACGATAGGCGTCGGTCAGCGGATCGCGCTGCGGAAGGAAATCGCCCTTCTTATTGAGCGGGCGGAACGCCTCGTCGCCGACCTCATGATAGTAGAGCACGAATTCCCGGAAGTCCGGACCCGTGCCGTTTTTGATCATGACCTGCCAGCCGCTGGTGGCCGGGGTCGCCTCGCCGCTTCCGAGCGGTTCCCAATAGGAGGAGCCGCGGGGTTCTACGACGAACGAACCGAAGAGACCCATGACGGTCAATTCACGGTCGTTGCTGAAGGTATGGAACTGGCGGACACCCTCTTGAGTTCCAGGGTGAATGTACCATTCAAACTCACCGCTCTTGTCCTTGACGACTATCGAGTCCGGGTTGGTGGTCGCTGCTGAAGCACCGGTTGCGCTCACCACCATGGCTGAACCATGGATGTGAAGGCTAACGTCTTCGCCGCCTTCCAACTTGTTGCTGAGCTTGATCTTGACGCAATCGCCTTGATTCGCACGGATGGTCAGCGGCTGAATCCACTGTGCCTGCACGCCAGGAATCACGGCACCAGGATCATGGCCTTCCTTCTCGCGACCTTCCTTGTTCTTCGCTTCTTCCGCACGCACCTTATCGATATTCTCGTCCAGCACGTACATGTAGCCGGGATAGAAGTCGAGCCACTGGTTCAAGGTGATCTCAACGTTGATCGCGGACACGTTGTACTGCTTGACCGGCGCCGTCGCGGGGCACTTGCCGCCGCTTGTCATCGCGACCGGTTCGACACGGGGATCGGAGACGAGGAGCATGTCCTGTCCACCCGCTCCATACTGGTGCATCATGGACTGGGTGTTATACATGCCGGTATTCACGCCCTGAACCTGCGGATCATTGGACATGTGGTCCATGATGCGCTGGTGTTGCTGCTCGACCATCGCCGACCGATTGGCCTTCCCGGAGAGCGAGTCTTCGACGATCGTCTGTCCTTTGAGCTGTTCCGCCCAGGCAGGGAGTTGATGATTCATCGCCACGTGTGACGATGAGTTCTCAGCCGATGCGAGCGGGGCCCAGAGCAGAGCCACCGCTGCCATCATGCCAAGCATGCGGGTGTGCACACAAACCCGTTGCGTGTGAGAAAACATGGACCGGCCTCCTTGAAGATGGTGAGTAAAACAACCGAAAACGAAACGTTACCGAACGATAAACGACCTCGCGAAATTAATTCGTATCAACGTCGAGCCAAAAAACCCGCTTTCATCGACGAAGGAACTGGAAAGATACTTAAGTTCACGGGGACTGTCAACCCCAAACCCGACAGATCGATTGACACCTCTCTTGCAAGCCTTTCACCTTATAATGACGTTGGTGGCGTACAGCCAGTTGAGTCTTTTGCCCTATTGGTTACAAGGACTTCTTCTCCTGTACGCCGCTGCCCCCATTTGTGCGATAATCTTTTCATGCTGCTGAAGCGCTGGCTTGTAGGCGATCCACTCAAAACCGCTCAAGCTTCTCACGAGCGACTCTCCAAGACCCTGGCCCTTGCTGTCTTTTCATCCAATGCAATTTCCTCAGTTGCCTATGCGACGGAAGAAATCCTATTGGTGCTCATTCTGGCAGGCACAGCGGCAATCGCCTGGTCGATTCCCGTCAGCCTTGCGATTCTGTTTCTCGTCGCAGTCCTGACCGTTTCCTATCGTCAAATCATCTATGAGTATCCCGAGGGAGGCGGCGCCTATATTGTGGCGCGATCGAACCTTGGCGATTCACCTGCCTTGATTGCGGCTGGCGCGCTCATGATCGATTACGTGCTGACTGTGGCCGTCAGCGTCGCAGCCGGTGTCGCGGCCCTCACTTCCGCGCTGCCCAGCTTGTTTCCCCATCGCGAAGCCCTTGGCTTGATTGCCATTCTCTTCATTGTGGTGATGAACTTGCGGGGTGTCAGGGAATCCGGAAAGTTTTTCTCCATCCCCACTTATTTTGCGATCGGTGCCCTGGGACTTATGGTGGTTTCAGGCACCATACAATCCCTGCTCAACCCCAGCGTGGCCCCATCGATGCCGACCCCGTCCGGCACATCTCAGACCGTCGAAGGTCTCACACTCTTCTTGATTCTCCGGTCATTCGCCGCTGGCTGCTCAGCCGTAACCGGCATGGAAGTGATTTCCAATGGCGTCAAAGCCTTTAGGCCGCCCGAGTCGCACAATGCCGCAATCACCATGGTCTGGATGTCGGTTATTCTCGCCGTCCTCTTCATAGGCATAAGCTGGATGGCCTATCACTATGGAATCTTGGCCAAAGAAGATGAAACGGTCGTCTCACAATTGGCCCGGCTGACCTTCGGCACCGGCACAATTTATTATGCAATCCAAATCGGCACGATGATGCTCTTGGTCCTCGCAGCCAATAGCGCCTTTGCCGGGTTTCCTCACCTCTCGTCTATCCTCGCACGTGATGGGTTCATGCCACATCAGATGGCGACGTTTGGCGATCGGCTCGTCTTCTCCAATGGCGTGATCATTCTCGGGTTTTTTGCCTGCCTGCTCCTGGTCATCTTTCACGGTAATACGCACGCCTTGATTCCCCT
>DATIFR010000025.1:0-2725 GCA_035455145.1 Nitrospira sp.
AATCCGGTGGACATCAGCAACAAGACAACCGGAGTACCGGCCGCTATAGGGACGCCCTGTCGATTTATCCTGTTTCTTGAGGGAGTCGATGTACTGCCGCGTCCCGGCCGGCCACTTATGGTAGTTCCCCTCGTTGATCGCGTAGACCTTCCCGCGGGCGGGAATCCTCATAGCCTCATGGGACAGCAGGTACTCGCCGAGACTCGGATCCAGCGTAAAGCCGTGAACCCCCTGGCCGGTCGTGAAGACCAGCATCGTGCTCGGGCCGAATAGGAAGTATCCTGCCGCCACCTGCTCGGTCCCCTTCTGTAAGAGGTCGTTCTCAACCGGCGATTCTTCGGACTTTGGTGCCGCAACGATCGAAAAAATCGAACCAAGCGGCATGTTTACATCGGTATTGGATGAGCCGTCCAACGGATCGAACAGAACCATATGGGGAGATCGCCGTCCTTGGCGGGAGATCATCACGGGCTTTTCCATCTCTTCAGAGGCCAGCGCGCAGGCAACGCCGCCTTGCTGTAAGATCCTCACAAACGTCTCGTTGGCTATCTCATCGAGCTTTTTGACCGCTTCACCCTGTACGTTGGTTTCCCCCGTCGTTCCCAAGATGTTGAGGAGGCCGGCGATTCGAAGATCTCGGGCAAGCGACTTTCCGATCAGACCGATCGCGGCGAAAAGACCCGAGAGGTCATTCCCCTTGTCAGACGAAGCTGGTTGGTTTTCAACGAGGAATTGTTTGATCGTGAGCGGAGACTGTGCCATGAACGGGAAGGACCTTTATTAATCCAAAAAGACTCCCGGGGCCTGGTGAAACTTCAAGCCCGGCGAGCTCCGAATAATGGGATAATTGTGGCTAATTATAGCCGGTCTCACTGGGGTGGGCAATGAATCCCCCAAATCCCTTATCTGGAGGCCCCCGCAGGGGAAAATCCGTTGACCAGGTCGGCCACAATAGACCCGATAATCACCTTAGCCTTCATGCGAACTGGAGTCCGCCGCTCATCGGTGGTAAACCACACTCGAATGTTGCCTTGATTGAGAAAGATGCCCTGAAACGGCATGATCACCAGCACCCTCGCAGCATCGATTTTCCCCCATACTCCCTCGACGGTCTCGATGTCCTCCACGCGGACTTCAATCGTACGATTTTTCTTATCGTGATGGACATTCATCGTCAACGACGCCCCCGGCTTCATGGGCAATATGCTGCGCACATAATAGAGACAAGAGATAAGGTCCTGGGTGCCGGGTAGAATCGGGAGGGTTTCGGTTGTTCCACCTCTGGTCGCGGTCACGGTCCCCTCACGATGGTGGAACGTGTACTCGATATCCTCCTTCTTCCTTCCCTCACGCCGTCGAAAGGTCATGTGTTGCGGGAGCAATGCGCGGAGGTCGAATTCGGACTCTACACGATTATCGACAGGGAAGAACTTGGTGATCGCGGGTCGAGATTGAGCCGTGGTGATCAGCCTGGCATTATTGGATTCTCCTGAACTGCCTCCCTCCCCCACTTCCATCACGGCTGTTCCCGCCATGATATTCAACCAGGAGATTTCATACGTCAGTCTCTCACCAACTTGGACGGATCGATTGGGAGCAGGATCGGCAACCTGCGCCGCGACACACTGGCCACTCAGAACAACGGCAGTGGTCGCGGCAAGAAACCCTATGAGCAACTTCATGGTGGAAGCGGACCTTCCGGATCGGCAGGGAGGAAATGGCTAGGGACCTAAGAGGCGTTTGACCTCGGCAAGTTCTCCTTCAATAACGGCTCTGATGGCAGCAAGCCGGTCAGGGGACGTGGCTTCGAACCGCAAGACCAATGCCGGCTGGGTATTGGAAGCACGGATCAGCCCCCACCCGTCATCGAAAATGGCGCGAACCCCGTCGATGGTGACCACGTCGCGCACGACAAACTTCTGGGGACCAATCGGCTGCCGAGATTGCACATAGGAAGTCAGACGTGCCTGGACCTTCTTCACCAAATCAAACTTGATCGCATCTGGCGTATCAACCCGAATCTCCGGCGTCACAGAGGTGACGGGAAGATCGGCCACCAACGACGAGAGCGATTTACCAGTCTTTGCAAGAATCTCGACCAACCGGCAGGACGCGTAAATCGCGTCGTCATACCCGAAATAGCGATCGGCAAAAAACATATGCCCGGACATCTCGCCAGCCAAAACCGCCTTTTCACTCTTCATTTTAGCCTTAATCAGTGAATGGCCGGTTTTCCACATGATCGGCTTGCCGCCATGCTTGGCGATGTCGTCATACAGACATTGGGAGGCTTTCACCTCGGAGATAATCGTGCTGCCAGGCTTCACGGCCAGGATATCGCGGGAATACACCACCATGAGCCGGTCTCCCCATAACACCTCACCCCGCTCATCTATTGCACCGATCCTGTCCGCATCGCCGTCATAGCCGATCCCAACATCGGCTTTATGTTGTGTGACCGCGCGAACCAAATCATCCAAATTCTCAAGGACCGTCGGGTCAGGATGATGGTTCGGGAATCGTCCATCCAGCTCGCAATATAGCCCGGTTACGCGGCAGCCCAACAACTCCAAGGCCTCTTTCGCCACCAATGCTGCCACTCCGTTGCCGCAATCGATGACCACATGCAAACGCTTGGCATCCAGCCCAGCAAAGCTCTCCTTGATGTAGGCAAGATAGTCGGGAATGATCGGGTGCTCAGACAGTTTCCCCTGGCCGGACACAA
>DATIFR010000026.1:0-5060 GCA_035455145.1 Nitrospira sp.
GGTGGCATCGGAGTCGACGTTCCCCTGCGCACCTGCCGTAAACCCAGCCGGTGTCGTTCCTACCGTTGCACTTGCGGCTACTGCATTACCTCCAGTCGTCGGTGCCGATGTACAGCTAGTTGGTGCTACTACGCTCGAAGGAAGGGTAAACGCCGTGGCCGCGGATGCTGAAGCAGCACCGACCGCGCCCGTGGCATAGAAGTACGTATAGCGTGGTTGTCCACTTGGCGACCAGCCGATTGGATCGAGCGTGGGGCCTGGAACATACGTCGGAGTTGCCTGTTCAGCCGCAAATGCGGTGGCCGAAGTAAAGATAGCGCCAAGGTTGATCTTGGCCTCCGACTGCCGCGATTTCGCCTGGTAGGCAACGAAGTTGGGAATGGCGATGGCCGCCAGGATCCCGATGATCGCCACGACGATCATCAACTCGATGAGGGTGAAACCCTCTTGTTTCCGGAATGCCTTAAACATCGTACTGCCTCCTTGTTGATGGTTCACTGACGGCCCAAGCTGCTCTCTATGCTCTTGCCTTGGTCACCTGCGGCGCTCGCGTTGCCGCCTACCTGCCCCTCTAGCAGGTTTGGTGCCTGTCAGTGATGTCACAAACCCTATCATCGACCCTTTGAAAAGCAAGGAGTTATGAAAACTCGACAAAGAAGCATACCTGTTGGGCGTCGCTTCTGTACTCCGCATTCTGCTCGGGATTGCCGAGAATTGGCACTTTTTCACTCAGCCCGTACTCAAATCGTGCACAGGACGGACCTCAGGCTCAACACCGAATACCTGGAAATCGAAGATTTTCGCCTGTTGAGGGAACAACCAGCGGCTGGATATGAGCCCTGAATGGAAAGCCTACGGGGTAACCTGCTGAGTTTGTATCTTCTCTGATACGCGGCGCTTGGCCTGCTGGATACGGTCTTCCTGAGACGGATCGCCCATACCTTGGTCGCGGAATCGCTGGAGCAGTTTTTCGTTGGAGGGATCGAGCTCAAGGGAATGAAGCCAGGCTTCCCGGGCATCCGATAGCTTTTCCTGCTTCATATAAATCTCGCCCAAGTGTTCGTAAATCACGGGGTCGTCACCGACCAACGCCACCGCCCGCTTGATCTCCGTAAGCGCCTCTGCAAGTAACCCTGATTTGTAGAACGCCCACCCGAGGCTATCGACGTAATACCCATTGTCAGGCTTGAGCGCGACCGCCTGTCTGGTGAGGGACACAGCCTGGTCTATCTTGATCCCCCGCTCCGCGTAGCTATACCCGAGGTAGTTCATGGCGTCGGCATGGTGCGGGTCTAAGGATAGCGCCGTTTCCATGGCACGCACCACATCCTCAAATCGGTTGAGCTTGTCATACGCCGTGCCCAGGTTGAAATGCAGGTCGGCACTCTTCGGGTTGTGACGAATCCCCTCCTCAAATGCCTGCGATGCCTTTTCAAACTGTTCAGATTGAAGGTAGGCAAGTCCGAGCACGATGTGAGGTTCGGGTTGCTTCGGAGCGAGACGCACCGCCTCGCTCAGGTGCGTAATGGCTTCGGGAAATTTCTTGAGACGATACTGCAGGACTCCAAGATGGATATGACTTTCCACAAAGGTCGGATCTAATTGGATGTTGAACTGATAGGCCTCAATGGCCTTCGGAAACTCCTTCGTCTCTTCATACAAATAGCCCAGATAGTCCCGGACCTTGAGTTCAGCAGGCCTGGCCTTCAGAATAGACGTGAGTTGATCGATCGCCTTGGAATACTCCTTCTTCTCGCCGTAGATCAGGGCCTTTCGCAGTTGTGCATCAAGATCTCCGGGATCCTCTTCCAACAGCTTCTCCAGCTCGGCCAGTCCCCCTGCATAGTCCTTCGTCGATACATACAACTGAATGAGATGCTGGCGAATGTCTTTATTCCGGGGGTTCACGTTCTGGAGGTACTTTTGGAGAACGGCGATGGCCTTGTCCTTCTCCTGGCGGGATTCATAGAACGAGGCCTGGGCAAGATAGGCCGGCTCAAAAGAAGGATTCGCCGCGATGGCGCGATTGAAACTGTCCAATGCCTGCTCGGCATTACCGGCTTCTATGGAGATGCGGCCCAAGTAGTAGTAGCCGATCGGGGAGTCCGGTGCGTATTTCAACCCTTGTTTGACGGCTTGTTCCGCTTCAGGCAGCCGCTTTTGATTCATTAAAATAATGCCTTTGGGGAAGTAGGACTCTCCCCTTTCAGGAGCACGGTCGATAGCCAGATCCAATAGCCGAAGCGCGCGGTCGGGCTTCCCCGCACTGGCCAGAATGCCGGCCATTTGCGTCAGCATTTGCGCGTCTTGACCTGTCCCCTCTCCGACCTCCTCCGCATACTGCACCGCGTTGGTCAGATCGCCTAAGCCAAAATACAGCCCGGCTAACCGGGCTTTGACCTCGCGTGAGGCGGGGTCAGCCTTGAGCGCCGCGCGATACTCTCTCAACGCTGTTTCGTTATCCTGGGCAAGTTCAGCTTGATACCCCAGCATGAAGTGATAGGTGGCTGAAGAATCGGGAGTGGGTGCCGCAGGTTGCTTCGTTTGTGCCGTAACAGGGGTTGCCGTTTCCTGATGAAGCGGCGCAGCCGCACAGGCCATGATGACGAGGGGGATTAGTGCGGCGAGTAGCCCGTTCCCCAACTCGGGAAACTGAAACGTATTGGACGGTAGATAACCCACGGTCGACGGTTTTCCCTGCACTAAAGGCTTTACTAAAATTGCTTGGAGGTGAGGCACGTGAGAGAATTATACCGACCGTAGGAGCGATGCGCAAACCACTTCACGATTCTCTAAGATCGAGACTTTCAAACTTGGCAAAGCGATCTTGGAAAAAGAGCTCTTTTTTTCCGATGGGCCCGTTCCGATGCTTGCTGACGATGATGTCGGCGATGCCCTTCCGTTCCGAATTTTGATCGTAGACATCTTCTCGATAAATAAACATGACCACGTCGGCATCCTGTTCGATTGCTCCGCTCTCGCGCAGGTCGGCCAGCATCGGGATCGGGGGCTTTCGGGCTTCCACCGCCCGGCTCAACTGGGACAGGGCCACAACCGGCACGTTCAGCTCCTTGGCCAAGGCTTTCAACGATCTGGAGATATCGGAGATTTCCTGCTGGCGAGATTCTGAGTCACTTCGCCCTTGCATCAGCTGAAGATAATCCACAATCAGCAGATCGAGCCCCTTCTCAGCCTTGAGACGACGGGCCTTCCCGCGCATCTGCTGCACCGTGATCCCGCCGGTGTCATCGATGTAGATTGGCGCCTGCTCTAATCGCCCGGCCGCCTCCGCCAATCGCCACCAATCCTCTTTCTGCAACTTACCCGTCCGCAAAGCATGCGAATCGACCCGCGCTTCCGAACTCAACATACGCAGCACGATCTGAGGTTTGGACATTTCCAGGCTGAAGATGCCGACTACGGAGTTCGCATGAATAGCCGCGTGCGTTGCAAACCCCAGCGCGAGACTCGTCTTCCCCATACTCGGCCGGCCAGCCACCACCACCAGGTCCGACGGCTGAAGTCCTGCCGTAATGTCGTCGAGATCGTAATAGCCGGTGGGCACTCCCGTGACATGCTCCTTCCGTTTCGAGAGCTTGTCGACCAGATCAAGGCTTTCTTTGATGATCTGATTGATCGGGCTGAAGGACCGCTCCAACTTGCCTTGAGCGATGCTGAAGACAGACCGCTCCGCGAAATCGAGCAGATCATCGATCGACGCCGTGCCTTCATAGCCCCTGGCCAACACCTCCGTCGACGTGTTGATCAATTGTCGCGCAACCGCTTTGTCACGAACAATCTTGCAGTGATATCTGATATTGGCTGAACTGGGGACGATCTGAACCAATTCGGCGAGGTAGGCTGCGCCTCCAATCGATTCCAGTTCTCCCTGTCCCTTCAACCGCTCAGTCAAGGTGATCTGATCGATCACTTCGCCGATGTCCGACAAATCGAGCATCGCTCGATACACCTTCTTATGCGCCGTCCGGTAGAAGTCCTCCTCGACCAGAAGTTCCATCGCTTTCGGCATCGCAGCGTTATCCAAGAGGATGGCGCCCAGCACCGATTGCTCTGCCTCCAGATTTTGAGGGGGCAGCTTCGGCTGCGAGAGATCGACGGCCGTGAGCGATTTCATCGTGCTCTTCCTGTTCCCGTACGAGCTCGTCGCATTTGCACAACGAGATCGGTGATCGACATCAGTTTCTTCTTCATTCGAGGACGGCCATTCCCGCGCATCGCACTTTGCTGGGCCGTCTGTTGAATCACTAGCACCTGTTCGCCCTTGGTCCCATCAGCACCGACTACTACCACGGTATCGGCCTGGGCCCCAAGGCCGGCTTCTCCCGCCGCGCTGATTAAGTCGTTCCCCGATGCCGCGAGAACCTGCTGCACCACTCGCTTCCCCGATTGTCGAAGTTGTCGGGCAACAGAGATGAGTTGCTTCGCTGCTGTGCGCGGCGCCGCTACGAGGACATCCACGCGAGCCGCTTCCGACGTCTTGCCGGAGAGGTTAAGCCCCCGAAAGAGTCGATCCACATTCAGGGCAAACCCGGTTGATGGGATGTTCCGACCAAATCGACCGATTAAGTGGTCATAGCGCCCGCCGCCGCCCAATTCGACGCCAACTCCATCGGCAAAGACGTCAAACACGACACCATCATAGTAGTCGAATCCCCTGAACTCGCCCAAATCGAGAAACAATAAGTCTTGGTATCCGGCCGAACAGAGCAGCTGATAGACCTTGGTCAACCGATCCAGTGGCTGTACCAGGGGCTTTTCGTCGCCGGCCACTTCCCGTCCCCTCACGAGCACTTCAGCCTGACCACAGAGCTCCGGCGCTTCCAGAATCGTGCGGAAAAACGCTCTTGTGACCCGCTCCTGCGAGAGAATTTCTTCGAGCTTCGGCAAATCCTTTCTGGCCGCAGCCTGTTCAGCCCGCTTCTGCCCCTCCGGCGACAATCCCGCTCCCACGAGCAAACCCTTGAAAAATCCAACGTGTCCAAGCGAGATTTTGAATGAGCGTAACCCAACTGCCTGCAGGCACTCGATAAGAAGCGCGA
>DATIFR010000027.1:0-2425 GCA_035455145.1 Nitrospira sp.
CGAGATAGCACAGCTCTTGTAGCTGGACGAGTAGATTGTAAGGAGGATACGTATGAAGCCAGGTGAAGTCCATTCCGCCATCATCACAGGCTTAGTCATAGCATTTGGGCTCCTCTCTCACTCTCCTCTGCTTTGGGCAGCATCGCCACCGGCTGCGGGCCAGCAACCAGCGACGGCCGCTTCGGCACCAGCCGATGACCGAGAAGATCAGATAGTGGCGAACTATCTGCGGGACTGCAGTGGCAAGGGAGTGAAAGACGCGAGTTGTGACAAACAAAGAAACGATTTCGTCGCGATCTTGAAGGAGGACTTGTTGACGTTAGGTTCTACCGCTGATCGCAAGTATATCCCTGATATTGTTCGATTGTTTCGAAAAAGACCTGAAGTCGAATTGCGGATTGACGCGGCACATGCGCTCGGCATGATCGGCCCGGAAGATAGCGACGTGAAGATGCTGGTGCCGATGACCAATGATCCGGTTCCGGACGTCCGATATGCGGTATTCAACATGATTCCTCGCGGGAAAGGAAAGGCCCTGGATTTATTGAAGGAGCGCATCGCGCGCCAGAATCCGGGCCGGGAGCTTGAAAAGCCAGCCGATCCGGCCAAGTTCTCGATGCCGGTTGCGCCGGACAGCGTCTATCTTTTTGAGTCCAGCGATGCGACAAAGGGCCGTCTGTCGTATCTGGCGAAAGGCAAGACCGAGCCAGCTCAGTTTTTTAAGACCAAGGCGAAAAAAGGTCCTTATAAGTGGGACCAGTTCAAAGAGCAGTATCGCTATCAGTTGCAAGATGAAGAGGAAGCACTCAACCAGGCACAACAGGCGGCGGGCAAGCAGCTGGGGAACGAGAAGCCTCCGGATCCGGCCACGAACATGGAGGCGTACGTGGAATACATGCAAAAATTGGGATCAGTGTCGACGCAAGGAAGCATGGGACGGATGTTCTTCGATACCTATCAGGCCAATCTCTATGGCACGCCGACCGTCTATATCTTGGAAGAACGACAAATCGGCCAGCGCAGCTATCCCACCCGCTACGTCGTGGTCTATCAGGAACTGGCTTTGAAAAAGCCGGGCTACCGCTTGTCGTGGACGACGGTGCCCGACGACGCACTCAAGGCAGCGCAAGTTGCGTCGCTCAAGGAGCAGCGAGAGGAAGAGGTTCTGAAAGCCGCCAGCAAGAAGGAAGAGGAGGCCGCGAAAAAGCGTGAAGCGGAGCTGGATGCCCTCACAAAGAAAAAGGATGCGGCGGAAAAGAAGCAGTTCAAGAAGGGCCAGGAAGATCTGGAAAAGGCCCTCGGTTTTTGAGCGGAATCGAGCCCCGGAGGATCGTCATGTTCAATACGTTCAAGGCCATGCTCGCGGTAACAGCCGCCTTCGCCCTCGCGCTGCTGGCGCCGGCAGTTGCAGGAGCCCAGAATATTTCCGACCGCGACACCAACGAGATCGCCGGCTACGTGCTGACCGACGCGGGGTTGTCGAAGTACACACAAGCCGTGCGCAAGCTGCAACCGCTGACGGGGCAATTGCCGCAAGATTGCGATGGCGAGGAGGGCCCGAAGTCTCTCAATGACGCGGCGGCGCGGATGGACGGAATCCCCCAAGTGAAGTCGGCGCTCAAGGCCGCCGGCATGACGTCGCGCGAGTACCTCGTGTTCTCCTGGTCGGTGTTTCAAAACGGCTTGGCCGCTTGGGCGCTTGAGCAGCCTGGAGGCAAGTTGCCGCCCGGTGTGAAGATGGCGAATGTCAATTTCTATCGCGCGCATGAAGCCGAACTGAAGAAACTTGGCGAGCTAGCCAAACACGCGGATTGTGACAATACATGATCGTACCGGCGAATGGGCAGAGGGGATGGAAGAAGTAGCTCGTAACAACGAGGACGAGGCCTTGAAAAAACGTGAAGCGGAGAAAAAGAAATTCAAGAAGGGCCAGGCCGATCTCGAAAAAGAGCTGGGATTCTACGAGCGCTCTGCCCGGGTTCAGCGTCAGGCTTCTGCGGCTGGAACGAGCGTGGGAGACGGCCGAATGGCCGTCTCCCGATCGCAAGAAGGGAACAGTCTAACGGCGATTGGCTTGATCGCGACGACAGCTCTCCTCGGCCAGCATCCGCTGACCCGCGCTGGCGTCATTCGGGATGCGCGCCGTGCACGCGTTCAAAGAATCTTCTACAGATCCTGAGGCGATCCGGTCGATATTCTTCGTCGGGCCGGTTGCCGTCGTCCCACCACCGGAGGCCGAGCCGGTATCGGACGAACCCATCGTCCCCTCGCTCGCACAACCGCCCGCCATAAGACTCACCAAGGCAACAACACCTAAAGCATGCATCGATCGCATTCTCATGACCCAAGTCCTCCCTACGAGATGAATGTGAATACAACCCGGCCTGGGCGATCCTACATGCGAATCGAGGGAAAGAACAATCCC
>DATIFR010000028.1:0-2637 GCA_035455145.1 Nitrospira sp.
AGATGCTGTGCACCTGGGCACGCGATCACGGCGTCATCGGCATCGGCATCGACATGAGCCAGTTGTTCACCGAGCAAGCGAAACTCCGTGCTGAAGAACTCGGCGTCGCCCATCAAGTCAAGTTCATCCATGGCGATGCTGTCGGCTATGTCTCTGACGAGAAGGCCAGTGTGGCAGCCTGTGTCGGTGCCACCTGGATCGCCGGGGGAGTCGTCGGCACTATCGAGCTACTGGCGCGGAGCCTGCGCACCGGAGGGATCATCCTCATCGGCGAGCCGTACTGGCGGCAGTTACCGCCGACGGAAGATGTTGCCAAGGGGTGTCTTGCCAACTCAATCTCCGATTTTCTCATGCTTCCGGAACTTCTCGCGTCTTTCGGCCACCTTGGCTACGACGTCGTTGAAATGGTTCTGGCTGACCAAGACGGCTGGGACAGATACGAGGCGGCCAAATGGCTTACCATGCGCCGATGGCTTGAAGCCAATCCCGACGACGAGTTCGCGAAAGATGTTCGAGCCAAACTGACCTCGGAACCTGTGCGCTACGCCGCATACACGCGTGAATACCTGGGCTGGGGTGTGTTCGCGCTGATGCCGCGGTGATGCGTTGGCGCATCCGGCGGATCGTCAACGGCTGCGCCGCGCGACAGCTGGTGGCTCGCCGAGATGTGATTGCGCCTGAATACATTTTTTATGGTCTAGTTATCCATACAGTCAACAGAAAGGTCTATCTCAAGCAGGCCCAACAATTTATTCAAGCCGACGCTGCTTCGCGGCGTGGATTAATTCAGGCGTTAGCTTGCATGATGTGAGAAAGGATAATGACGAAGAAACTTCCGATAGGCGCATTTTTCGATATTAAAAAAGTTGAGCATCGCCTTTCGACTATGCACCGGGATGTTCAACTTCTTCGTGATAATGCGGTTAACCGGCCTGCAATTTTGACTCGGATCGGCGTCTAACCTTGACCCATGTGTAATTCGAAAGATATTCACAGACAACTGGATCTTACGGTCCGAAAGAGTGGGTCAGAGTTGGATGCCGAAAACGCCCCAAGACGGGTCATTTTTCAAAGCCGATCTACATACGCAGCTACCGCGCAGCCCGGCGGCCGAGCCCTTCGGCGATGAGTGAGACGACCAGCGTGTTCAAGCTCACTCCCTCCTTCTCGGCCTTGGCGGCAAGCTTGGCGTGAAGGCTCTTCGGAACCCGCTGAACCCATTTCCCGCTCAATCCCGCCGAGGGTTCGGGGACCGGGTCCTTGAACTCCTTTGCGGTGGCCAGCCAGGAGCGAAGCGAGTCCGAGGCGTTCTCCACCGCCTCCTCGATCGTCTCTCCGTCGGCGATGCACCCGGGGAGGTCGGGGAACTCCACCAGCCATCCGCCACCTTCCGCCTTCGACAGACGACGGATCGTGAAGGGATACTCAATCTTTCTCATGGGCCACCTCATCGATCAGTTCGAGGAATTTCTTCACATACACCGGCTTGATCGGTCTTCGGGCCGGGACAGTAAGCTTTGCTCCAGAGGGATGTCGGAACGTGACGTGACTTGTCCCCGGCTGCCGGTACTCGATGTTGAATCGGTCCGCGACGGTTTTCAGGTCCTCGATCCTCCAACCCGTCGGGTTGTTCCGCATTCTTCCGAGGATCTTGGCTGCCGCCGTCATGAAGCCATAGTATCAATGGCGATACTACAAATCAAGCGGGGCCGTGTGGAAGTTTTGTGGAAGTTGGGAGAAAAAAGGGGGATATTTTCTATAAAAACTGATAAATTTGGCGAGTTGGCCTATTTGTAAGTCGTTGATATCATAGCCACATTTAGGGCATTATAGGGTGTGGGCTTGCTTGAGGGGATGGTGGGGAAACCCGTGGGGGTTCGAGTCCCCCCTTCGGCACCATCGCAAAATTAAAAGGGAACTTGGCTTTGCGCCAGGTTCCCTTTTTTCGTAAAATCGGCAAATGTGGCTCAAATGGGGCTCGCGGGCACCAAGCATCGGGATGAAATTGGGGTATCATCGCAAGGGACCGTTCCGGGGCGCCTAATTAACCGATAGGGAGGTCAAGCGTCATGAACCAATACCGTATCGCCGTGGTCGTCGGCAGCCTGCGTCGCGATTCGTTCAATCGGAAACTTGCAAAGGCCCTCGTCAAACTGGCGCCGTCCGACTTCTCCTTCGAGTTCCTGAATATCGACGATTTGCCGCTCTACAATCAGGACGACGATGCCAACCAGGCCGCATCCGTGAAACGGCTGAAAGGAGAGATCACGGCGGCCAAGGGCCTTCTCTTCGTCACTCCCGAATACAACCGCTCGATCCCCGGCGTGCTAAAGAACTCGATCGACAACGCTTCCCGCCCTTACGGTCAAAATGCCTGGGCGGGCAAGCCCGCCGGTGTTTTGGGCGCATCCATCGGCCAGATCGGCTCGGCCTTGGCACAACAGCACCTGCGAAACATCCTCGCCTACCTGGATGTGCCGACGCTTGGCCAGCCGGAAGTGTTCCTCCACGTCAAGGACGGGTTTTTCGATGAGGCCGGCGATATCACCAACACGGGTACGATAAAATTCCTTCAGGAATGGATGAACCGCTACGTCGCGTGGGTAAAGATGCACACGGCTTGATCGGAAGCTTCCG
>DATIFR010000029.1:0-29237 GCA_035455145.1 Nitrospira sp.
TGGTGAGAATCTTATCGACGAGTTCCATGTCGCCGCCGAGGCAGACTCCATCGAACACATGGTGAGAATTCTCTGGCAACTGATTCAAACGGTACAGCAACATCACCTGATTCGGTTGGACAGGCCCTCCGGAAAACAGCACATGGCGTTGGCCTTCCAGGATCGGTACCTGCGGCAGCGCTTCCGAAATCGACATCGCGGTCGGCCGATTCACGACCACTCCCAGCGCACCTTCGGCCCCATGTTCACAGAGGAGGACGACCGCTTGTCGGAAATTCGGATCGCGTAGATTGGGCGCTGCAATGAGAAAAATGCCTTTCCCGAGTGGAACTTTCATAATGGTAATCCTATCGCGCCAGCCTGCCGCACGCAAGCCGCCCCACATAGTTTGAATTCAGAGCGATTCCAGAGGGTGCTCAAACAGTTCGCTCAGGAAGGCCGCTCCTTCGGGGATAGACTGAGTGCCTATGCGCCCGCGCCGTCATATCCTTAACCTAAACCTCAGCCCGCTCAGGAAGGCGAGCAGGCCGTTTCAGTACCCTGCTATCTGTAGAGGGATTCGCGGCGATCGCGGAGCAAATCGTTGTAGCGGGTCACGGATTTATTCCGTGCTTCAGCGGGATCGATCTCCACGATATAGAGATCTTCCTGGTCGCGAGGCCCACGATGCAAAATTGTCCCGCGAGGCGTCACGATCTCGCTGTTGCCGATAAACGTCAGCGGATCCTTGCCGCCCCGCGCCTCGCTCCCCGTACGGTTGCAGGTAATGGCAAAGACGCGGTTCTCCAAGCAGCGCACCGGCATGGAATCAGGACAGTTCGGCAACACGAGATTGGACGGATGACAGATGATCTCGGCCCCCTTGAGCGCCAGAGTCCGCGCCGCCTCAGGATAATACCAGTCGAAACAGATCATCACGCCGATCTTGGCCTGAGCGATATCCCAGACCTGAAAGCCTGTATCCCCCGGCGTAAAAAACAACGTCTCTTCAAAGAACAGATGGGTTTTCCGATAACTGCCGATCACACCTTGCGGACCCACCGCGACAGCGGAGTTATAGAGAGACGCCCCCGCTCGTTCTGGGAGCCCGGCGACGATGATCAGGTGCTTACGCTTGGCGATGTCGAGCAGTCTTCTTGTGGTCGGTCCATCGGGAATTGGTTCCGCCAACGCCCGCACTTCGTCCCGGGAGACAAACTGATAGCCTGAAGCACACAGCTCGGGCAGAACGATAAGATCGGCCGCCGCCTCGTCCAGCCTGGCGGAGATTCGGTCCAGATTTTCAGTCACCTTCCCGAACTCGGGATTGTTTTGGTAATACCCGACGCGCACGGACTCACTCCCCTCAAGACAGGAACGGGCAGGGTGCTTGTCCCCTGCCCGTTCTCACATGTGTAGCCGTCAGATGACAGCTATCAGTTGTTTGCCCGTACGTGCTACTTCACTTCGGACAGATGAGTCACCGCACCTTCAGCATGCTTGGTGGCAACATCAGCATGGCCTGCCTTACCGTGCTCGACGGCTGCCTTAAGTTCCTTGACGCCCTCGTCGAGATGCGGGTTTTTTACGTCCTTCTGTGCCGCCTCGGCATGATGTAATGCTCCTTCTGCATGCTTCACCAAGGCATCGGCATGGCCCTGCTTCCCATGGGCAGCTGCTTCTTTCGCATGCTCGATGGCCTCGCTGACGTGTTTGTTGTCGGCCTGAGCGACCAGCGGCATGCCGAGCAAGGCGACCGTTGCCAGCATCAGGACTCCACGTTGGATTCTCATCGTCATAGACTCCTCCTCTGTGATTAAGTTGCGTGCAGTACGAGAAAACGTACGAAAGAATAGATGTGCGTTCACCTTACACAGCCGTTTTGGGACTGTCAAGAAGGCCGGGCCGGAGCCTCCACGCCCAACACTTTCTGGAGACTCTGGAAATCTTTCTCCACCGGGCAGGCAAAATCCCGACTCCATTCCCACCACGATCCGGGATAATTGCGCACGTTCTGATAACCGGCAAGCTTCAGAACGAAATAGAGCCACGACGACCGGACACCGCCCGTACAGTAGCAAATGACTTCCTGATTCTTCTGCAGTCCTTTTTCGTCGAGGCCGGCTTGAATCACGGCGAGATCTTTCACCGTCGCGTTTTTATTCAAAAAACCGTTCCATGCCACATGGATAGCCGAGGGAATGTGTCCTGCTCTGGGAATACCGGACACTTCCTTCCCCAAATATTCTTCCAAACTTCTTGCATCAACAACCACGGTATTTGGATGCGGCTGTTTGATGATCCCCTTCAACTCGTCTTTTGTCACGGCTGCGTGGCTTACGATCTTTACCGTAAAGTTTCCCGGCTTCGGCGTCACACGCCCATGCTCGAACGGCCGTCGCTCTTCCACCCATTTCACCCAGCCTCCGTCGAGAATGCGCAGGTTGGTATGGCCGAGGTACTCCAACATCCAGTACATCCGGCCTTCATCACCCCAATTGTCGAAGGGGTTGGAGTAGATGACGACCTGGCTGTCGGCGTTGATCCCCAGGGCGCGCATCTTCTGTTCCATACGTTTCAGATCCGGATCGATCAATCCTTTCGCCACGGCATTGGGATCACTATAGTCATGCCAGGTCGTATGGACCGCCCCCGGAATGTGCCCGCCGAATTCATACGCCGCCTTGCCTCGCACATCGATAATGACGAGACCGGGCTGGCCTAACTGGCTCTGCAATGATTCGGTGTCAATGAGCAATGGGTGTGTCATGCTGTTCCTTTAGGAGTGCGCTGTCAGCTCGCGGCCTTCAGCTTGCAACTCGCTTCTTCATGCTGCCGGCCGATGACCGACGGTTGATGCCCTTCGTCCAATAACGCGGCTTTCAGGTTCTCCGATAACGGAAATTCTCTCTCATAGATCAGGAACCGATAGGGATCGGTTCCCGTCAGCCCATACTTCGTCTGCAGCATCTCATGCTGCCCATCGGTCAGAATGTGGTACTGCACACGGGTCTTCACCTTCAAGCCCTCGGCCTTGTCGGGAATCCGGTAGGCAAACTGGTATTCCCGGCTGGCGAGTGGTAACAGGCGGTTATCATACAACTCTACAATGGCTGGCTGCCACATGATCCAGCGACCCATGGTGGAGGTTTGCCGATCCAGAATCTGCCCGTTCTGATCCTCCACAATAAACTCGACGGTAAAGTGGCGGTCCGGATCGCCGGTGGGGACCTTATGACCAGCCCCTGCGTTAATGAGCGTGAGCGTAAACCCCACCCGGTCGCCCGGTTTCGGGGAGGCGGTATCGGCGTTCACCTGCACGGCGACAGCCCGCTTGATCATGTCGGGATCGTGCCCACCTCGCCAGAGATGCTGCCGGCCTCGGCGAATCGGGCTATTCGTGGCCACAGGCCGGTCGATTTCAGGCATATGGCAGCTCTGGCAAATGAAGCCGCGCTCCTGCATGAAGAACTTCCCTTCGTACTCGGCATAGGTTCCGCAGGGACCCACATTGTAGAACTGGGCCGGTCCTGACACGACGTTGTGGCAGCGGTAACAAGGCTGGACTGTGCGAAAGTTCGGGTCGAACTTGGTGGGGTGCGGCGCAGCGGAGTCTTCAAATGGGCCATAGATGACACCATCGCGGACATGGCAGACCGCACAAGTAACCGACTCCTTCTGATATTCGGGATCGTAACGCGGGTTCGGCTCCTCCACGGCTTTCTCGACTCGCCCTCGTGGGATCTCTTTCACCAATGTCGGCTGCTGATTTTCAAGGGGCGTATGACAATTCAAACAGACCCAGATGTGTTTATCCTTTTTCCAATAGGCCTGAAAGAACGGATCCTCGTAGGCATGAGCATGGATGCTGGTCTTCCATTCTTCGTAAATTTCGCGGTGGCACTGCCCGCAGGACTCGGCCTTGAGACTGGTAAGTCCCTCAGGAATCTTCTGGAAGGGGATGGCGTGGGCATAGTCCGACCGTAGGCCGAAAATGACGACCGGCTTGATCTCGGTGTAGTAGACGTAGACCGCCACCACCGCGATTACCGCACCAAGGCCAATCTTCACTCCGCCGGTCATGCCTTCAGCAATCCAGAAATATGGGCCTCTACTGACGCAGCCAGGGCCGTGAGATTGTACCCGCCTTCCAGCAACGACAGAATGCGGCCGTTGGCGTGGCGCTTGGCGATCCCTGCCACAATATGGGTTAAATCAGCATACCCGGCCTCTGTGAGTCCCATGCTGGCCAATGGATCGTCTTTGTGAGCATCGAATCCCGCCGAGATGATCACGAACTCAGGCTTGAAGTCATCCGCTGCCGGTACCAGTGATTTAAGAAAGACCGCGTGGTATTCATCATCGCCCTCACCGGACTCCATCGGCACATTGATCGTGTAACCCTCTCCCGCGCCCTTGCCTCGCTCAGACGCCCGGCCCGTCCCGGGATAATGGGGATACTGATGCGTGCTGAAATATAAGATCGACGCATCCTCCTCGAAACTATGCTGTGTCCCGTTGCCATGATGAACATCCCAGTCGACGATCAAGACCCGTTTGAGACCATACTTTTTCTGGATATAGCGCGCAGCGATCGCCACGTTGTTGAAGAGGCAGAAGCCCATGGCACGGCCTGCTTCCGCATGATGCCCGGGCGGACGCACCGCACAAAATACATGGTCCACTTGCTTGTTCATGATCGCATCGATGGCAGCCAGCGCCCCACCTGCCGCCAGGTACGCAGCGGTCAGCGAGCCGGGTGACATGGACGTATCCGGATCCAGCGACACTCGTCCGCTCGTCGGCGCGTGTCGATGCAGTGCCGCAACATATGCCGGAGTGTGCACCTGTGTAATCCACTCGTCCTCCGCTTTCCGCGGAGCGATCTTTGTCAGGCGAGCCGCCATTCCGCTCTGCTCCAGATGCTGCATGATGGCGCGCAGTCGATTAGGAGATTCGGGATGACCCGCCCCCATATCATGATCGAGATAGGCTGGATGATACACGAGGCCCGTCTTTCCCATGCGATGCTCCAACGCAAGAGCGAAAATCGTATCATGCGGCTATCGCCATAGACAATGAGCGCTCGCCACTGCTATCGTCTATCGCATTGGAGGAAACAATGCCAAATCCACGAATCGAACCGTTGAAGAAAGTGTTGGCAATGGATCCAAGCGACGACGTCGCCTGGTTTGGGTTGGGGAAAGCCTACATGGATGACGGGAACTTCGAGGAAGCAGCCAACGCCCTGCGGCAATGCATCACGGTCAAACCTACCTATTCAGCCGCCTACTACGCCCTTGCACAGTCATTGCACAAGCTAGGTCGAATCGATGAGTGTCGTGAGGTCTCCGCCACCGGCATTGCTGTCTCCACCAAAAACGGCGATGCAATGGTGACGAAGAATCTGGAGATGCTGAAAGGGACCCTTCCGGCCGAGTAATTTCCGCACGACCAGTTCACACCTTACAGTACATCACACAACACCGCTTCCGGGATTTTGCCGAGCGGAGCGCTCGTTCCGGGATTCTGAACCAAGACTCGCACACGCGGGTAGGCTCGCTGTTGCTTCGGACGCTCCACCAGTTCGACGTTGGCTAACCTCGTTGCAGCTTTCGACGGCAGCGGTTCGACGTCCCAGAGGGAAATCATCACGGCACTCAGGTGGTGAAACTTCGTCAGCAACAGGGTGACTGATCCGGCCAGCGCTTTAAGATCCAACCTGATCGTCTCATGCCGACCTATCCTCTCACCCTGCAAGTCGGCCCGAGGGATGGAGATGCTGAGGATCACGGGATCGCAATAGTCTGCCAGCTGCTTCGCCTTCTGCTGAATGCGGGCAAGTATGCGATGGATTAATATGACACCCCGATCGTCCTCGTCTCCCAACTCGTCATCAGCAACCATCAATCCTCGAAGAGGCAGTCGCTGCCGTTCGGCCGATCCCACCATCGCCGTCACTTCGACAAAAAATCGCTCGTGGCCCAGGTGACATTCTAAATCGGCGGTCCTCGCCTGAGACTCCGGCAGGAACGTCACACGTGCTCCTACGCGGATCAATTGCGTGGCAAGCTCCAGTTCGGCAAGGGCTGACTCTCGAACCCCATAGTCGTAGTGAGTCAACCGACGGACCAGGCGGCTGAGCCTGAAATGGCTCGACTGGTCGGCGCAATGTCGATGGAGACTGGTCCAACGTTCCTCGAGATCGCGAGATAGCCCTTCCTCCTCGCGCTTCCAGGCGGGAACTGTAACACGATGCCCTTCACGCAGATGCGCGACCAGCTTGAACGTCTTCCGTGGGCGAAACCTTGCCATCAGTCACCCTGGTTCCGACTCGTCGTCATCCTTCGATGAGGATTCGAGCGCCTCTGACTGCTGCCTGACAATTTCTTCGTAGACTTCATCCAGCCAACGCCCCGCGCAACCCAACACTTCTCGGACCAACGGCTCCGGCTGCCCGGTCCGCTTGATCGTCCATTGCGAGACATATTCCAATAATGCCTCTCGCTCAAACTGCCGCGTCGACTGAACGGCCAGGTCGGCCAGTTCGCGGAGCCCCGTTTGGAGGATATCGGCGACGGTGTCCCGTCCGTATGACGTGCTGGCCGTGACATATTGCACGGCTCGGTTGATTTCCTGATTGGTCATCTGACGCTCCGCTGGAATGGATTTTCACATCCCGTCGAATGCCTGTCAACGCGGGCTTACTCCCCTTCGGCCTCAGATATTTTCCTCTTCTCAGAGCTTGGCGTGATGGTAAAATCTGGCCTCCTTGACCGCAGAGACATGAAGGAGACGCGCATGGCCGGAAGCAACGTGACACGACGCAAGACCTCCAAGTCCTCAACAGCCGATCGATGGGACCTGACGCACCTCATCAAGAATCCCGTCCAACAGCTGGAGCAGCACCTCTCTGAGCTCAACGCACAAGTGGCTCAGATCGAATCCGCCCGCCCGAGCCTGACATCGACAATGGCAAGCCACGAGTTTCAGTCGATCCTGAAGATGAGCGAGTCAATCGCTGAAGGCTCCTCTCGGCTCGGCGCCTTTTCTTATCTTTGGTTCTCAGAAAACACCAAAGACGCAAAGGCACGTTCGTTCAAATCGCACGTAGAGGAGCGGCTGACCGCCCTGAACAATCGCCTTTTGTTCTTTGAACTGTGGTGGCAGGGAGTGGATGAGGCCAACGCGGCGAGGTTGATGGCCGACGCCGGCGATCTCCGCTATCACTTGGAAACCATCAGGCGCTATAAACCCCACACCCTCTCGGAGCCGGAAGAGAAAATCATTCACGTAAAGAACGTGACCGGCCGGAGTGCCGTGAACACGATTTACGATGTCGTGACAAACGGTTTTACATTCACGCTCAAGACGGGCGGAAAGAAGAAAGTCCTCAATCGCGAAGGCTTAATGGCCTATGTCCGCAGCCCCAAGAATTCCGTGCGACAGGCTGCCTATCAGGAACTCTATCGTGTGTTCTCCGCCCAGCGTGATTTGCTGGGAGAAATCTATAAAACCCTGGTCAACGACTGGAAGTCCGAGAACCTCGGCCTTCGGCATTTCTCCTCTCCCATTGCCACGCGCAATCTCGGCAACGATGTGCCGGACCAAGCCGTCGACGTCTTACTCTCTGTATGTGCCAAGAATGCAGGCATCTTCCAGACCTATTTCATGCTCAAATCTAAGATCTGCAAGATCAGGCCCATGAACCGGTATCACCTCTATGCCCCGCATCGCACAGAATCAAAGAAGTACAACTATGCCGATGCGGTCAGGATGGTGCTCGACGCCTATCGTGGCTTCTCGCCGCGCCTGGCGGATCTGGCTCAACAGGTAATAGCCGAGAAGCACATCGATGCACCGACGAGACCCGGCAAGATCGGCGGAGCCTATTGTTATAGCGTTGTGCCGGGGCTCTCCCCTTACGTGCTGCTGAACTATACGGGCGATGCGCGCGACATCGCAACGATGGCCCACGAGTTGGGCCATGCCGTACACGGCTTGATGGCGGCACATCATTCGGTGTTTACCTTCCATTCCACCTTGCCGTTGGCGGAAACCGCTTCTGTGTTCGGCGAGCGCATCCTTTCCGATGCCCTCATGCGTCAGGAATCCAACAGGAAGGTCCGGCAGGGGCTGCTGCTCGGCCAATTGGATGACATCTATGCCACGGTCCTGCGGCAGGCCTACTTCGTTCGGTTTGAAAAGACGGCGCATCAGATGATCGGCGAAGGCGCTACAGGCGATCAGCTGGCCAAATCCTATCTCGCTGAATTGCGCCAGCAATTTGGCAGAGCTGTAAAAGTGCCTGATGAGTTCCAATGGGAGTGGCTGACCATCCCCCACATTTTTGCCAGCCCGTTCTATTGCTACGCCTACAGCTTCGGGAATCTTCTCGTCCTCGCCCTCTACCGCAAATATCAAACAGAGGGTGCAGCATTCGTCCCCAAGTATCTCGATCTCCTGGCAACGGGAGGATCGGAACCGCCTGCGACCATTCTTCGCGAGGTTAGCGTGGACATGACCTCTGAGGCGTTCTGGCAATCAGGCTTCGATACGATCAGAGAGATGGTTAGCCAGCTCGAATCAACCCTCTCGTAACTCCGGGGAATCCCGAAACGCCGCGGCCACGGCGGATTTTTTGAGACTTGACAGGGAGGTCAAAGGAGATCATAATGAGAATGCTTCTCATAATCGTTGTCAGCCTACTCACCGGCGAGGCGTTGTATGTATGTCTGTTTGTGCAAAGGAATCACTGAATCTGATGTCCGTGAAGCAGGACGGGATGGGATTGTGATGCCCTGCCAGCTCAAAGCCAAGTTTGGCCTGAAAGACCCGGGCTGTTGCGGTCGCTGCTCCAAGAACATTCTGGAGTTCGCGGAACTCGCTGCAAGCGAACACCAACTCCCCACCCCTCTTACTATTCGCCGATAGCCCCTCTTCACCCCGACAGATAACTGATTCGACCCAGCTCCGTCTCAACGAAGCAGCGCGCGAATTCCAGTCAGGATTCTACAAGACAGAACTGGCTTGAGCGGTACTCAATGCCGGCGATAGAAGTCAGAAAGAGTGAGCTGGTGAGGTTATGGAGAGGGAACCCGTTTGATGAGGGCTGCGACTTCCGCCACGCGCCGCCCTAACACCTGAGCATCGGCCAATTCCTTATTGTCGATCCCGAGACTCTCCCCTTCAGTCGTGGCTGATGCGCCGAAGGCGCCCCCCCCGCTGACGATGATCATCTGATTGCCCAACATCGCGGCAAGAATCGTCAACATGGTCACTTCTTTGCCGCTCGAAATCTGCCCACCTGTGGCGAAGGCCGCACCGACCTTGTTCTTCATCTTGAATTCAGGATACACACCGAACTTGAATTGCCAGTTGTCGAAGAACGTCTTCACTTCCCCCGACATATTCGACCAATAGACCGGTGAGCCGACAATGATTGCATCGGAGGAAAACAAGTCATCCGCCGTCACTTGCCCTACCCGCTTCATCACGACGGCCGTCCCTGGCAGACTTTTCGCCCCTTCAACAACAGCCTCGGCCATACGTTCAGTATTTCCTGACAAAGAATGGTAAGCGACCAGCACTTTGATGGTGATTGAAGCCGGATCTTCCGCAAATGCGGCGCCGAAGCTACTGGTCAGGACGAAAAGAACGAGAATGGCGTGCAGGAAACCGCTAAGACAACGTCGCTGAATTGGGGTAGGCGCGGGAATCACGGATTCACAGGAATCCATTTATGATGCATGTGACAGGAAATGGATCACCGACGAAACGTTTCCTCTTCCATCCGCTCTTCGACGGATACTTCCGTCAACGATCCACGGTAGTCGCAGCGATGGCATCGAACCCGCCATTCTTCGATCCACTTCTCCTGGACATACGATTGCCGGCACTTCGGACACACAAACACGCCCTTGACGTAATGTACTTTCCGAACTTCTTTCATACCGTCCTCCTGGCTATTGCGGCACAGGATCGCATAGGCATTGTCGGGATTGCAAGGCGGGCACAACCCCGGTGGCCTTGCCCGGTCATGGCTCCAGGCGATGTCTTGACTCAATTCCGGACGCCCGATAGGATGCCCGCGTGAATAGCCAATGGCTCATAGCCGGTTTTCTGTCCTTGTCGATTTTCCTCGCCTCCGGCGTCCAGGCTGAGGATGGATTGATCCAAGTCCAGCTTCCTGGCGGTGTCACAATTCATGCAGAGGTCGCGGATACCCCGAAAAAGCGAGCCGAGGGGCTGATGTATCGCGAGCGCCTGGCGAAAGACCGTGGAATGTTGTTTACGTTCGGCCAAGCCCAACCCTGGACCTTCTGGATGAAAAACACCAAGATCCCGCTCGACATCATTTGGATGAATGAGAAAAAACAGATTATCCATATCGCACGAAACGTTCCCATTTGCACGAGAACGGACGACAGCTGTCCCCAGTACCAACCCAACGATCCGGCCCTCTATGTATTGGAACTCGGCGGCGGGGAAGCTGATCGGCTGAAACTCGAGAAGGGAGCAAAGCTGCAGTTTCGCGTGCCCTAGGCACGTTGCTAGGACTTCTCCTGCCAGGCCCGTACCCGGCGGGCCGTAATCACTCCATCGACCCGTTCGATGGCTTTTAACACCTGATCCAAGTGTTGGGTGCCGCTAATTTCCACGATAAAGTCGAGAACGGCCTTACGATCTTCCCGCGTCGTAATTTCAGCGCGACTGATATTGGCATGGCATTCTGCAATGGCGGATGAAACGTTCGCCAGAACCCCGGTCTTGTCCACCGCCATGACCGACACCTTCACGGCATGCGTGCTCGGAGTGCTGGAATCCCATTCCACCTCAACCAACCGTTCACGATCATAATCAAGCGCTTCGAGATTCGGGCAGTCAACCGTATGAATCGTCAAGCCTCTCCCGCGCGTAATATAGCCGAGGATCCGATCACCGGGAACCGGGTTACAACAGCGTGACAACTGCATCAGCACATCGCGCGCGCCCTTGACCTTCACGCCCTTGTCGTCGGATTTGCCGGCGACCGTTTTGTGCACAACAGGCTTCTCTTGAACGGCACCGTCGGCCCCCGCTGAAGAAGCCGTCAGCTTTCCAAGGACCTGAGCCGTCGGCAGATGACCGAATCCCACCGCAGCGATCAATTCGTCCGTGCTATCGAAGCCGGATTGCTTGGCCACCTCCGACAGTTCTGGCGACTTCATGACCTGGGCCGGCGCCATGCCATGGCGACGGAATTCAGACTCCAACAATCGGCGCCCGATTTCGATACTCCGCTTCTGTTCTTCAATCTTGATCCAATGCTTGATTTTGGTCTTCGCCCGAGACGTCCTAACAAACTTGAGCCAGTCTTTATGCGGCGTCTGTGTCTGCGACGTGAGAATTTCGATGGTATCTCCGCTTTCGAGCTGATGCTTGAGCGGCACGATCTTACCATTCACCTTGGCTCCGACGCAGTGATCCCCCACCTCGGTGTGAATGGCGAAAGCGAAATCCACCGGCGTCGAGCCCCGCGGCAGTTCCTTCACTATTCCCTTCGGCGTGAACACATAGACGACGTCATGAAACAGATCTAGCTTGACCGAATCCATGAACTGGCGATTGTCCGGCAAATCCCTGTGCCATTCGACGAATTGATGAAGCCACCCGAAGGCTTTGGAATCGCGCTCCGCGACCTGTCCCTGTTCCTTGTATTTCCAATGTGCGGCAATACCGTATTCCGCCACCCGGTGCATTTCTTCCGTGCGGATCTGAAATTCGACGTGCTCACCCTTAGGCCCGACCACCGTCGTATGCAGCGACTGGTAGAGGTTGGACTTGGGAATGGCAATGTAATCTTTGAATCGCCCGGGAACGGGACGCCACAGAGAATGGATCACGCCGACGAGAGCGTAACAATTCATTTTCGTGTCCGTCACGATCCGCAGGGCCGTCAGGTCGTAGACTTCTTCGAACGAGATCGACTGCTTGTTCATCTTCTGGTAGATCCCGAACAGATGTTTGGGACGGCCATACACTTGTCCAGGCAAGCCGTTCTCCTGCATGGCGCCGTTCACAAGTTGAATGACTTCTTGTATGTATTGTTGGCGGTCTTCATCACGTTTCGCCACGCGAGTGCGCAGCAGCTCATAGACATCCGGCTTGAGATGCTTGAGGCAGAGGTCCTCCAGCTCGTTCTTGATCCATCCGATGCCGAGCCGGTTGGCCAGCGGGGCATAAATCTCCAGCGTCTCCTGTGCAATGCTCTGGCGCTTGGCCACGCTCAAATGCTCCAGGGTCCGCATATTATGGAGCCGGTCGGCAAGCTTGATGAGGACGACGCGAATGTCGTCCGCCATGGACAAGAGCATCTTGCGGAAATTCTCCGCCTGTTTTTCCTCATGACTCCGAAAGGTAATCTTGCCGATCTTGGTCACACCGTCGACGAGGTGGACGACGTCTTTCCCAAACTCTTTTTCCAGTTCTTCAGGGGTCGCGACCGTATCTTCGAGGGTATCGTGGAGCAGACCGGCAACAATGGCGGTCACATCGGTCTTTAGCGAAGTCAGCACGCCTGCCACCGCAATGGGATGTTGTAAATACGGTTCTCCGGAACGTCGCAGCTGGCCCTTATGCGCTTTGGCTGAAAAATCGTAGGCCTTGCGCAGAATGCCGAGGTCCGCCTCCGCGTTATAGCTCTTGACGCGATCCAGTAGCTGATCGATATCCATCACCGTTTGATGTTGAAGCGGCATCAGGCTACTCCTCTGCACTGATGCGGACATCGCGGATACGGAGCTGAATACGGTGATAGCCGTTCCAGTGATTCAGTTCCGGGATAAAGGCCAGATCGACCGGCGTCCGAGCGGGAATCCCGCGTTCGATTAATGATTTCATCCCGAAACCGATACTATCGAAAGGCATCGAACGCCCCTGGCGTACCGTCATCTTCAAATGCTTGTCACCGACCGTGCGGGAGTCCATGACTTCGAGGCCCTTAACGGCAAACGTCGGCTCCGGATTGCCCGCCCCGAATGGATTGAGCACGCCGATCTCTTGGATAAGCTTGGTCGTGACCTCCGACAACTGCACTTCCGCATCGACATGTAAGGTCGGAACGGTGGCCACCCCTGTCGCCCATTCGGCCACTACTGCGGCAAATCGACCACGAAATTCATCGAGGCGGGATTCACGCACTGTGACCCCCGCCGCGCTGGGATGCCCGCCGAACGCTTCAACGAGATCCCGGCACAGCGCCAGTCCTTGATACAGATCAAATCCGCCGACGGTGCGCGCCGATCCCTTTCCCATGCCTTTGTCGTCGATTGCGATTACAATCGTCGGACGATGGAAGCGTTCAACCAGCCGTGCTGCCGCAATGCCGACAACACCCACGTGCCAGCGACGAGAGGCCAGCACGAGTGCCGCCGGCAGCTCCTGTTCTTTGACGGTCGCCACGGCCTCTGACATCATCTCGGCTTCAATCTTCTGCCGTTCGCGATTCAGCTGTTCCAATCGATCGGCCAATCGCTGCGCTTCCGCCGGCGACTCTGTTGTGAGCAATTGCACGCCCAACATGGCATGGTCCAACCGTCCGGCGGCATTAAGCCGAGGCGCCAGCTTGAACGCGATCGTCTCGGCCGTGCAGTCTCGCGTGACTCCTGCCACCTGCTTCAACGCCCTAATACCGCATCGCGCACCACGAGACAACTGCGTAAGCCCCTCCCGGACAAACCCTCGATTTTCGTCGTGCAACGGAACGACGTCGGCAATGGTCGCCAACGCGACGAGATCCAACAGCGATTCGAGGGGAAGCCCCGCTTCGCCGTACCGCATCTGGTAGGCCTGCGCGACTTTGTAGGCCAGAGCGGCGGAGCAGAGTCCGCGAAATGGATAGCGCGCACCGAGTCGATGGGGATTCATCACAGCCACAGCTGGCGGTATCTGGTCGTCAGTCTGATGGTGATCCGTCACAATGACGTCCATCCCCAGCTGCTCGGCCAGCGCCACTTCGCGATGGGAGGTCGTGCCGCAATCCGACGTGACGAGTAATGAGACTCCCTCGTCATGCAGCCGCTGCACGGCGCCGAGATTGAGCCCGTACCCTTCCCGCTGACGATGCGGCACATAGGCCCGCACGTTGGCGCCCAATGAGTCAAAAAAGGACAGATACACGCTCGTGGCTGTCATCCCATCGACGTCATAATCGCCGTAAAAACAAATCGGCTCGTGGCTCGTGACGGCTCGGTGCAGGCGTTCAACGGCCTGTTCCATGTCCGGAATGAGGTAGGGATCGTGCGGCTGCTGAGAGGACATCCAGGAGGCTGCTTCGTCAGGTGTCGTCACACCGCGAGCCATGAGCAATGAGGCGGTCGCAGAGGAAATCGCCAACGCCTGCGCGAGAGCTGCGCGATGACTGGGATCGATGTCACGAAAGACCCAGAGCTTGGACTTCATTACGACCTCACGAAGGAGCCTGAGCCTCAAAGATGCGTAACCGCCTGAGATATAAGGGGATACTATAAGGTCATCCCGCCTTTGTCAAACCAGCAGCGCAGGAGCTTTGCAACAATTGTCGCAGAAAATGAGATAGGAGGCGGAGAGGGAAAAAACAACGAGGGGAAGTGGGCTGTCAACTTCTCAGCTACTCCCCCCCTTTTTGCACGTAGTTCTTGACGAATTCTTCGGCGTTTTTTTCGAGCACGTCATCGATTTCGTCGACCAGCTTGTCGATATCTTCCTTCAGCTTCTTGCCGGCCTCGACGACTTTCGGATTGGCCTTGACCTCTTCCTTTCCCTGCGGCTCTCGTCTGGGCTCTTGCTTGCGCTCCTGTTTTTCCATTCGAGCACCTCCCGTGAATCTGGGAAACTCTCGTGGATCAGCCACCAGCGTGATCCCGTACGGTCACCTTACCCCACGATTCTTTCAATCGTCAAGCAGAGGCGCATTATCAGACGAGCAGCGAGACGATTAAGAGCGCGACAATATTGATGACTTTGATCATCGGGTTGATGGCCGGCCCTGCCGTGTCCTTGTACGGATCGCCGACTGTATCGCCGGTCACTGCCGCCTTGTGCGTGTCCGTCCCCTTCTTGCCCTGCTCTTCGATGTACTTCTTGGCATTGTCCCAAGCCCCACCGCCGCTCGTCATGGAGATGGCGACGAACAGCCCCGTCACAATGCTCCCGACCAGCACGCCGCCGAGTGCTTGCGGGCCGAGAATGACCCCGACAAGGATGGGGGACACGACTGGAATCAATCCCGGGATCATCATTTTTTTGATCGCCGCCTGCGTCACGATATCCACGCAAGTGCCATACTCCGGCTTGCCCGTCCCTTCCATGATTCCTTTGATTGTTCGGAACTGGCGCCGCACTTCTTCCACCACGAGACCGGCTGCCTGCCCGACGGCCTTCATGCAGAGCGAGCCGAAGATAAACGGCAGCATCCCACCCAAAAAGAGTCCAACCAGGACAGAAGGATTGGAAAGATCAAAGCTGCTGGCTGCACTGCCTTTGGCGACCTCTCTCGCATACTCAGCGAAGAGCACCACGGCGGCGAGGCCGGCTGATCCGATCGCATACCCCTTCGTCACCGCCTTGGTTGTATTCCCGACCGCATCAAGCGGATCGGTGATGTCTCGCACTTCTTTCCCGAGGTGAGACATCTCGGCAATTCCGCCGGCATTGTCAGTAATGGGCCCGAAGGCATCAATGGCCACAACAATGCCGGCCATTGATAACATCGAGACGGCCGCCACTGCGACTCCGTACAAACCGCCCGAG
The DNA here is from genome assembly GCA_035455145.1 of Nitrospira sp. Taxonomy (GTDB): domain Bacteria; phylum Nitrospirota; class Nitrospiria; order Nitrospirales; family Nitrospiraceae; genus Nitrospira_C. Next base: position 15,751 of record DATIFR010000029.1, read on the forward strand.
GCCGCGCCGCCGCAGATCCAGAAACTCCCGAGAATCGCAGCGGAAATCACGACGACCGGAGCCGCTGTCGACTGCATCCCCACCGCCAGACCTGCAATGATGTTCGTTGCATGGCCCGTTTCGCTGGCCTTCGCAATCTCTTTCACCGGCGCATAGCTCTTTGAAGTGTAATAGTCGGTAATGAACACCAGCGCCAGCGTCACGGCCAGCCCCATCAACGCCGCAAGGTAATAGCTCGTGCCGCTCACGCCACCCACACCTTCCATGATCTTCGAGGTGATCGGGAAGAACGCCACCGCCGCAATGCCGCCGGCGACGAACAGGCCCTTGTATAATGCCGGCATAATCTCGCCGCCCGGGCTGACTTTCACGAACAGAATCCCGATGATCGTCGCAAAGATCGTCACGCCACCCAGTGCCAGAGGATAGAGAATCGGCGCGCTCATTCCCTTGAACAGCGTGAACGCCAAGACCATCGCCGCCACGGTCGTCACGGCGTAGGTCTCGAACAGGTCTGCCGCCATGCCGGCACAATCGCCGACGTTATCGCCGACGTTATCCGCGATGACTGCTGGGTTACGTGGATCGTCTTCCGGAATCCCCGCCTCGACCTTCCCGACAAGATCAGCGCCCACGTCCGCAGCCTTCGTATAGATGCCCCCGCCGACACGAGCAAACACGGAGATTAAACTGCCGCCGAAACCGAGACTCAACAACGCATGGATTGCTTTCTCCTGACCCGCTATTTGTTCAGCAATCATGTAGAAACTGGTGATCGCAAGAAGGCCCAAGCCGATCAACAGCAATCCTGTCACGGCTCCGCCACGGAAGGCGACCGTCAACGCGGCATTCATGCCGTTATGCGCCGCTTGGGCCGTCCGCACGTTGGCGCGAACCGCGATGATCATGCCGACGTAGCCGGCGATCGACGAAGCGCCAGCCCCGACGAGGAAACCGATTGCCGTCAGCATCCCGAACTTATCGGAGACCGCACCGGCGCCCCAAAGGACGACGAACAACACGGCAGCGACGACACCAACCGTTTTGTACTGACGATTCATGTAGGCACCGGCGCCCTCCTGAATGGCCTTGGCAATTTCTTGCATCTTGGCATTCCCGGCACTGAGTTTGAACACCCACATGGCCAGGTACAGGCCATAGGCAATGCCTGCGACAGCCGCTATTAACGCAAAGGTGACAATCGCTGAGTCGCTCACGGGATACCCTCCTCAAAGGTTAAACGGGCTTCTTATGTCACACGGTTCCCCATGGCTTCAACCCATCAAACGCACGTGAGACATCGGGGGAAACCGCGGGGTGGTGCAGAGTCGATGTGCAGCTAACTAGTCGAAAAACTGGGCCATTCTATACAGGTAGGCGCATGGGATCAAGATGAAATTCGGCACCTCTGTATCCTGTCGTCCGAGCAATTATCGGCCCTGTTTTTGTACGTCGAAGGCGAAGCGGACTTGAACGGCCCAGTATTCTTGAACAAAGCCGGAACGGTCGAGGGGGCGATCCTGCTCGCGGTAAAAGCTGAGCTCATAGTCACGCCAGCGCATGGCGAGACCGAGGATCCAATCCAGTTCTGATGGCCTGGCGGCGTTCGAAGAGCTGCGATCGGTAAACATGTTGACGTCGCCGAAGAGTAAGACTTTCTCGCGATACAGATTGAGATCGAAATGGCCGACGTAGCGAAAGAGGGCACGTCCCGTATTATCAGGCCGCGCGAAATAGTTCTCATTATGGAAGAGCCAGCCCAATCCGCCATACACCGTTAGATTGTTTTTAGGAAACATCTTTTGCCACCAGGACCAATCCTCATTGGTGCGAATTCGATAGTTGACCAGCGCATCGGCATAGATCTGCTTGAGGCCGGAACGGTCCAGCGGGGCGTCTCGTTCATACTGGGTACGCCAACTCCAGTGACCGACCGCCCCGGTGAAGCCGTAAGTCTGGTCCCACTCGCTCAATACAATCCACCCGTTGTCGCGGTCGGAAAAGAAGTTCTGGTCTGAATAAAAGGTCAGGTACTTCTTATAGAGGTCCGTTTCGGCATGGAGCATATGGCGGAGCCCGACACGTCCCGTGTTATCGGGTCTGGCCGTAAACGAGGGATTCGAGATAAAGGCCGCACTGAGAAGGTACCCTGCAATCAGTGACTCATCGACACCCTGCTCCATCTGCTCGACATTCTCCGTCTCAAACTCAGGCAGCGGTCGTCCGTATTTTTCGAGCGCATAGGCATCAGGCTCTGCTCCGTAGAGCCCTCCGATCAAGACGCAGCCGGTCAATGTGCTGCTCCAAGCCCATCGAGCTGTGGCTGTTCTTACGTCGTGCATGGCGAAGGGTACCAGCCCGTTCATTTCTATCTTGGTCAGTTCGTGTGGTTCCGCGGCAGCCGCTAGTGGCCGGTACAGGGATCAAATATCTCTTCGCAATGGTCTTCGTCCTGGTAGGAACTCGGCACACTTTCGTAGCGTACCTCGCTGACGCGATCGTGCTGGAGAGAGAGGGTTGCGAGGCACCCATGATGCTCCTTGGCAAAGCTGCTCTTCGAACCAGGAAAGGATTCTTCCAGGAGAGAGGCTTCTTTGTAGTAGAGGAACACGACCCTGTCCTCTTTTATGCTTTCGCTGACCGGCGGACCGGCGCAGGCCAACAGTTCCTGCTTCGTTTTTCCAATCAAAATTTGCTGGACAGGATGAACTCCAGACCCATTGGGCGAGACTGCCGCACATCCCGTGATGCTGGCCACCCACAGGCACACCGGAAAGGCTCGCCATAACCATGTCATGTATTGAGTCATAGCCGGGTCGGAGAATACTCCAGAAGAATCGGAAAAGGAAGTCGCAGAAGCGGTCCTGGCTGTTTGCGGAGAGGAAGGGACTTTGTTATAGTCCGCGCCGGAGGCGGCAGCGATGGGACTGGAACCAAACTACATCGTGGTCGATGGGCAGATGTTCAGCAAGGCGAAACTAGCTTTGGACAATCACGTGTACAAGAACTGTCAGATCGACGATTGCGACCTCTACTACAGCGGCGGTCAGTACGAACTCCTCGATACCCACATTACCAATTCGCGGCTCATCCTGAACCATCCAGCCAAGGGCATGTACGCCGCTCTGCAGATCTTCAAGATGAAATCACCCAGTTCCAGAATTATCTCCGAATAGTCCTCTCTCTATTTCTCTTCGATATTGCCAATCAGTCATCGCGAGGGCCATGCCTTCGGAAATTCCGCATGGCAAGGCCCGGAAGGGTCGCATTGAGAAGCCAGGAATAGACCTGGGCCACGCCACGTCTCCCTGCTATTTAGTAACAGGAATATTTTCCGTCCGCTTGACGATCTCGATCGGTTGGAAGACCGGATCCTGCGAGCCTTTTGAAGATTCGGCTTCGATCCGCTGCAGGAAGGGAGCAGGCCCCGTGACGGGGGCGTAGCTGAGGGTCGCTTCAACATCGAATGTCTTGGTATCTTTCGGTGTGGGGAAGGTAAATGTTTCGACTCGAAGCTCTTCGGGTTTCAACACCGTATCTTCCAGCACCTTTACCGCTTCGAAATCGAAATTCGTCTTTTGGCCCTTGGCATCCTGATAGGTTCGGCCATAGACACGCTTTTCGGCAAACACGGTCCTGAGATTTTTCCCCTTGATATCCAGATCCAACACGACGCTTGCCCAAGCCGGATGGGTTGTCGGTAAATTGTGAGGCACCAGACTTTGCACCTTCACGATTACGGTCGTCTTGTCTCCTTCGATCTTTGTCTCCACATCGAGCTTGGCAGCTTCCTGGCGCAGTTTGCCGATACGACCTGGGAAGGTGTGGTTGGCGACCGTCCGCTTTTTCTCACCGTTGGCCGATTCGCCGGTTTGCTCCGGCATGTGACAGGACTGACAATCCTTGCCGGACTTTACCGCTTTGCTCTGATCCCAGTTTCCAAGCAGATCGTTGCTCTTCCCCAGATTGACCGCCGACGGGACCGACTGATGGCAGTTCAGGCAGAGGTCCGACTTCTTAAAGAGGTTCAGTTCCATCGACTGATGCGCGAGATTTTGCGCGAAGTCCTTGTAGGGGCCATACAGGATTTTGCTGCCGGCGGACTCATACTTCGGCTCCGGCGGCTGCTTCGTCCGATCGACCTGCTTGATCAGGTGGCACTGGGCGCATGCGACCCCGTCCATTTGCGGCTCGCCTGACTTCACCTGATCGATGAACGTCTGCACCTGATTGGGAAATTCCCGCACATGCGGCGCATGGCAGCGAAAACAGAGCGCTTTGTCTTTGCCCGCCGGCGAGGCGAGGAAGGCGTCCAAGGTTGCGCGAAACGCCGGTGAATGAATCGATTTCGACAGTGGTGACGTTTCCCATTCTTCAAAGACCCGTTCATGGCAGCGTTTGCACTTATTGGAATTCGGAAACGCCTTCTCGATGGTCGCTTGGGATTTGGCGTCCTGGGCGAACGTGCGATCACCAGACGGACTGGAGAGCAGCATCGCCGCGAGCAGTAGCAGGGTCCCAAGCGCGACCTTCACACCAATTGACTTGCCTTCGGTCATTCGCATGATCCGTCTTAGCTGCTTAGAGGTTCTTGGCACGATAGGTGAGTATGCGGGGCTGCGTGTACTCATCAAGAATCTTCTTCGCACTGTCCCGGTCTTTGTCGTTGGTCAGCGTCGCCAGATACTTGTCCTTCAACGCCGGCTCTGGCGTGGGGATCAACGAATAATTCAGGACGGCCTCCACCAACGTCGCAGTCGAACCGGCCGGCAGGGCGACTGAGAACGGAACCTTTCTCGTATGCCCCCCCTTAATGAAGGGATCAGGGATGGCCCCGCGAAGAATCTTGTCGTAAGGCAACCCGAACTGCTTGGTCTCCTGCCCCAACACCTTCCCCTTCGCATCCTTCACGGTGATGGTAAGAAAGAATTGTTTCAACACGGGATCGCCGTCCGGGAAACTGTGGGGGAGGCTCCCGACCTTCACGAGTGCAGTCCCTTCGACGCCAGACGCGGACTTCGTCGTGTCAATGTCCACGCGCGGCATCCATTCTGCCTGGAGATTTCGATTCTTCAGCAACGTGCCAGGAATCACCACGCCACGAAACCAATGGCGACCAATGGATCGCGTCATCGCACCACGCTTGGATGTCGAACTCCCCGTCGAGGGTTCCATGTGACAGTCTTGGCAGATGGTGCCCTGAAGAATTTCTCCCGGCAGATCTTTCTGCGTGACGTCTTTGACCTTGTCGAAATGGCACGACGCGCAGTAGTTGGCGCCGCGGAAGAGTTCGGATTGCACGGCGGGATGAACCAAGTTCTCTTCCGGATCGGCATAGGGCCCATAGAGTGTCTTGCCCGGCTCGATCTTGAACGTCGGCGGCGGTGCCGGTGTCGTTTCGACGGACTTGATCAGATGGCACGAGGCGCACCCGATGCCTTCGACCTGCGGGCTGCCATCCAGCACCTGGGCAGCAATCTTTTCAGCATGCTGCGGGAATACCGTGGTTGACGGGACATGACAAGACAAACAACGCTGCCGCTCCTGGACGGTCGGATTGGTTTGCATCCAGACACCCAGGACTGTCCGGAACACCGGCGACTCCAGTGACGTCCCATGCAGAAGCGCGGCATCCACGCGTCCGAACGTCTTGAGGTCCGGCGTCTGTTCCCGCACGCCCTTCCACTCTTCATAATGGCGATCGTGACATTGCTTGCAGTCTTCGGACCGGATGAAGACCTTTTCGATCTCCGATACCCAGTCGGCCGGAGCTTGGGTCTCGCCTTTTTGCGCAATCGCCCGTTCGTGAAAGAAGGCATTGCCGGCGATCATGAGAAGGACGAACAGCCCTCCCAGCAGTCTGTGTGTCTGACGCATATGCGATTAGTCCCGCTTGCAGCCGACAAAATGGAAATTGACGCCCCAACCGACCGGATCGCCGGGGTCCGCCGGCTCATAGGTCCCGACGGTAAAGTTGCACTCCCTCGTCGCCTTTTTGATAGCCCTTCCGAAATCCAGCATGTTTCTGATTTCGGTCTTGTCGATTTCCTTGATCACCGAACGAACTTTGATTCCCGCATAGTCGGCCCGTGAATTACCAATGACCTCGAAGACGGCGACGCCTTGCGGGCGCTGTAACTTGAGCTCCTTTTGAATCTCCTCATCAACTTCTCCGACCACGACGCCAAATTCTTCACCCAGCTTGGCAGCCTCCTCAACCGTCATCGGTGACTGGTCCGCCGCGACTACAGGGCCGGTCAAGAGCCCAGCCAGCATGCATGCCAGCACAGCCACGCACAAGAAAAAGGCCCTTCCACCGCGAAGGGCCTTTATTGGAAAACCGCCGGACGTCGTGCGAGTACCCCCCACTGTCTGCGCCTCTTGTTCACGCAACCGAATTCAGCAGCCAGCCCCAAGGCCTCGCTTCATCTCACCAAAGAATCTAGATTTTCGCAACCGGATCGATCACGAGTTGAAACCAGGGCGCAACCGACTTTTGGCCGTTCCGCTCTTTGTTCTCGCCGTTCCAGACGGCAAACGAAACGGTCTGCACGCGGCCGGGGATCAACTTGGCTTCGTTTTCCTGCTCCTCACCCGATAACGGCCTGCGCATGACCACATGCCAGACCCCATCTTTCCACGTCGCCTTGCCCTGCACTCGACCTTGCTTTTCCTTCGTGGTCAGCGTGCTGAATCCCCCGCCGATGAGGTCCTCTACCGAGGAGATGCGGCGCGGGATCACCTCAAATGTCCGGACCCCTTCTCGCTGTTTATCGGTGCTCCGTGCGGCCCGACGATCGATATCGCTTTGCCAATCAGCTTTCCAATGCCAAATGTTGATGTAATGATCGAGCTGTCCCATGCAGAAGAACGCGGGCGCATCGCCAAGGGGAAGGCCGATTGCCACTCCATCGCGAAACGTTCCGGGCGTGAGGCGATCGTTCTTGGTATTGTCCTGCCATTCGAGCAGGAACGCGATCTCCGTGCCGTTGTGGAGTGCCCGCACCGTCAAGGCACGTGCGGTCGGCTCAGGCCAGACCGGCCTGGTAATCACCTGCCCGCTTAACGGCAGCGTCATCGGAGGCACTTTTCCCCAGGCGGCATCTTCGGGGGCCGATGGCAGATCCCCTTCGATCACATGAGCCCGAATGACCATGCCTTCGGAGCTGACGAGGGGAATGCCCAGGCCTCCGAGAACACCAGCCACGATCAGAATTACGAGGAAGAACAGCAGGAAAGGGCGTGAAGAGGTTTTCGTCGTCTTGCGCGCCATGCAGGGGCCCCTGTTGACTAAGCTCACCGGGTCCGACGATGTCAAAATAGCACAAAATTCCTGCGGGACCAATCCGAGCGGCTGCGTGTGCTTACCAAAGCCGCACGCGGCGAATTTTGTTTTCGCCCCGCTCGCAGATGTAGAGATGCCCGTGGGAATCCAATGCGAGCCCGACAGGAGAATTCACGACCGCTTCGACGCCGAGCAGACCGTCGCCGTGCTTGAGCGTACCGGCGGATTCCTTTGCCACAAACCGAGCCGCGCCGCAACCACCCATATTCTTGTCTTCGTAGCCGCTGTCGCCGTTGCCTGCCACCGTGCTGATGATGCCGGTTATCGCATCAACCTTGCGCACGCGATGATTCATCGTATCGGAGACGTACAGATTATCCTGCTCGTCGAACACCACGGCCTCCGGAGCATGGAGCATCGCACGGACCGCCGGCTTCTCGTCGCCGTCGTAACCGTAGCGGCACACTCCGGCCAGAGTCGAGATAATACCGCTCTCCTGATCGATCTTTCGCACCCGATTACTGCCCTTATCGACAAAAACGATGTTGCCTTTACTGTCCACCGCAATCCCGACGACGTCGTAGAGACGCGCCTCCAGAGCCGGTCTTCCATCGTCCAGGTACATGGACATGTCCAGGCCGTCCGAGCAGACCGGCATCAACCAGCCGTGATCGTCGCTGAAATCGATGCCAATAGCATCGCCGGAGAGCACCACCAGATTGCGCGCCACAAGCGGCTGTTCGCGAGCGTCATCCTCGGCCGTCCAGGTTCCGGCAATCGTCGACACCATACCGGTGCGTGGATCGTAGCGGCGGATCCTGTGGGCCTGCGTATCAGCGATGTACATGACATCGTCTTTGTCAACAGCGATCGCCGCTGGCCATGTCAGGTTGACTTCTAGAGCAGGGCCGTCTCCGTTAAACCCATGCTGCCCGGTACCCACCACCGTGGTGATCACCCCGGTATCCCGGTCAACCCTTCTGATGCGATTGCTGCCGGAGTCGCAGATGTACAGGTGGTTGTGGGAATCGAAGGCAACGTCAAGCGGCAGATACAAGCCCGCTTCACCGCAGGGTCCCTCGTCGCCGCTGTAACAGGTTTCGCCGATTCCGGCAAAGTTGTGCAGGGTTCCCTCTTGAAGATTCACACGGCGGATACGATCGGACCCCGACTCCGCAAAGTAAAGCCAGTGCTCTTCTTTGTCGAGGGCCGCGTGGTGCGGCAAGGGAATGCCGGCTTTCACGGCCCGTTTGCCGTCACCGGTGCTGCGGGCTTTTCCGTTCCCGGCAAAGGTCTCGATGTATCCCAGTGCGAGCTGAAGTTCCGTTTCCATATTGTAATGGTCGATCCTGCCGCTTAGGCGCGGGTGGCCGGCTGTGCCGCCGGTTGTTCCACAACGGGAGCCGCCTGGGTCGGCGTTGCCGGAATCGCCTGCTGAGGTGTCGCCGTTTGCTGTTGAGCGGCCTCGGCTTCGGCTTCGATGGCATCCGCTTCATGCACGGACTTCTTAAATCCCTTGATCGCCTTGCCGATTCCTTCTCCAAGCTGCGGCAGTTTGCCGGCGCCGAAGATGATCAGCACGATAAAGAGGATGAGGATCAGCTCTGTAAAACCTAGACTCCCAAACATGGTGTGTTCCTCCGCTAGGGGTGAATCAGGATCCGCTGCTTTCCTTGCTCCGTTTGGCAAACCGTTCTTTCAACCGCTGCCTCGCCTGTTCAGCCTGCTCGAACATCTTGCACTTGTCGTACACGCTGATCAGATTGTAGTAGGCCAATGGCTCGTCGGGACTCTGCTCGACGGCATCCTCCATGACCTTCATGGCCAGGTCCGTTTTTTTGTGGTTCAACGCGAGTTCCATCAATTTAAAACTGGCTTCCAGATGCTTCGGGTCGAGTTCCAGGGTACGCAGGTAGCACTGAATCGCCATGTCGATCGTGTTGTAATCCGAGACCTGGGGATTGTCGAGTTCAACGTAGACGCCGGCCAAATTGTACCAGGCGATGGGGTCTTCCGGCGTGATCTCGACCAGGCGCTCGTAGTAGCCTTTGGCTTCCATGTAATTCTTTTTGTCGGCATAGACGCGGCCGAGGTTGAAGAGCGCCAAGACGTCGTATTGGAAGACCTCGAGGGCGTGCTTGAACTCCGCCTCGGCTTCGTCCGTCATGTTCTTGGTCGCATAGATGGTCCCAAGGTTCGAATAATACATGGCGAGCGAGCGGTTCATTTCGGCGCGAAGCCCTTCCGCCATCTCGATAGATTTCTTGACCTCAACCAGCGCATCGTCCAGCCGGCCCTTGCTGAAGTAGAGCTCGCCCAAACGGCAACGGGCTTGAAAATCATCGGGCTCGGTCGCGAGCAACTTCTCGATCTCGGCGATCTCTTCGTCCGGATTCAGCGGCAGATCGCCCGGATCCACGGCAGCGCGGCCTTGTTCGGGAGCGGAAGCGGTTGGTTCATTCATGGGCAAGTCCTATCAAAAAGTGTTTCCGTTACACGTGGCCGCCGACCAGCGAGTCCGGGGCCCCCATCACCGTCGCACTCGAGGCTGGCACCTGATCTGGTGCGTCACGCCGATAGCGATCCATCGTCAGCAGCATGACGCCAAGAACGACCATGAGCGTCAAGTTCGAATACAACAACGCATAGCCTGCGATAAACATGAGCCCCAGCCCATAGCCGGCCAATCGCCCCATCGTCAGGAGCTTGATCACAGTATAGGACCAACAGATTAAGCCAGCCATGTAGAGCGCAAAGGGTAAGTAGAACGTGTATCCCATCCCGAACTGGAAGATCCAGCCGATCCCGTCGGCACCTTTCCGCACGTTGTTCGCCAAAGCTGGGTCATACTGGTTCAAGAGATAGTCCAGGAAGAACATGGCGGTGAAAATCGCAGCCGCTGTACCCCAGAACCAGAGCGCCCGTCGGCGCTGCCGTTGATTGCGTGAGCGGAACGAGACGCCACGGCCGTAGGCCCAAAACACCAGAATACTGGCTAAGACCATCAGCGCTTCGCCTCCCCGATGTGATTCGTAGACCATGGGGGGCGCAGCCACCGTACCGGCGAAACTGTAAAAGGTCGACACGATCTGATAGTACAACCAGCCGGAGATCCCCAGCAGGTACGTCAGGCCGAGCGTCCGATGAGACCAATCCTGATGCGTTATCAAATATTCCGCCATCAAGAGCACGATCGCGACCAAGGCCACGGTGTTGTATATCCCGGAGCCCAGCATGGTCGGAGGCACGAGGAGAAATCCGATCGTCAACAAGAGGAGCAACCCGACGCAGGGAATCGAAAACCGGTTGAGGCCGGTCAACCCCCGACTCGCCAGTCGATTGGCCATACCGACGCTCAGCCCCAGAAAGAGCAGAATGGCAACCACATTCAACAGCCACTGCCCGATTTCCGTGAGCGCGGTAAAGGTCGGAATAATCCACTGATGGTCCGCCGCAAGCTTGCTCAGATGCATCCCCAGACGCGAGACCAAGCGGTACAGGACGAGTTCGAGGAATGCGACCAGCAGGACCAGCTTGATCGTGTATTGGAACAGCAGGGGCTGATCACTCAGCTTTCCCGTTAGCCGTTCGATAGTCGTTCCCGGTGCCAGCACGCAGCTACTCCCTTAATAGTCGGAACTGTAGATTATACAGATCGGGCAAAATACCGGTCAACGCCGCGCCAAGGCGCAGCCCTACAATTGAGCGGCGGGAACTGCACCCCGCTCTTCGGCCTTTGCCCGTGCGATATACAGCAATCCATCCGCCATTGAATAGTTGAACGGCAGCTCGCACACGACCTCACTGACCTTTTCGTACACATGCTGATACAACCGTTCCGCCTGATCCGGCGTCATGCCTTCCTGCACTTCATAGAAGAAACCGAGGCTCAAGTCCTCCGCCGACGGCCGCATGATGCGCCTGATCCCATAGCCGCCCGGATCGCTCATGATCGGCGCTTCCTTTTCCAGATCAAACAGGCAGGGCTGGCACGAGAACCCGTAGGACTCGTTCAGTTTCTTGTTCTCGACGATAAAATTCATCGTCTCCAGCGCTTCCTCTTCCTTTTCCGTTGGGAAGCCGACGATGATATAGCAATGGACGGCGATCCCGAGATCCACGCAATCGTTCGAAATCCGTCTGACCCATTCCTGCTGGATGCCTTTTTTCATGAAATCCATGACGCGCTGATTGAAAGACTCGAGCCCGAATACGATCTTCAAGCAGCCGGCGTCGCGCAGGGAGGTCAGCAGCTCGCGAGTTAAATGTTTTTCAAAGCGCATCTCACAGGTCCACCTGATGTCCAAATGACGGTCGATCATCTGCTGGCAGAGCCGCTTTGTTGGAGAGAGCGCGAAACATTCATCGGTGAAGAAGAAGTTGCGCACACCATACCGTTGCTTGAGCCATTCCAATTCCTCGATCGTCCGTCCCGGCTCTTTCTGCCGGAAGTTCTGGTGATCGAGCGTCAGCGCGCAGAACGCGCAGTCCTTGTAATAACATCCGCGTGAAAATTGAACGGGCAGCACGGGCTCCGGCGACAGATAGCGGCCGAGCGGGAACCCGTCGTAATTCGGCGCCGGCAGCTGGTTGACGTTTTCCGAGTAGAAAGGCTGGTTGACGTTGATCTTGCCGTTCTGGCGGTAAATGAGATTCGGAACCTTACCGAAATCTTTCTTCCCTGCCATTTGATTGACCAGTTCCAACAACGCCGTTTCACCTTCAAAGACCACGATGTCGTCGGTCAAGTCGAACAGGCTGGGGCACCGGCGCAAGTTATCAACCAGGCGCGTAAAAATGCTCCCCCCGATCGTCAGATGGATGTCGGGCGCGGCCTCTTTGATCAAACGGCAGAGAGTGAGCCCCGGGATGATCTGCGAAGTCGCCGTGATCGACACGCCGATCAACTCTGGACGGTCTCCGATAATCGAGGGCAGAAACCGCTCGCGGAACAGCCTGATATAAGGATTTTGCTGCTCGTCCCGGATGACCTGCATGAGATGCTTGGACGAGTAAATGGAATAGGTGCTGAATTGATTGTCCACGACCGTCAATCTGGTCGGGAAATAGACCGAGGAGATGACTTCCAGCCACTTGTCGATCAAGAAGAGACTTTCCCGATAGGCCTCCATATCGTAGAAGCCTTCGCCTCTCAGCGTCTCCTTGGCCAATTCGATGCGATCAATCAGATAGGGGAAGCGATCCAGAGACTCGACCACTCGCGCCAAATGCTCTGCGCTGCCAGGACCGGTTTCGCCTGTCCGCTCCCGTTCCAGAAACTTTTGCTTGTCGACGAGTTCCTGGTAGAGGCCGACGCCGTACGACTTGGTTACGATTTCGTCAAGCAGTTCGATTCCCAGATCTCGCTGGGAGACATTGGTCACCCCAGCCTGAGCCAGAAATCCCGTGAGCGAAGGAAGACTCAAGTAGGGCTGGGAGGGATGCCAGGTCGGGGGAAAGAGGAGTGAAACTTTCATACGGATTCTCTACCGAGAGAATTGAAAAATAAGATAAATTCTCGAAAGATCCCGAGTCTGTTTTATACACTCCGTACCGGCGCAAAAGCAACCCTGCACCGGTAGCCTATTTCCGATGGTGTCTGATCGTCCTGTGACATCCACCGCGCCTGTCTCCTGGCTGAAAAAGAAAGGCCCCAGTTCGGAGAACTGGGGCCTTTCTTTACCTTATACGTTCCACTCACTAAGGGTGGAACATCGGCTTTCTCGACCGATCAGCTTACGGAAGCTTGAGCGTGAACCAGGTGGAGAGCGCCTTCATGCCGTTACGCTCAATGTTGGAACCGTCCCACACCGCAAAGGCGATAGGCACGGACATCCCGCCCTTGAACTGCGTGTCGTTCGCATCTCCCGTTTCCAGGGTGCGCTTCACGACGACGCGCCAGGTCGGACCGGAGTAACCACCACCCTTAACTGAACCTGACGGTTCCCACACGCCGTTGCCGATCACATCCTGGTGAGCCTGCGTCGTCAGGGTGCTGAAGCCGTTGGCGTTCAGATCCTCGACCGAGCTCACACGGAGGGTCGGATCAGACATGATGTTACCCGACCAAATGCCGGGGTTGAAGGGCCCAAGGCTGCGACCGATCCGGTCCGGATAGGTCACACCGCCCGCGGGCTCTTCGAAATAGTAGTCCCAGAAAATGCCGGGATATTGATCGTCCACGTCCCAGATCCCGGCGCTG
>DATIFR010000030.1:0-10208 GCA_035455145.1 Nitrospira sp.
TCCCGAGGAGGTGCAGGGAGGGACATTCACGATCACGAACCACGGTGGATTCGGCAGCCTCTTCAGCACGCCGATCATTCACCAGCCGCAGGTTGCCATACTGGGGGTCGGAGCGATCCAGAAGCGGGCCGTGGTCGTCAATGATGCCATCGCCATCCGGCCGATGGGCTACTTGAGCCTGTCCTTCGATCACCGGGTCATTGACGGGGCGACGGCGGATCAGTTCATGGCCAGGCTCAAGGGTTATCTCGAACAGAGCAACTGGGAGCACATCCTGTGAACGGGACCGCGTGAGGGGTGAGGAGTGGAGGTGAGAGAGCTATGAACGGGACGAAGCAGGCGGTCATCGTCAGCGCTGTGCGCACGCCGATGGGGAGCTTCAACGGGATGTTCAGCGCCGTGCCCGCCACCAAGTTGGGCAGCATCGCCATTGCTGAAGCGCTGAAGCGAATTCACGTCGCGCCGGAACGCGTGGACGACGTGTATATGGGCTCTGTGCTCAGCGCCGGGCTCGGTCAGGCGCCGGCCAGACAAGCGTCGATCGGAGCCGGTATCCCCAACTCGGTCGGCGCTACGACCGTCAACAAGGTCTGCGGGTCCAGTCTCCAGACGGTGATCATGGCCTCCCATGCCATCGCGCTCGGTGAGGCGAGGATCGTCGTGGCAGGCGGCATGGAAAACATGACCCGCGCGCCCTATTTGTTGGAGAAGGCGCGGCAGGGATATCGACTGGGACATGCAGAGTTGGTGGACAGTGTCGTCAAAGACGGCCTGTGGGATGTCTACAACAATTTTCACATGGGCCATGGCGGTGAACTCTGTGCCGCGAAGTACCGGCTCACCAGGGAGGAACTCGACGATTTCGCCTTGGAAAGTTACCGTCGCGCGCAGCATGCCATCGCGACAGGGGCCTTCAAGCCGGAGATCGTGCCGGTGGACGTGCCACAACGGAAAGGCGCGCCCTTGACCGTTACAGACGATGAAGAACCGCATCGAGTCGATTTGAGCAAGCTGCGCCACCTCAAGCCGGCATTCCAGGAAGACGGCCTCCTGACCGTGGGTAATTCTCCCTCTTGTAACGACGGGGCGGCTGCCTTGGTGGTGATGGCTGAAGAGGAGGCCACGCATCTCGGGCTCGCCCCGATGGCGCGCATCGTCGGCTATGCCGGAGCGGCACTGGCACCTGAATGGTTCACGATTGCGCCAGTCGAGGCAATCAAGCTGGTGCTCAAGAAAACCGGCCTCTCACTTGGCGACATCGACCTGTTTGAGATCAATGAAGCCTTCTCCGCCGTCTCGCTTACGATCAACCGGGAGCTCGGGCTTGATCCCAAGAAAGTTAATGTCAACGGGGGCGCGGTCGCACTGGGTCATCCGATCGGCGCTACCGGCGCGCGTATTCTCACGACGCTGCTCTATGCCATGGAAGCCCAGGGCGTCAGGCGAGGGGTAGCCAGTCTTTGCATCGGGGGTGGCGAAGCATTGGCAATCATCGTGGAAAGGCAAGGGGTAAGAGGCTAGAGGCAATGCGCGAGATTTGAAATACCTCTAGCCCCTCGCCTCGTGCTTCTGGCCCAAGGTAGTTATGAGACTCGATGACATCAAGACGATCGGCATCGTCGGCGCCGGCCAGATGGGCCGCGGCATTGCCCAGGTGTGCGCGACGACCGGCTATCGTGTGCAGCTCGTCGATGTCGCGGAGCCGTCGTTAACGGAGGCACTTGCCAAGATCCGTACCGGCCTGGAGCGAGCCGTGGAGAAGGGAAGTCTCACCGACCACCAGGCGGGTGAGGTACTGACGCTCATCCATCCGCTCGTACAGCTCGACCGGTTGCAAGACGTGCAGCTGGTTATCGAGGCGATTCCTGAAGACCTCGCCCTCAAGCAGGAACTCTTCGCCGAATTGAACCAGATCTGCCAGCCGCACACCGTCCTCGCCAGCAATACCTCGTCGATTTCGATCACGAAACTGGGCGCAGCCTCCGGTCGGCCCGATCGAGTGGTGGGCCTGCACTTCATGAATCCAGCCCCTGTGATGCGACTCGTAGAAGTTGTCCGCGGTCTCGAAACATCCGAGCGAACGATGAATCTGGCACTTGATCTGGCGAAGCAGCTGGGGAAGACCCCTGTGGTGGCCAAAGATGTGCCGGGGTTCATCGTGAACCGCATCCTGATTCCCATGATCAATGAAGCTGTATTCACGTTGGAGCAAGGTGTCGCGTCAGCTGAAGATATTGATGTGGCGATGACGATCGGGGCGAATCATCCGGTCGGACCACTGGCCCTTGCCGACCGGATCGGGCTGGATACCGTACTCGCCATCTGCGAAGTTCTGTACCAGAACTTGGGCGATTCGAAGTTCCGCCCCTGCCCGTTGCTCCGCCGGTATGTCGAAGCAGGGTGGCTGGGACGCAAGACCGGTCATGGGTTCTATGTGTATGAGGCAAGCGGCGAGAGGCACGAGGCGACGATCAACAAGATTTGAACCTCTATCCTGTCGCGCGTTTCACGCCGGAGGTACCGATCGATGCAAGAACGGAAACCTCGGTTCACCTCGCTCTCAGGACTCGACATCGATCGCGTTTATACGCGTGATGATCTGAAGGACTGGTCGCCTGAGGATGATCTCGGTTCGCCAGGCGAATTCCCCTATACGCGCGGCGTCTATCCCACCATGTATCGGGGCCGCCTCTGGACGATGCGGCAGTTTGCTGGATTCGGATCCGCCCAGGATACGAATCGCCGATTCAAGTATCTCCTCCAGCATGGGCAGACCGGCCTCAGCGTTGCCTTCGATATGCCGACGTTGATGGGAATCGATGCCGATGATCCGCGCGCCCATGGCGAAGTCGGTCACTGCGGCGTGGCGATCTCATCACTTGCCGATATGGAGCAGCTCTTTGAGGATATCCCGTTGGATCGGGTCACCACCTCGATGACGATCAACGGGCCGGCCGCCGTGATCTTTGCCATGTATCTGGCGGTTGCAGAGAAGCGCGGCATCGCAGTTGAGAGCCTAGGCGGCACGCTACAGAACGACATTCTGAAGGAATATATCGCGCAGAAGGAATGGCTCTTCCCGCCGGAACCCTCGCTGGGCCTCATGACCGATACGATCGCCTACTGTGCGAAGCAGGTTCCTAAGTGGCATCCGGTCAGTGTCAGCGGCTATCACATTCGCGAGGCGGGATCGACTGCGGTCCAGGAACTGGCCTTTACGCTCTATGACGGACTGACTTACGTCGAGGCAGCCGTGAAATCCGGTCTTGCGGTGGACACCTTTGCCCCCCAACTGTCGTTCTTCTTCAACGTTCATAACGACTTCTTTGAAGAGATTGCCAAGTTCCGGGCTGGCCGCCGGATCTGGGCACGCGAAATGACGCGGCGCTATCAGCCGAAAGATCCGCGATCCTCGCAGCTCCGCTGCCACGCCCAGACAGCCGGCTGCTCACTCACCGCGCAGCAGCCAATGAACAATGTGGTCCGCACCACGTTGCAGGCGCTGGCGGCCGTGCTGGGAGGGACACAATCTCTCCATACCAATTCCATGGACGAAACGCTCGCCTTACCCTCCGAAGAAGCGGTGAAGGTCGCGTTGCGCACCCAACAACTCATTGCCCAGGAGAGTGAAGTAACGAACACCGTGGACCCACTGGGCGGATCGTACTATCTCGAAACTCTGACGAATCGACTGGAAGAAGCGGTGCTCGACTTCTTCCGCAAGCTGGACGACCTGGGTGGCATGGTGAAGGCAATCGAACGAGGCTTCCCGCAGCGGGAGATCCTCGATGCTTCACAGCGCTATCAGCGCGAAGTGGAGCGAAAAGAGCGGATCGTGGTCGGGGTCAACGACTACCTGGAGGAGGACTCTCGCCCGATCCCTATCCTCAAGATCGGGCCTGAAGTGGAGCGCGAGCAGGTGACGCGTCTCTCTGATCTGCGCAAATCGCGCGATTCGTTCAGGATGGCCGGCGCACTCGAGGAATTGCAGGAAGCGGCCTCCTGTGGCGAAAACGTGATGCCCTATCTGATCGAGGCGGTGAAGGCGAAAGCGACGCTGGGCGAGATTTGTGCAGCGTTGAAAGAAGTCTTCGGAACATACAGGGAGCCGGTGGTGCTATGAGAGTAATCAGCAGTCAGCGATCAGCTATGAGCATGAAGCAGTCGCTCGGGAAGACCTAGCTGAACGCTGAGGGCTGAAAGCTGAATGCTCGGTGAAAGCATGAAACTAGGAGCGCTTGACATCTATCCCGTGACCGACGGTCGATTCCGTTTGGACGGCGGCGCTATGTTCGGAATCGTGCCAAAAGTCCTCTGGCAGGCGTGCTGTGAAGCTGACGAACTGAATCGCATCCCGTTGAGTCTCACCTGTCTGCTGATCCGGGCGCAGGGGAAGAACATCCTTGTGGATACGGGACTGGGCTCCAAGGAAGACGGAAAGTTTCAGCGGATGTTTGCCGTTGAGCGAACACAGACGTTACTGGACTCTTTGAAGCGTCTAGACGTGGGTCCTGAGGATATCCACATCGTCATCAACACCCATCTGCATTTTGATCATGCAGGCGGGAACACGATGAAACAAGAGAACGGGACGATCATGCCCACCTTTCCCAAAGCCCAGTATTTCATTCAGCACGGTGAGTTTGAAGATGCCTCCCGCGCCAATGAACGGACCAAAGGCAGCTATCGGCGAGATAACTTCACACCGATCGCCCACGTGAATCGCTGGGAATTCCTGCATGGTGATACGGAACTACTCCCCGGAATCACCGCCGTCGTCACCGCGGGCCATACGCGCTGTCACCAAGGAGTCAAGATTGAGTCGGAAGGAAAGATTGCTTTCTTCCTGGGCGATCTGATCCCCACCGTGTCTCATTTGCCGCTTCCTTACATTATGGGCTACGACCTGTTCCCTATCCAGACGCTGGAGACAAAACGATGGGTCTTGGACCGAGCCTTCGAAGAGCGATGGTTGCTGCTCTTCGAGCACGACCCGCTGATTCAGGCAGGTGATGTCGGGAAGGATCTGGAGGGCAAGTACTTTCTCCGTGAGGTGAAAGCATGCCAGTAGCAGCACCACCCCTTCGTGTGTTGATCGGCAAAGTGGGGCTCGACGGCCACGACCGTGGAGTAAAACTGATTGCGCGCGCGTTGCGTGACGCCGGGGTGGAAGTGATCTATACCGGCCTCCACCAGACGCCGGAGCAGGTCGTCAGCACAGCGATTCAAGAAGATGTCGATGCGATCGGCTTGAGCATCCTCTCCGGTGCGCACAATACGCTCTTCCGGCGCGTCGTAGAGCTGCTCAAAGAACAGAGCGTCGAAGACATTGTGTTGTTCGGCGGTGGGATCATTCCGGACGAAGATCTTCCCGCACTCAAATCGGCCGGCGTGAAGGCCCTGTTCAGGCCAGGGGCTCCTATGAATGAGATTGTGGACTTCGTGAGAGGGCTTAAAGCGCGGGGTTGAAACATCATGCACATCCTCAAGACCTCTCTCGTTGGATCATCCGAAGAATTCACATCGAATCGGGCTCACTACGAAGGCCTGAGAGCCGATCTCCAAAAGCATCTCGTCCTCGTTAGGGCTGGTGGGCGCGACGAGGCCGTTGCGCTCCACAAACAACGCGGCAAGCTGACTGCTCGCGAGCGGATCGAGGCGTTGCGCGATCCGGATTCCCCATGGCTCGAGCTCAGTCCCCTGGCCGCCTGCGGCATGTACGACGACCAGGTCCCCGCTGCAGGCTTGATCAGCGGCGTCGGCTACATATCGGGACGACCCTGCGTCATCGCAGCCAACGACGCCACAGTCAAAGGCGGCACTTACTTCCCGATGACAATCAAGAAACATCTGCGGGCGCAGGACATTGCCCTGGAGAACCGGCTGCCCGCGATCTATCTCGTTGACTCCGGCGGGGTGTTCCTGCCCATGCAGGCCGAGGTATTTGCGGATAAGGACCATTTTGGACGGATCTTCTACAACCAGGCGCGGATGTCGGCGCTTGGCATTCCGCAGATAGCCGTGGTGATGGGCATGTGCACCGCAGGCGGCGCCTACGTGCCGGCGATGTGCGACGAGAATGTCATCGTGAAAGGAACCGGCACCATTTATTTGGGCGGACCGCCGCTTGTGAAGGCTGCGACCGGGGAGGATGTCACACCTGAAGAGCTCGGCGGCGCTGATTTGCATACGCGGCTGTCCGGCGTGAGCGACCATCTGGCCGAGAATGATCTGGATGCGTTGGAGATCTGTCGGTCGATCGTCGCCACGTTGCCCCGGCGGCCTGCCAGACGGCGTGAAGGTGAGATCGAGGATCCGCTCTATCAGGCCAGCGACCTCTATGGACTCATCCCGAGCAACCCACGGAAAACCTTTGAGGTGCGCGAAATCATTGCCCGCCTGGTGGACGGAAGCAGATTTCACGAGTTCAAGGCACGCTACGGCCAAACGCTGACATGCGGGTTCGCCCGCTGGATGGGGTATCAGGTCGGCATCGTCGCCAATAATGGCGTATTGCTCTCGGAAGCCGCATTGAAAGGGGCACATTTCGTTCAACTCTGTACCCAACGACGAATCCCGCTCGTCTTTCTGCAGAATATTACTGGGTTCATGGTCGGCAAAGATTATGAGGCCCGCGGGATCATCAAGGACGGTGCCAAGATGGTGCAGGCAGTGGCGACCGCCGATGTCCCGAAGTTCACCGTCATCATCGGCGCCTCTCACGGTGCCGGCAATTATGCGATGTGCGGCCGTGCATATGGGCCGCGATTCGTATTCCTCTGGCCCAACGCGAGGATTTCGGTGATGGGGGCGCAGCAGGCATCCCATGTGCTGGTGACCGTCAAGCGCCAGCAGCGAGCGCGGGAAAAGGAAATGCTATCCGAGGAGGAGCAGCGGAAGATTAGCGAGTCCACCTTGTCCCAATATGAGCGGGAAGGCAGCCCCTATTTCAGTACGGCCCGCCTCTGGGATGACGGCATCATAGACCCCACTGACACGCGGCACGTCATCGGCCTGTGTCTCGATATTGCGATGACAACGCCGGTCCGGGGGTCGCACCCGCCGGTGTTTCGAATGTGAGGAATGCATGAAGGACCGTGTCGCGATCCTGGTCGAGTCGAGCAACGGCCTAGCCTGTGTGACACTGAATCGGCCTCATCGGCGAAACGCGTTTGATGCCAGCATGGTCGGAGAATTGTGCGAGGTGTTTGACGAGTTGGGTAGGAACCCTTCGATACAAGTAATCGTCTTGGCTGGCACTGGTTCCGCGTTTTGCGCCGGTGTAGACCTTAACTGGGTGGGGTCGGATGGCGCTGTGTCCGCTCCTGAGGCGCAGAAGGATGCTGAACAGCTGAGGGAGATGTTCCGTGCCATCGATGAATGTCCCTGCCCCGTGATCGCGCGAATCCATGGGGCAGCTTTCGGAGGCGGAGTCGGGCTGATCGCAGTCAGTGACATTGCCGTT
Organism: Nitrospira sp.; assembly: GCA_035455145.1. Classification (GTDB taxonomy): domain Bacteria; phylum Nitrospirota; class Nitrospiria; order Nitrospirales; family Nitrospiraceae; genus Nitrospira_C. The sequence continues at coordinate 7,466 of DATIFR010000030.1, forward strand.
GCAGTGGCGGACGCGACCTTCGCCTTCAGTGAGGTCCGATTGGGGTTGGTTCCCGCTGTGATTACCCCTTTCCTACTTCGCAAGACCGGTGAATCGTTCCTGAGAAGATTCTGCCTGACCGGCGAGCCATTTTCCGCATCGGCTGCCCAACAGTGCCACCTCGTTCACGATGTGGTTGAGCGGGACAAGCTCGACTCCCGGGTCGATGAGTTGGTGAACATGATCTTGCGTCTCGCGCCACAGGCGATACGGGACACGAAGGTCCTGTTCCGGCGACTTCCCGCCCTCTCCGAGAACGAGCGATGGAGAGCCTGTATCGAAGCCAACGTCCATGCCCGTCTTTCGCCCGAGGCACAAGAGGGACTCCGAGCTTTTCTTGAAAGGCGCCCCCCTGTTTGGACGGACCTGTCAGGAGCACGAGGGAAGGAACCCCGAGAAGGGAAACCTCAGAATGTCGCAGGGCAGCAGACATAGAACGACGTCGCGGCCGATCCGCATCATCGAGGTCGGTCCACGGGACGGACTCCAGAATGAACCGGACATCGTCTCGACCGAAGACAAGGTGTCGTTTGTGAACGCCCTGTCAGGAACCGGTGTGGCGGAAATTGAGATCGGTTCGTTCGTGTCGCCCCAGGCGATCCCACAACTAGCAGACTCGGACAAAGTGTTTCGCAAGATCGAGCGCCGGCCCGGCGTCACCTATTCCGCCTTGGTGCCCAATGTGCGGGGATTCGAACGGGCCAGGGCCGTGGCGATGGAAAAGATCGCGGTCTTCACTGCGGCCTCGGAGACGTTTGCCCGACACAACATCAAGTGCGGGATATGCGAGTCGATCGACCGGTTCGCACCGGTGGTGGACGCAGCGAAACGGGAGGGAATGACCGTCCGCGGGTACATTTCCACCGTGACTCACTGCCCCTTTGAAGGTCTCGTAGATCCGTCCCACGTCGTCGAGGTCATACAGCGCCTTCTGCAAATCGGAGTCGATGAAATTTCGCTCGGCGACACCGTCGGGAAAGCCACTCCGAGCGACGTGCGGAGACTGCTGGATGAAATATTGCCGCACATTGAGCGAAGCCGTCTCTCACTGCACTTTCATGACACTTACGGCATGGCCGTGGCCAATGTTCTGGCGGCCTGGATGGACTATGGCATCGAGGCGTTTGACACGTCTGCCGGCGGGCTAGGTGGCTGTCCCTATGCGCCGGGTGCATCGGGTAACGTGGCAACCGAAGACGTGGTCTATGCGTTGAAGGCGTCTGGAGCGGCCGTTCTGGTGGATGAGCAGAAGGTCATTGCGGCTGCCAGACAGATCGGAAAGGTGCTCAACCATCCGCTCTCCTCTCGACTGTCGCACATACAGACCGAACAGACTGCGTATGCGAGACTGACATGACTGCTTCTAATCCTCACCTATCCATAAGAGACAATGCCGGCGTGATGAACTTGGCCGAGTTGGTCAGGGCTGGAAATGTACGTGCCGTCTCTCGTGTGATCACGCTCTTGGAGAATCGTGACCCAGACGGTAGCGCTGCACTTGGCCTGATTCTCTTAGGTTCGCACCGTGCGGCGGTGATCGGGATTACTGGGTACCCGGGCGCGGGCAAGAGCACGGTGGTCGATCAACTCGTGGCAGCCTATCGACGTTTGGGCATGAAAGTCGGAGTGTTGGCCGTCGACACGAGCAGCCCGGTCACTGGCGGCGCCCTGCTCGGCGATCGCATCAGGATGCAGGAACATACGCTCGATCATGGCGTGTATATCAGGAGTATGGCCACACGCGGACACCACGGAGGGCTCGCCCAAGCGAGCAGGGACGCCACACTCGTGTTGGAGGCGGCCGGGTACGAAGTCATCCTGATCGAGACCATCGGAGTCGGTCAGAATGAGATGGACGTCGTTGAAATCGCCCAGACCGTTGTCGCAATCGTCGCCCCCGGCCTGGGCGATGAGGTGCAGGCCATGAAGGCGGGGTTGTTGGAAGTGGCCCACATTGTCGTGGTCAACAAAGGCGATCGTGCGGGCGCGGATACCACGTTGCGAGACTTGAGAGACTGGTGTCCGACCGTGCTCCGGACCGTGGCTACGACAGGGGAAGGGATTCCGGGGCTCGTCACTGCAATTGCCGAGCATCAACGACTGCACGATCTCCAGGGCTCGCCCGCTCGTCCTCTACAGGAAGGAACCGGTTTCTGAAGAGTAGGAGGATGTTATGCCTCACCAACTGTTGACGATCTCCCACCACGTCGCACGGATCATGTTGCATAATCCGCCAGCCAACGTGCTCAATCTCTCCGTGTTCAAGGAACTGGAGCAGGTCCTGAATGAGGTAGAGGAGGACGAGTATGTCCGGGGAGTGATTGTGACCGGTTCCGGACGGTTTTTCTGCGCGGGGGCCGACATGAATGAGCTAGCTCATCTCAATACCGTGCATAGCGGCTCGGAGTTTGCTGTTCGCGGTCAGTCGCTCCTCAGCCGTATTGAGCGGTCGGACAAACCCATCCTCGCTGCCATCAACGGTACCTGCGTCGGCGGCGGGCTGGAACTCGCCTTGGCCTGCCACATTCGGGTAGCGGCAGCCGGAGCGATGCTGGGGCTGCCAGAAATCAAACTCGGCCTCATTCCCGGGTTCGGCGGCACCCAACGACTGCCGCGAGTCGTCGGGGCTTCCAAAGCGGCGGAGATGATCCTGACCGGAGAGAGCGTGTCTGCAGAGGAGGCATTCCGAATGGGGCTGGTCAGT
>DATIFR010000031.1:0-4605 GCA_035455145.1 Nitrospira sp.
CGCTTTAGCGCCGCCATAGAGACAGAGCGCGTCGAAGATCACCATCACGACCACCACCATCCCGACATGCGGAAGCGCCTCACTCCAGTTGCTGAGGATCAGCGGCCGCACCGCATCGATGGCCCAGGTCATCGGATTGAACCTCGCCAAAAAACTCATCCACTCCGGCATTGCCGCCAACGGCACCAGTGCTGAACTCAAGAATATCATCGGGAGGGAGAGAAAGCCCAGCACGGAGAAGAAATCGCCATGGCTTTTCACGGAGAAGGCCATCGCCATGGAGATCGCCGTGAGCCCTACCCCGAACATCATGCCGATGAGCAGAATCGTCGCAATGCCGAGCAGCCCGGTGGCAGGCTGGACGCCGAACAGAAAGGCCACGCCGAGAATCACCAACACTTGGAGGGAGGTAATCGTCATCACGAAGATGAACCGGCTCAGGATCACCGAGCTCCGATGGATCGGCGTCGACATTAACCGTTCCAAGAACCCGTTTTCTTTATCGAAGAGCAGATCGACCCCCCCGGCGAGTCCATTATTCAGCACCGTCATCACGACCACGCCAGCCGCCAGGAAGCTGATATAGTTCGGCGCCTGCGTCACCTGCGCATCCGCCGCACGCTGGAACAGATTGCCGAAGAAGATCAGCCAGAACAGCATCGGCTGGACAAGCGTGAACAGCATGCTGAACTTCTCGCGGCTCAACCGCAGCACCCATCGCATCGTCAACGCACTGATTTCCTGCCAGTACTGCGCCACAAGACTCCTTTATGCCGTTTCGCTCGGCGGAACCGACTCGGTAATCGCACGGCCGGTATGGGCGATAAACACATCGTCCAGCCGCGGCCGGTTGTATTGAATGAATTCCACGCGACAGTTCAGACGATTGGCGGTGTCCAGTATTACCGGCAAGGCTTTCTCCGGCGACTCGACACGGATATCGAGTCCCTTCTCTGTCGCCCGCACCGCCTTGATGGCCGGTTGCCCCTTCAACGCCGATTCTAATGCCGGAATCCTATCGGTTTCCTTCAACGTCAAGGAGACAATATCGCCGCCGAGCCCGACCTTCAGTTCAACCGGCGACCCAATCGTCTTGATCGTTCCTCCGTCGATGATAGCCAGACGATCGCACAGCTGGTCCGCTTCATCCAAGTAATTGGTCGTCATGACGACCGTCATCCCCCGTGCCTTCAGCATTCGGACATAGTCCCAGATCCGGAGCCGGCTCTGAACATCCAGACCGAGTGTCGGTTCGTCCAAAAACAGAATCTTGGGGTCGGGCAAGAGGCCGCAGGCGATGTCGAGCTTGCGCTTCATACCGCCCGAGTACGTTTTTGCCGGACGATCAGCGTGGGCTTCGAGTTCGACGAGCTTCAGCAGCTCGCGGATCCGCTTGTTGGCCTCGTCTTTCGGGAGATGGTACAGAGCGGCCAGGAGTTCAAGATGCTCTTTGCCGGTCAGAAACCGGTCGATCGCTCGTTCTTGCGGCACATAGCCGATCAGGTGACGCACCTTGTCGGCGTCCCGCACCGTATTGTGTCCTAAGACGGTGGCAGTCCCCGAGGACGGCGTCAGCAGCGTGATGAGCGTGCGGAGCGTGGTGCTTTTCCCCGCGCCGTTCGGACCGAGCAGACCGAAAATTTCCCCGGTGTAGACTTGAAATGAAATATCTGCGACGGCGACATGGCCGTCGTAGGACTTCGAAAGGCGGGAGACATCGATCGCGATCGCCCGGTCCATCACCCCCAGCCCTTCGCGCCGTGATGATCGTGCATGAGAAATTGGATGAGATCGCTGAGGCGGCGAGCCTGTTGGTGGAAACTATCGGCTTCCAACAGAAATTGCTTTTCCAGCGGTGTGCAGTCCAGATAGGTCGAAAGCGTGTTGACTAAAATATCATCGCTGACATCTTCGCGGAACCAACTCTGCCAGGTCGGCGGTTCCTGGCGCGAACGGAGATACTCTTCCAATGCGGTCACGAGTCGCTGGCGCACCGCCGGATCCAAACGGGCTTCCGCCTCTCTCGTCTTGAGCGTGATCGACGCACGGCGATACGGTTTATCATATGACTCTTCCGAAATCTCGAATCGTTCCATCCCTTGCAAGAGAATATTCGACCTCCCGTCCGCCAGAGGCTGCACGCTGACGAGCCGGCCCACGCATCCCATGGTAAACACAGGAGGATTTCCGTAGTAGCTCGATTCCCAGCCTTCTTTCAGGAGAGCCATTCCGATACACTGGCCGCCCATCACCGCATCGTCGACCATCTGTCGATAGCGCGGCTCGAAGATATGGAGGGGAAGATATGTCTTCGGGAACAATACGACATTGGGAAGGGCGAACACCGGAATCGTTGCCGGAATAGAAAACGGCGTAGTCTTCTCGTGCCCATCTTGTTCGTGATGCTCTCGCTCGCGATCAGTCTGCATGGCTCACGATAGCCGATGGTCGACAAAATTGTCAACGGCGTAAGAAGCCGGAATGATGCTCCGCGAGATGCGGAAAACCCGCACCAACACAGTCGATTTGTGCCTCGACGGCCGGCATGCTATAAGCGCGAACGGAAGAGGTGTCGCGCACGCTGCGGCGACAACAGATCAAATGTTCCCAACCGGAGATGACATGCGACGCTCGGCTCTTTTGATATGCATGCTGTTGACGGTCGGAACCGCGCTCGCCGCCGACATCCCGCACGAGTTCACACCTGCGACGGAAGCCTACCGCTACGAATTCCCGCGTGATCACGGATCGCACGAAACCTTTCGCACCGAGTGGTGGTACTACACCGGCAACCTCACCTCAAGAGACGGCCGCACGTTCGGCTATCAACTCACATTTTTCCGCCGGGCCATGCCACCCGATCAAGTCAGGACATGGCCCTCAAAATGGTCCGTCAGCCAGCTCTACCTCGCTCACTTCGCCGTGAGCGACCTCGACAAAAAACAATTCCATTACACAGAAAAACTCAGCCGGGCCGGTCTTGGAAAAGCGGGGGCCGAGGCGAATCACTTACAGGTCTGGATCGATGATTGGCGCGCCGAATCGCCTTCGGCACAACAAAATCTCCATATCTTGAAGGCTGCGGAGGGGGGCCTGGCCATTCAGCTCGAACTCTCGCCGGAGAAAGCGCTCGTCATTCATGGAACCGCCGGGATCAGCCGAAAGGGAGCCGAGCCAGGCCAAGCTTCTCACTACTATTCGTTCACGAGGATGGCGACGGCAGGCCGCCTCACGATCGGGAGCACATCGTTTGAGGTGACGGGCACAAGCTGGATGGACCATGAATTCGGCTCAGCCGATCTCGGGAAGGATCTGGTGGGATGGGATTGGTTCAGCATACAGCTCGATAATCGGACGGAATTTATGCTCTACCGATTACGCCGTGCGGATGGATCGGCCGATCCCGCCTCAAGCGGTACCCTCATCGACCGGGATGGGCAGGCGTACCATCTCTCGATCGGAGATTTTACGCTGGAACCGATGAGTTATTGGACCAGCCCGGCAAACAAGGCTCGGTATCCCCAACATTGGCGCCTGACCATTCCTTCGAAACAAGTCTCGCTTGACCTCATCCCGCGCCTTGCAGAGCAGGAACTCTCGACGACACGCAGCACACAAGTCACCTACTGGGAAGGCGCGATCGAGACGACCGGCACAGCCCAAGGCCAGCCGATCCATGGCCAGGGTTACATGGAACTGACCGGTTATGCCGAGCGCTTTGCCAAGAAGTTGTAACGGCCGTGCTCTTCTTGACTCCTCGTCGGATCCTGTGTTTAGGTCACGCGCCATTACACCATGCTGATTCGAACTATCGCTCAATTCGCGTCCGTCGCGTTGGTGCTCTTCTGTGTTGGTTGCCAGAAAGACAGTGAAGCGATTGTCTCGATCGCGCTGCATCCGACGAACGCGAACATTCTTTACGTCGCAACGAACGACGCTGTTTATAAGTCACGCGACGGCGGCCAGTTCTGGGAGAAATTCCCCAGTTTCAGTGCCAGACGCGTCACGACAGTGGCGATCGATCCGCAGCTGCCTGCCACGATTTACGCCGGCACGATGGGAGATGCGGTCTATAAGAGCCCTGACGGCGGCCAACATTGGCTGCCGCATAATGTCGGGTTGAAAGAACACGTCTCTTTTGTGAATCAGTTCGTCTTCCACCCGGCACTGAGCGAGAAGATCTACGCAGCCACGACGGTCGGCGCTTACTACACGAAAAATGCGGGCCGTGAATGGGAAGAGCGCATGAACGGCATGAAGGAAGTCCACATCGTGACCTCGATCGCGATCAATTCCAAGGACCCGACGATTCTTTACGGAGGCACCACCGGAGGGATCTATCGCTCGGACGACGCCGCGATGTCGTGGAAGAAAATCAACAACGGACTGATTCCGGACACAGAACTCATGGCGTCGATGGCGTTGGGCGTGAACGCCATTGAGATTGATCGGGTCAACTCCGAAATCGTGTATGCCGGGACCACGAAGGGACTATTCCGCACGGCGAACAGGGGGGAACAATGGGAGCGGATCGGGCTGTCGCTCCCCGATCCTTTTGTCAGCAGCATAGTCATCCACCCCACGGAGCCCTCTGCCCTTTATATC
>DATIFR010000032.1:0-10036 GCA_035455145.1 Nitrospira sp.
ACCAGGAAGGCGCCCGCTATGTGAAAGACAGCTTCCACAATTATGTCGTGCAGGGCGATAAGGAAGCGGTCAACCCGGATCATCTGGGGACCAAGGCAGCAGCCCACTACGTGCTGACGCTCGCACCGGGCGCCATGAAAAACATCAAGCTGCGGTTCACCAACGACGAAAGCGTGACGGGCTTCACGAAGCAGAACTTCGATGCGGTTTTCACCCAACGGATTCATGAAGCCAATGAGTTTTACAACAGTCTGGCCCCAAGCGATCTATCCGAAGATGCACGGCGCGTGCAACGACAGGCCTTCGCCGGCCTGCTGTGGAGCAAACAGTTCTATCATTACGACGTCAACCGTTGGCTCAAGGGCGACCCGATGATGCCGGAGCCGCCGCGCGAACGATGGCGTGGACGAAACTCTGACTGGACCCATCTCTACAACGCCGACGTGATCTCGATGCCGGACAAATGGGAGTATCCCTGGTACGCGGCCTGGGACCTCGCATTCCACAGCATCCCCCTCGCGCTCGTCGATTCGACCTTCGCCAAGGAACAGCTCGTACTCATGCTGCGCGAATGGTACATGCACCCGAACGGCCAGATCCCCGCGTACGAATGGGCCTTCGGGGACGTGAATCCGCCGGTTCATGCCTGGGCCGCTTGGCGCGTCTACAAAATCGAGAAGAAACGCAAGGGTGTCGGGGATCGCCGGTTTCTCGAACGGGTTTTCCATAAACTGCTGCTGAACTTTACCTGGTGGGTCAACCGCAAGGATGCTGAGGGCAAGAACATCTTCCAAGGCGGATTCCTCGGCCTCGACAACATCGGGGTGTTCGACCGCAGCGCCCCGCTACCCACCGGCGGACACATCGAGCAGTCGGATGCCACCAGCTGGATGGGCATGTATTGCCTGAACATGCTGGCGATCGCATTGGAGCTCGCTCGCGACAATCGAGCCTACGAAGACGTGGCCAGTAAATTCTTCGAGCACTTCGTCTATATCTGCCGCGCAATGAACAACATCGGCGGCGAGAAGATCGAGTTGTGGGATCGCGAAGACGGGTTCTTCTATGATGTGCTGCACTTGCCTGATGGGAAGACCTGCCATATAAAGGTTCGCTCAATGGTGGGCCTGATTCCCCTGTTCGCCGTAGAAACGCTTGATTCTGAACTCATCGACAAGCTCCCTCGCTTCAAACACCGCATGCAATGGTTCATCGAGAACCGACCGGATTTTTCTCAACATGTCGAGACAGAGTCACGAGACGGAGAGGTCCGGCGGTTTCTGTCGCTCGTCAGTCGCGATCGACTGCGCTCAGTGCTGCGCTACATGCTGGATGAGAGGGAATTCCTCTCCTCCTATGGCATTCGCGCGCTCTCCCGATATCACAAGGACCATCCCTATGTATTTAATGTGATGGGCCATGAACATCGCGTGGACTATGAGCCGGCGGAGTCCAGCACGGGCCTGTTCGGCGGAAATTCCAATTGGCGCGGCCCGATTTGGTTTCCCGTCAACTACCTCCTGATCGAATCACTCCAGAAGTTTCATTACTTCCTCGGCGACCAATTCACAGTGGACTATCCGACCGGATCCGGCAACAAAGCGACACTGTGGGAAGTGGCAGGAGAGATCTCACGGCGCCTCACACACATTTTTCTCCAAGACGGTGACGGGAAGCGCCCGGTATTCGGCACGGCACGCGTATTTCAAGAAGATCTGCACTGGCGGGACAACGTGCTGTTCCACGAATATTTCCATGGAGATAGCGGTGCCGGGGTCGGCGCAAGTCACCAAACCGGGTGGACGGGCCTGGTTGCAAAACTGATTCAGCAGAGCGGTGAATAAATAAAATGAGATGAAGATCCCGCAGCAAGGCAAGAAGTTTTATCGTCGGCCTCGAAGCCCATCTGCACGAAGCTTGTCTGGGTCAGGTGTCGGAGATATTCGGTGCGGAGGCACCGCACTACCCGCGGGGCTGCGATGCTCAGGCCTGGTCGGTTGCAGAGCCCCTGCGGGCACTGCTAGAAGACATTCGCATTCAGGCCATAGGCACCAGAGTCGCAACAAAACGGGTGGTTGAACGACAGCGTAAGGAAAAGACTCCTTCATCGACTCAACAGAACAGAAGCAATAGCCTTGGGCGAGGGGACGAGGCGTCACTGAACCCGTAACCTTTTCTTAGCCATCGACCGGAGCCGACTAGCGTTGCACCAAATAATCAAAAATTGGTTGGCTCGTATCACGCCCTCTTGTAAGGACGTCACGCACTTGGTGTCGCAATCTCTGGATCGTCCCCTCCCCTGGACGACGAGGCTTACCCTCCAACTTCACTACTGGATCTGCGAAGCCTGCGCGCAGTACCGCCGGCAACTCATTCAGGTACGCAAAGTATTGCAGCAAATGGCGAAGTCCTCTAGCGCCGCGCAACAAGGCGATTCCCAGCTCTCCCCGTCGGCGAAAGCTCGCCTCAAAGAGGCACTCCGCTCAAAAAACCAATAAGCCCCTGTCTCCTGAACTGTAAGGGACTGTGACCATATCTGACAGAGATCCATGTACTGGATCATCTGCCTGTTCTTCCTGCTTCTCACCGGGTGCCAAGGGTTGCCGCGGCTCGATCAATGGGAAACGGCCGCTCCTCCTTCAGTCATGCCTTTGTGGGAACGCTATCAACAATGTCTCGAGGCGAACGAGCCGGCTACGCTGTTGCAACTCGTCGAACAATTCGAGCAGGTGATGTTAGCGGGCCCTGAGCCACCCACCTGGATGAGATCCTGGAACCTGCACGTCAGGCGGCAGCCGCTCCGTACCGCCGTCGATCCGCACGCACTCGGTGCTGCCTGCACAATCCGAGCGGCAAAGGTCATGGCAGGGCAGGACCGTATTCTCGAGGCCCGGGCGCTCTATGAACGTCTGATCTCCCGCTATACGCAGCCGGAGTGGGCGTACTATCACGGGCAGGCCCAGGAAGCACTTGCCTCTCTCCCGATCCTCGACGTTGCTCTCATTGCATCAGTCCCGAGACCTATTTCTCCTCACACCCGCTGAATCCGTCTCCCGGCATCTGTAAGAACATCGGCGGTCTCACGACCAAACAGCAGGACTGTGAAGGTGAGGTGACCGATGACAACACGACTGTACTGGACGATCCAACACATGAACCGCTGGATGCACGACCGCCGCTTCGCCGCCGGCTGCTGGTGGCTCTCACAGCAAGTGGATTTCCTGGAATGGCGCCGTCGGCTCGACGAACTGATGCCGCAACCGATCCTTGTACCGATACGAACACAGCAACGAAGCCGCTACGCGGTGCGCTCACGATAGGAATCCGAGAAGGAGGGAACCATGTGCTGCCCAAGCTGCGATCGCATGATGTCGAGCACCAGCCGGCAGGAGATCCAGGACGAGAACGGAGCAATGACGATTACGCGCTGGCGCTGCCGTCCGTGCCATGAGACGGCGGAGGAAATCTGGATCAGAGCAGCCTATCGCGGGCAGGATCCGATCCGAATCAGTTACGCCGTCGCCACCACTCAAGTGCGCAAGTCGCCGGCGCGCTCCTCCGGAGGCAGCAGGAGAGGAACCCTCGCCCATGCGGTCGCCTGTTGATACGCTGCGAGCCCACTGGCCCGAGTATTTGATGGAAGCGGCGGGGCTGGGGCTTTTTATGGTCTCAGCTTCATTCGTAACTGCGGCGCTCGAGTATCCTCACTCGCCGCTTCACGCAACGATTGCCGACCCCCTCCTTCGTCGCGTCGTGATCGGCTTCGCGATGGGCCTGACGGCCATCGGGATCATCTATTCACCCTGGGGCAAACAGTCCGGCGCACATTTAAATCCTGCTGTGACCTTGACGTTTTTTCGATTGGGGAAAATCGAAGGGATCGATGCGTCTTTCTATGTGATCGCGCAATCGCTGGGAGGATTGACAGGAGTACTGCTCAGTGCCGCCGCGATCGGCATGGCTATCGAACATCCTGCTGTCAACTATGTCGTCACGACCCCGGGAGAGTCGGGTACGGCAATCGCTTTCGTCGCGGAAACCATCATCTCATTCGGGCTCATGCTGACGGTACTCTTGGTCTCCAATCATCGTGCGCTGAACGTATTCACCGGCGTGATCGCCGGCTCTCTCGTCGCAATCTATATTAGTCTTGAAGCGCCGCTCTCCGGCATGAGCATGAACCCGGCCAGGACCTTCGCCTCTGCATTCACTGCCCATCTCTGGACGTCATTTTGGATCTACCTGACAGCACCACCACTCGGCATGCTGCTTGCGGCGGAGGTCTATATGTGGCGGAAAGGCCTCGCGCAGGTTTATTGCGCCAAACTCCATCATCGGAACGATCAACGCTGCATCTTTCGCTGTAACTATTTGGGACTTCTGCAGGCCGGGAAGCGCTCGCGCACTCAGGATTGAATGGCTCAATGTGGCTGCCCCAAGCCTTCATCATAATTGCCATACGGATATAGCGCCCACTCCCAGGTGTAAACCCGGCTGGTGCGGGAGGGTGAAGCCTGCGCTTGACTGAGTGCTTGACTGGCTATGTCACGCCCAGGGCCAGGAGGAAGCATGTCGAGAATGGCATCCGGCTTACTCGCGTCAAGAACTTGCATGCCACTTAATACAAGCAAGCCGCGCTCCTCATACATGTTCTTTCTGAATACAATATGTAGAAGGTAGCCGGCCTCGAACGGTTCCTCAGTGACGGTTGGTGGATTGCCGGGACAGGTTTTCTTGAGTCTCGCGTCCGGATTGAATGCGCTGATGATCACACTGTGAAAGTCGCCCCCGTCGGGCCCGATCACATATAGATGCCCATAGGCCGGACGCGTAGGATCCACGATGTCGGTATGGAGCATGTAGAAGAGGATTGCCGTCTTCCCTTCGACTGTGCAGTCACCGACTCTCCCCTTAGCTGTCCAGGTGACTGACAATGGCGTGCTCTTGCTGTCCGGGCCCTCCGGTACTGGAGTTAGGAGGTAGTGAGTGTTGCCCGGCATCTGCTGGTTATTGCTTCTCCAAAATAGCAGGTCCGCCCGGTTCGACTCATACGTGATGTCCTGATCATCGCCATTAACATCCAATCGGGCTTTGGCCCAGCCGGTGAAAAACAGGGCGGAGTATGGATCAAGGGGCGGGCTGCCTTGAGGGTCGATGTGCCACGGCGTGAGAGGAAAAGGCGGGGGAGTTATCGGAGGCGTGACCGGCGGAGCGGGTGGTGTGATTGGAGGTACGGGGGGAATGACCGACTGGCTTGGTCCGGTTTGGCCTTGCGGCCCCCCAGGCAGGCACCGCTCGTCATCCGGGCGCGCGGCAGAGCAGTTGCCCGATTGGGGAACCACGCCACCGGATGCCGCTAGATCCTCTGGTGGCTGCGTAGCGTGCGTCGTGAATACGGAGAAGGAAGCGCCAGCGGCGAGGAGCGCGAGGATGACCGGCAACGTGCGGAACCGACAAGATACAGCCATAATCCTCCCTCCGCCCGACACGTCACGACCGAACGTTCAGCCGTGAGCCGCCGGATTGTAATTATGGTTAGCGGAAAAGTCCAGGCAACCGCCAGACACCCAACCCTTCGCGCCTGTTACCCGAATTTCCGCCAACTGGCTGCGAATTCTTCTCAAGAAATACCATCTTTACTTCTTTCTCCGCACGGGATACCCTTCGCCCTCAGTTTTCCGTGTCCCCGTGGCCTTTGTAAGTCGCCACGGAACCAGGCCGGCCGAACACATCTGCCTCACCGTTCACGCATATCGGAAGGAGTTCGCCATGCCACGCATCCTCGTCGTTCTGATCGCCCTCGTGATTTCGCTGACCTGGTTGCCTGCGGATGCAGGTCAGATAAGTCGTCCTCAAGCGGAGTATTCAGCCGATGCGAGGGTTGAAGATGAACAAGGCACAACGCAGCAGAAGATCTTTGTGACCCCGACCAAGGAACGGAAGGAGATGTTAACCGGCTCCGGTGAGGGGGCAGTCATGATTTTCCGTTATGACACTAAAACCATGTGGACGCTCATGCCGTCGGAAAACATGTATATGGAGTATTCGCTGGCAGGAGCACAGGAGCAAGGGCAGAAGAATGATCCGTCGCAATGGACGTACGAAGACACCGCGATGGGCGAGGAGACGCTGAACGGCGTCAAGGTGACGAAGTACAAGACCATCGCGACGAGCACGGACGGGAAAAAATACGGCGGTTTTTCCTGGCGGACCAAAGAGGGCATCAACGTCAAGCAGGACCTGCTCTATAAGGAAGGGAATGACAAGAAGCGGATGCTGACCGAGCTGAGCAATCTCATAATCGGCAAGCAGGATCCGAAATTGTTCGAGATTCCTGACGGATTCACGAAATTCGACATGGGCGGCATGATGGGAGGGATGATGGGGCGCGAGGGCATGGGTCAACGCGGCATGCCGAATCCCAGAGCTCAGACGGGAAGGCCGCCCAGAACCATGCCGGAACCGGAAACCCAGCCGACCCCCGAGCCTGAACCGCCTGCCGAGGAAAAGTCCGACATGCAGAAGGCCGGCGATATGTTGAAGGGCTTGTTCGGGCGATAGGCGATAGACAATCGACATGACCGATTGTCTGCGAGGCAGATGGCTCTTTGTCGCCGTCTTCGTAACGGCGGTCACCGTTCTGCCGCGCGCTGTTCTTGCTGATCATGTCACGGATCGGCCGGCCATCAAGGCGTCCGCCTTGTACATGGTCGAGCTCAAATCGGGTCGGGTCCTACTGGAAAAGAATGCCACCCGCCGCCTTCCGCCCGCCAGCCTCACCAAAATCATGACCGCGCTGGTGGCGCTTGAATCCGCGCCGCTGCAAGAAGTGGTAAAGATCCACCCCCGCGCGATCGTCCATCATTCGTCCAACCACTTCAGAGCCGGGGAGAAGTTTCTCCTGCGCGACTTGCTGACGGCCATGCTGGTCGCCAGCGCGAATGACGCTTGCGAGGCGATCGCCTGGCACATCGGCGGCGACGACAAACGGTTCGTCGCGATGATGAACGAGCGGGCCGTTCGTCTGGGATTACAGAATACCCATTTCGCCAACCCCTGCGGTTTCGATGCGCCCGGCCATTATTCGACCGCGGCGGATCTCGCAAAATTAACTGAGCAGGCTCTGCAGCAACCGTTTTTCTCCATGATGGTGAGAACGCTGGTCCGCGACATCTCGACGGTGGACGGCGCCAGGAAACTGTCGCTGCATAGTACGAATGAACTCCTGGTTGATCCGGACGTCAACGGCGTAAAGACCGGCTACACGAGCAAGGCAGGCCGCTGCCTCATCGCCAGCATGTTCAAGGACGGGCAACGCTTGTTGCTTGTCGCCTTGAACATGATGGATCAATGGGAACAGGCCTCACGTCTGTTGCGCTATGGGCAGACGGTCATGCAAGGAACAAACGGTTGATCGGTAAACCGGAGAGATCTCTACTGCCGTCCGACGCGATGAAGATACGCGTCGCGGAGATTCTGCTGGGCGACGATGAAATCGGGATCGAGCCGGGCTGCCGCGCGAAATTCGTCGATTGCGCGGTCCCAGTCGTCCCGAAGAGCATAGGCGTAGCCGAGATTATTGTGGGGCCTCGCTTTGTTCGGGGATTTTCGGACCGCGTCGGACCAGAGCAGGAGGCGGTCTTGGTAGAGCAGGTTCCGCTGGTAGGTGAAGAAGCAAAGTGCGGCGATCAAGCCTGTCGCAAGCACGGACGAGCCGAAGCGCACGAGGGCCGGTCGCCGGACGATCGTCAGAAGCCATTGAATGAGATGCGAACCAAGCGCAACGATCGCAAGCAGCAGCCCGATCGCGGGCAGGTAGAGATTGCGCTCGCTCAAGAAGTCGTTGCGTGGGATCAGACTGGCGGGCAGCAACTGTAAGAAGAACCAGCTCAAACCGAATGCGACCAGCGGAAGCCGCCTGGCGGAGAAAAAGATGCCGGCCGTTACGGCCGAGAGCAGCAAGAGATCGAGCGGAAGCGGCCATTGTGTCGGCGAGTGAAATACCGGGAGGTCGTGATCGAAGTTCTGGTTCCAGGGAGAAAACAATAGCAGCAGCGCGTAGGCCGCGGCGTGCAATTCGCTCAGCAGGTGGTCCCAGAGCGGTCGGATCGTGAAACTGAATTCCGCGAGCGCCGCATAGCGCGGATGGCTCCAGGCCCAGGCGGCCGCGAGTAGCAGGGCGACCCAAAAGGGCGAATGGCGTAAGAGTATGGCAGCGCGGAGCGCCGGACCTTTCAACCGGCATATGACAGTATCCCAAAGGAGCAGAATGATCGGAAGCGTGACCGCCGTTTCCTTGGAGCCAATCGCCAGTAGGAAAAAAATGACGGCGCCTGACAGGTAGTACCGGCGAGGCAGTGCGGTTCTGAGTTCCTCGGACGCCTTGATGTAGAGGAAGAACGCCAGGAGATAAAAGAACGCCATTAAGCCGGAGGCGCGTCCGGAAATATACGTCACCGTTTCGGTAGCAATTGGATGGATCAGGAAGAGCAGCGAGGTCCAAAACGGAACAACGGAGCATTCATCTGCTACCGCGCTGGCGATGATGCAATAAATCAGAAACCCTGCGCCCAGGTGAAGGAGGAGATTCAGGAGATGATAGCCCGCGGGATCGAACCCATACAACGAGCCATCCACCAGGAAGGTCGCGTACAAGATGGGACGCACCATGTGATCGAGATGGTCGATGAAGGTGTGCCAGTTTGAAAGATGCGGATTTTCGAGAATCGTGAGTGAGTCGTCGTAATGAAAATCCCCGTGGAAGGCTCCGGCATAGACAATCAGCGCGGCAGTGCAGAACGCCATGGGCGCCAGAAATGCGCGAAGATTTGTCTTCACGACACCGTTATACTGCATCACGTTAACTGAGTATAGGAGGGACTATGGCAAGTTTGCGGATGCTTCTCTCTGCGGTCTCACTGTCCATCACCATGCTCTTATGGCCTCCAGCGAGTCCAGCAGGGCCGGAGAAGGCTGGCTCGGGCGGCGCAAAATCGTGCGCGGAACTCATGAATGAGATCTACAAGCGGGTCGACCTGTATTTCATAATGGGCGAAGGAAAGGCTCAGGAAGTCATCAACGATTCCCTGCCGGCATTCAAAGCGGCCTGCCCGACGGAAGCGAAAAGCATCAAAGATCTCGAGAATGGGAATTATCTCAAGAAGCTGGCGGCGGAACGTGAAAAACGAAACAAGGCATGGCGCCACGTTAAGGCCGCTGGAGGATTCACCGGCACGGCCGGTCAAGATGAAGACTTGGAAGATTTGGAAATCCAGCGGTAGATGATTTGAGGCGAGATAGCACAGCTCTTGTAGCTGGACGAGTAGATTGTAAGGAGGATACGTATGAGGCTAGGTCAAGCCCGTTCCGTCATCATGACAGGCGTAGTCATAGCATTCGGGATCCCTTCGCACTCTCCTCTGGTTTGGGCGGCATCGCCACCGGCTGCGGGCCAGCAACCGGCGACGGCCGCTTCGGCACCAGCCGATGACCGAGAAGATCAAATAGTGGCGAAGTATCTCCGCGATTGCAGTGGCAAGGGAGTGAAAGATGCGAGTTGCGACAAACAGAGAAACGATTTCGTCGCGATCTTGAAGGAGGACTTGTTGACGTTAGGTTCTACCGCCGATCGCAAGTACATCCCTGATATTGTTCGATTGTTTCGAAAAACACCTGAAGTCGAATTGCGGATTGACGCGGCGCACGCGCTCGGCATGATCGGACCGCAGGACCAGGATGTGAACATGCTGATCCCACTGACCAACGATCCGGTTCCGGATGTCAGGCATGCGGTGTCCAATATGCTTTACAACGGGAAGGGCAACGCCATCAGTTTGCTGAAACAGCGGGCTGTGCCGATGCGTAATGGACAAACACCGGACAAGCCGTCCGATCCCGCAAAATTCTCTATGCCGGTCGCCCCGGACAGCGTCTATCTCTTTGACTCGAGCGATGCCACGAGGGGCCGGCTGTCCTATATGGTCAGAGGGAAGAACGATCCTGCTCAATTTTTCAAGGCCAAGGCGAAAAAAGGACC